>JAVBTN010000009.1:0-33746 GCA_031556185.1 Oscillospiraceae bacterium
GCCTCAGCGCAAGTATTTGTGGCGCCCGACACTGAAAGCGTAGAAGCCGTGAACGACTGGGGACCGGAGAGCATGTTGTGACACTGTTGCCCGAACAGAAGTGGGCGTGCCCGGTATTTTCTCCCGTGACACGCCCACTTCCGATGTCATCATACTTGCATATGTACCGATTTTTATGCTTTTGCCTCAAATCGGTATCGTTTTGAAAACTTTTCTTTGGCCTCGTTGATGGACACTGGCCCCACGGCCGGCGCCTCCTGTGAAAATGACGACCGCATGAGGCGATAGCCACTGCTCTCCAGCAGCTGTCGCAGCATCCCCGCTTGCGCCCGGCTCTCGTCGGCCCATTGCGTCTCTTCCATGTGAAAGTCACACTCGACATTTTGGCCGATCACCCGCACCAGCGTCTCCACGCGCCCTATGTGCGCCGTGCCCAGCGAGAGAAACAGCGTGGCATTTTGTGGATCGACTCTTTTTTGTCCAGCCTTGTCTTTGAATACATACAGTTCGGCCGTCGCCTGCTGTCCGTTTACGTCGACCGGCATCTGTATCACGGCTGAAAAGTGTTGCAATTGCTGAGAAAACCGAATCCCGCTGGTGATGTCCTTTACGAGCCCCAAGGCCGTATCCCGCTGCGCCGCCGGCAGCGACTCGATGTTTTCGGCCACCGTTTTCAGCGCGTCCGCCATCGCCCGGGTCAGCTTGGCCACCGGCAGACGTTCAGACTGTGTCGCGCTTTGTTCTTTCCTGATTTTGTAAAACAAGTCTGTGATTGTCTCCTTGAGCGAAGCGATTGTTTTATTGCCAGCAACTGAATTAACATCTCTATTTTCAATGTTTTTCCCAGTTCCAAGAATATCTGTTTCTATTGACACCCCTCTGTTTGTCATTGACTTTGACTCGACCGCCGCAGTGTAATTCCCTGCCTTGTTTGGGGGTTTATTGCTCTCCGGGCTCTTGGTGACGCCCGGCGGTAACGCAGACGCCCCTCCAACGGTTTTTGACGCCATTACGTCATCTTTTCCGTCCGCAACACCAGATATGGGGCTGCCTTCCCAGGCGTTTTTTCGATCAGGTTGGGCCGATATCGTCACGTGGTGTTCACTGGGCGCGTCCGTTTCCGGCGATGTCTGCACCGACTCTGTCATGGACGTTGTCGTAGCGGGCCGATCCGCCAACACGTTTCTTTCCAATGGCTTTGCCTCTGTCACGAGTGTCTCTTCCGCCTGCGTCAGGATCAAAGAGCCATCGCTAATGCCGCTGACGGCATGGGCTATCGATGCCCCTGTCTCATCTTTCTGCGCAAACACCGGTCCAAACGAGCCCGGAACGACGGGCGCCTCTCCGGCGTCAAAAGAGGTCGTGCGGGCCGCATCTGCCAGCAGCGCCTCCAGTTTCGTCAGTTGATTGCCCAATAGATGCTCTTGGGAAGAAAGCCGATTAAAAAGCACCGCGTTTTGGCGGTTGATCGGCACTTGATGCTTTAGCATAAAGGCCGCTTGTTCAGGCGACAGTTCAGGGAAGGCCGTCGCCGCTTGCTGTAGCTTGTCCCAGCTCTGTTGGCCCGCCGGCAAGTCGGACGACACGATGGCTTCCGCCAAGCCGAGGTTTTGCTGGGTCGCCTTCAACCCCAACTGACGGAGGAGATCGCGCGGCGCGGGCTCCTGCCGGGACTGTTCCACCGTCAGCATGTCGCCAAGCTGACTGAGTACGCTCAGACGCAGCATATGCCCAGGCACAGCGGGGATCGGGCGCTCCGACCGGGCCGTGGCAACCGTTCCGTCCGACATTTTCAAGGTGAGCTGCCCGTCCCGGGCGGAAACCACCTCGGCGTCTATGACGTCGCCCGGCCGCACAGAAAGCGGCCCCGACTGCTGCCGGGCGCCCTCTCTCGGCAATTGCGGGGTTCCGCCGTCAACTCTCATGACATCACTTCTCTCTTGACTGCGTTACGATTTTTGCCCGTAATAGGCTTCTTTTCCGTGTTTACGCCGGTAGTGCTTATCCAGCAACTCCCGCTGAATGGCCGGATCGGCTTGCCCCGCAATCTGTTCTGTCAAAAGCGCCATGCGGGCCACCTCCTCCAGAACGGCGGCATGAACAGCCGACGACATGGGGTCTTTGCCCCAGGCAAAAGGACCATGTGACGCCACAACGACAGCTGGGACCGCCTGCGGATCTATTTTGCCCCGTTGGAATTTTTCTACAACGACACGACCTGTGTTTTCCTCGTAGTCAGATCGAATCTCTTCATCTGTAAGCCTTCTTGTGCAAGGCACCTCGCCGTAGAAGGTGTCCGCATGAGTCGTGCCAAACGCGGGAATCCCCCGCATGGCCTGCGCCCAGCATGTGGCATAGGTGGAATGGGTGTGCGTGATTCCGCCCAGCGTCGGAAAAGCGTTATAGAGAACCACGTGTGTCGGCGTGTCCGACGACGGACGCAACGTTCCCTCCACAACACGGCCCGTGTCGTCGACCACCACCATGTCCTCCGGGCGCATGCACGCGTAGTCGACACCGGACGGTTTGATGACAATCAGGCCGCTTTGCCTGTCAATCCCGCTGACATTGCCCCAGGTAAACAGCACCAACCCCATGCGCGGCAACGCCATATTTGCCTCATAGACCTGTTGTTTGAGTTCCTCCAGCACAATATTACCTCCCCTGACAAAATAGGCTGCTCAATCGCAGCAAGGTAATCCGTCTGCGCACAAAGCGTCCGTATCGAACGGCGTCAACATCCCACCCCGTCGGCAAACTCAGTTCCATCGGCGTGGCCGGCGCACCCGCCGACCTCAGCAGTGCGCAGATCTCTTCGGGCGGCGGCAGTGCCTGCGCCAGTGCGCGTATATTCGGCCACACGGCGCGCAAGTGTCGGAGATCAATGGCTTCCAGCGGGTCGGGTGAGTTCTCCTTTGCGATGTGCGGATACACCGCGCCAAAATGCGCTCGCAGTTCCTCTTCCGGGAACGCCGGAAGCGCCAGCGGCGGACATTCGCCCGAGGCCAGTTCTTTGTAAAGTGCAATGACAATCGGCGTGGCGACGCCCACCTCCGCGCCGTGAAACGCGGGTGTGCGTCCGGCGGCAACCGCGCGCATCTCCCAAAAATGCGCCAGATGATGCTCTCCTCCCGACGCCGGGCGGGACAATCCGGACGCCTGAATGCACAAGCCGGCCAGCACCAGCGCGCGCATGAGCTCCTCCATGGCATTGGCGTCTCCCGCGCGTATGCCTGCGGCCAGCGCGGAGGTCTGCCGCAGCGCCTCTTCCATCAGGCTGTGCACCCGTGGACAATAGTATTCTCCGCTCACCAGATGACTGACCTGCCAGTCAAACAGCGCGGTAATCTTGCCGACTATGTCCCCAAACCCCGCGGCTCTGAGTGCCAGCGGGGCGGCCGAAAGCACCTCTGTCGGCGCGATGATGCACCGCGGCGCCACCCCGGGCATGGTGACCTTGAAGCCGTTATACATCATCGGGGAAATGGTGGAGGCAAAGCCGTCCATGGACGGCGCTGTTGCCAACAGCGCCAACGGTTTTCCTGTCTCATGCGCCACAAAGCGGCACAAGTCGTGTAGGCTGCCTGTGCCGACGGCCAGTAGGCCCTTGGCTTGTGCCGACTCCGTTTGAATGCGCTTGGCGTCGTCTACGCGTCCGGCCATCATGTTGTCAAAGACCGTCATCGTCAGGGCAAAACCCGCAGCCGTCAACGTCTCCGCCAACCCTGGGCACGCGCCCAGCGTGTTGCGATCCGCCGCCAGGTGCAGCTGCCGCGGCATGGACGCCTGATCAAGCGACTGCCCAATACGCGCCAGCGCGCCAGGCGAAAAGTCCATGACCGGCTGGGATGTGTCATGCTTTTTCCCGCAGGGGCAACAACCCAGTGGTGTGAGCATGGATACCTGAGACATGATATCGTACCTCCCTTGCTGTTCCTCTCATTTTTCAACAGAACCGCCCCTCTGGCACGACCCGTTTCAACCGCAGGAGTCATGTATGGGCGGGCTCTTCTTCCCTTTTTTCTCTTTTGCGCCGTGTCCGACACTGTGGCGGCTCTACAATACTATCGTCGTTTTTCGCCCGCGCCATAACGACATGAGCGCCGGAGAGCTGCGCGCCTCCCGGCGCGGGCGCCCCGCAATACTCCTAATTTTTTACAGCACAACAAAGGTCACCCCATTGTTATGCCTGTCCAAATCCGTGTCGCGCCGCAGCTCATCACAGCGGGCAAACGACGCACGCGTCATTTCGTCAAAGATCGAAAACTGCTCTCCCGTTACCACCATACGCAGCTGGCGTCTGGTCAGCATCCGGTTGAGGTAGTTACGCGTCTCCACACGTATGCGCCCGCCTGTCCCGGAGGATCCATAGCCATGAATGATTTTAACGGCGGCATACCCCAAGTCGCGGGCTGCATGCAGCTCGTAGGTCAATCGACGCACGGCGGCGTCGGACGTCGGATAGCCCATCTCCAAATTGACCGTCTTCAGTGTGTTCGGCATTGCAATACAAACCTCTCAAACAGCACCTCATGTGAGGGCCGATTCTTTTGCTCTTCGACCATGCGCTCGGGATGCCATTGCACCCCCCAGACCGGCGCAGAGACATGCTCCACCGCTTCGACCAATCCGTCCTCCGACCACCCCACCGGCGTCAGACAGTCGGGCAACACCCGGATGGCCTGGTGGTGGAAGCTGTTGACCTGTGTGATTTCTCCCAACCGACGCGCCATCCAATGCGCCGGTTGCAGCGTGACGTCATGGAAGAGTTTGCGGCCGCTGTGCTGTAGGCCGCGCTGCGCGGGCAAATCCTGATAAAGTGCCCCCCCGAGCAGCGCCGCCAAGACTTGTATACCCCTGCATATGCCGAAGATGGGCTTGTTGGCTCTTAAAAAGGCAAAAAACAGTTTCTTTTCTCTGTTGTCTCGTTCGGGGTCAATTTCAACGGTGTCGTTGAGAACCGCCTCCCCAAACCAGGCCGGATCTACGTCCGCGCCGCCGGTCAACAGCAGCCCGTCGAACGGATCGGCATAGTCGGCCGACGCGCTGACCGCCAGCGACGGCAGTCCGCCCGCCCGGTATACAGCCCGCGCATACGCGTCGGGCACCCAATGCCTTACAGCGCCCCCTTCAACAACGGTCTGCCCACCTGTCAGCAATATGGCCGGACGCATAGCAATCCTCCCCGGTAAAAAATCCTTTCCCCGTGCCGGATTCGTGGTATAATCAGAGGGAAATCTCTTTATTCTATGTAATGATCTCTTTTTTTGTTCAACACCAGATGCAGGGAGGGCGCCTCATGGACACGACCATTACTCTTGACACCATTCGCCACGCCGGGCAAGTCATCGCGGGCACGGTGCGCCACACCGATTTATTGCCGGCCTCCACCTCCGTGTTTGGAGAGGGCAGCGAAGTTTTCATCAAGGCTGAAAATCTGCAGCGCACCGGCTCCTTCAAGTTGCGCGGCGCTTTTTACCGGATGTCGCAGCTGGCGGAGGAGGAAAAGGCGCGCGGCGTTATCTGCGCTTCAGCCGGAAACCACGCGCAGGGCGTGGCGTTGGCCGGTCAGTTGCTGCGCATCAAGACCACGATTGTCATGCCGGAAGGCGCTCCGCTCTCAAAAATTGCCGCTACGCGCTCCTATGGCGCCGAAGTGGTTCTCAGTGGCAGCAATTTCGACCAGGCCCTGGAAACGGCGCGTACCATTCAGTCTGAGCGTGCCCTGGCATTTGTCCACGCGTTTGACGATCCGCTGATCATTGCCGGCCAAGGCACAATTGGTCTGGAAATCATGGAGGATTTGCCCCATTGCAAGACGGTTGTCGTCCCCATCGGCGGCGGCGGTATGGCCGCCGGCGTGGCGCTGGCCATAAAAATGCTCAATCCCAGTGTCAAAGTGGTGGGTGTGGAGCCCGAAAACGCCGCTTCCATGAACGCTTCCCTGCTGGCCGGTCATGTTCTGCCGCTCAAAGATTGCGCCACACTGGCCGATGGCGTGGCTGTCGCCCGCGTGGGTGAGCTGCCGTATCGCCTGTGTCGCCAGTATTTGGACGACATCGTCACGGTGTCGGAAGGCGAAATCGCCTCGGCCATCCTCTCTTTGCTGGAGCGCATGAAAATCGTCTCGGAAGGCGCCGGTGCCGTGGCGCTGGCGGCCGTCATGAACGGTCGGGTCGGCCCTATTTACGGCCCCACCGTGGCCATATTGTCCGGCGGCAACATTGACGTCAACATGCTAGAACGCATCATCGACAAGGGCCTGGCCAGTTCGGGCCGGCGCACCTCATTTTCCACCGTCATCGCCGACAAACCGGGCCAGCTGTCCAAACTTCTCGACCTGTTGGCCAAACTTGGCACCAATGTCCTGTCGGTGTCCCACAACCGTCTCTCTCGCAACACCGAACTGGGGCAGGTGGTCGTCTCTCTGGAGTTGGAAACACGTGACACCGGACACATTCGCTCTATGATGACGCTTCTGGGGCAGCACGGCTACAAGATTCAGCGCTAGCGGCAACCCCCGCCGCACTCTCTTTTTTCGTTGCATTTTCTTGGAAAATTCTATATACTATATACAAGCTCTCGGCCTGTTCCATCCTGTTTGCTTGAAAGGGTGTGATCATCTCGCGTTCTCATATCAAAAAACTGATCGCCCCCATTTCCATTGCCGCCATATTAATACTCCTCGAGATTGTTTACCTCGTGGCGGTCTTCCACATTTTGATGTCCCCGTTCAACTTCATCGTGGCAATCATCCTGTTGGCTCTGATAGGCGTTATCATTTATGTCCTTGTGCAGAGAATTCAAGAAATAAGGAGCGGAGAAGAAGATGATCTTAGTCAATACTGATTTCATTACCGACAAGAAGCTGCAAACGCTCGGCATGGTCAAGGGCGGCACCATCCAGTCAAAGAACATCGGAAGAGATATCACACAGGGCTTTAAGACCCTGGTCGGCGGCGAGCTCAAAGCTTACACCGAAATGATGAACGATGCCCGCGCCCTCGCCACCAAACGCATGGTGGATGAGGCGTCCGCCATGGGCGCCGACGGCATTGTATGCGTCCGCTACTCGTCCGCCGCCGTCATGCAGGGTGCCGCAGAAGTCATTGCCTACGGCACTGCCGTCAAATTTATGTAAGTGCAACTGTTCACCGAAAGGCGCTCCGCTGGGAGCGCCTTTTTTGTTTCTCCTTCCGAAAGACCGGATTGATATGCATGAGAAAAGCAGGCGATGTGTCACACCGCCTGCTCGTAACTCTTTTTTTGTGAGCCTGCAGGCGTCAATCACGCCATCTTTGATCCGTAAGTGGGTACAGCTCAGGCTCCTCCTCAGGCTCCTCTGGGACTTCTGGCGCGACCTCGACAGGAACTTCTTCTGGCACCGTCTCCTCACGCACAAGATCTTCCGTCGTTAACAATGCATCTCTCCAAGATACAATGTTTTTCAATTTATCATCAGCGGCGATTGGCTCCTCAATTGTCTTTTCAGTATCATCTGGCGCCACAGGCGTTTCCTTCTCATGCGCCAAATCGTCAAACGCGGTGGGTACAAATGGGCGGACAATCGGCTTGTCGGGTACATAAAGCCCCTCCACCTTTTCATCTAGCCCAGCAAAAACCTCTGCAACACTCTGAATTTGTTGTCTGAGCCGCTCCACTTCCGCCACCGCGACGGCCTCCGCCTTCTCGGCCTCTTTGCGCAACACATTGTATTTGGTTTTGATGTCTGACATCATATCGGCCACGAGCTGGCGCGAGCGCTCGGCGTTGTCGATAGCTTCGTTTTCAATGGACTCCGCCCGCCGATACGCGTGCATCTCAATATCGCCCGCGCGGGAAAACGAGCCGGCGTGCTCCTCCATCTTGGTCTGCAATTCCGCCAGCCGAGTCTCCCTTTCTGAAAGAGTCACCTGCAAGCGGAGCAACTCGGCTCTCGTATCATCATATGTGTGCTGCAACGTGCTATATCGCTCCGCCAGCTGGGAACGGTCGAGCGCCATGTTGTTCAGGCGCTCCTCAAAGTCTACGATTTGTTCTTTGAGTTGCGGCATTTCCTTGTTGCTGGCATTCAGTTCTTCCAATTTTTGGCGAAGTTCGGCCGCTTGCGCACGCGCTTCATCGCGCTCTTCACGAAGTTGCTCGGAGCTTGTGCGAAAAGACTCGGTCTCTTCATGATGTTCTTTCAAAAGGCCGTCGATATAGGTGATCACGTCCTGTCGGCGAAATCCGCCCAGCGGCGCCGATTTAAACCAATTTGGGCTTTCTGCCATCACTTAAACCCCCCTTAATTGCAAATCGGGTTTTCTCTATGTTGGCGTCATTTTATAAATGACTTTCCACCATTTCCAACAGCGCCTCGTAGGGTTGCAGCCCCACAATGCGCTCACGTTCTTGGCCGTCTTTAAAGATCAGGATGGTGGGAATGCTCATCACGCCGTGCTCTGCAGCCAACGGACCGTTGGCGTCCACGTCCAGTTTTCCCACACGCGCGCGGCCGTCCAACTCCTCAGCCAGCTTTTCCACCACAGGAGCAATCATCCGACAAGGTCCGCACCAGGCAGCCCAAAAGTCCACAACCGTAACGCCGGGCGCCTTGAGCACTTCGGCCTCAAAATGATCAGTATCAAAAACGAGTGGCGTCCCCATGGAAAAAAACCTCCTTGCTCATCTTCTGCGGGTATCGGTGTTGACGCCCGCTTCTTACATCCGCGCTTTTCTTTGGCATTTCATTCTACCACATTACAAAAAAAAACGCAAATGCAACAACTGTTTTTATTTTTGCAGAAATGAGTCAAAAATATGCTAGGACAACAAAAATGGCCCTCCCCCGGTGCGCAACATCTCCCTTTTTGTCTTCGGTGCGCCGCCAGCCGTCCGCGCTGTGCATGCGAGGCGCCTTTTGCAGGCAAATGCGTCGACACGACGCCTCTTAACCTGCTTTTCCAGGCCTGCGCGGCCCCGTATAAACGCAAAAAGAGGAACCGAAGCTCCTCTTTGCGTTCTTTCTTCTTTCCGAAATAGTCTTCTTCCGCGGTTGACCATCCAGGGCGACCGGGTCTAGTTGGCTTCACCCGTGGCTCGTGTGTTGTAAACTGAATTGACGCGCCCGGACTGTAAACAGGCCCGCACGGCATTGTCCAGCGGCTGACCTGAATAGTCCGTCAGCCCGGCGGACATTTTGATGGTAAAGTCAAAGCAGGAGGAGATATGGTGCCGCAGGGAGCGCAGCAACCGCCGTGTGGCCAGCTCGGCCTGTTGCCGAGGCGTCTCGGTAAAAATGACGCCAAACTGACCGTAATCCAGATATCCGACCTGGTCGCTGGCTCTCACATTTTGTTTGAGCAAATACCCGGCAAACTTGATCAGCCGGTTTACATTTTCCTCATCCGTGATGCGATCCGGCAAAAAGAGCTGAAAGACAGCAACGGCAGCCGGGCGCGCATAGCGGCGATTGCGATACGCCTCGGGTGTCAAGAATGCCTCAAATCCCTTTCGATTGGGCAAGCCCACCGTCAGGTCGGTGGTCGCGTCGGCCTGCGCCCCCGGCGCGGCGCTCTCCTCCTGCTGCTCGGCGGCCAAATGCCGAAGCTGCACCAGGATTGGCTCCAAATCGCGGTAGCCCAAATAGACTTTCCACAGGCCCCGCTCAAGCACGGCGTATTTGGCGAAGGCATATTCGGCCACCTGGCCGGTCTTCTTGTTTTTTTCACACATGGCGACCTTGTACTCTTCGGCGCAAAAACCGCCGCACTCATGTATTTTGAAATCGGCATGCTTTTTAAACAGGGAAAGAGAAAACCGACCGATTTCGTAGAGCGAAGAAACAGACTGCTGCCACTCGACAAAGGCTTCGCGAGAAACGGCTTGCTTGTCCGCCTCGCATATATTCTCATAGGCGGCGCCGAAATCCCCATTTGACAGGGCGGTGAAATAGGCGTGAACTGCTTTGCGTGCCAAGGCGCTGCCTGTCTCGGGCGCAGCGGTGTCATGGGTGGGGTCCATCGCCTGCCGCGCGCCCTTTCCGGGGAAGGGCAGACACCCGTTGCGGCGAAGCCACTCGCGATGGTAGGCGCGGCGTTGGTGTGCGTCCCCCAGCACGGCGTATGCGCTGTTGAGCGCCACAATGATGTCCGCAGCATTCCGCGACGGATTGACGTCGGGGTGGTACTTGCGGCACAGGCGCTTATACGCACTCTGCACGACCTCTTCCTCCGCGTCAGGATGCACTTGCAGAACCCCGTAATAATCCACCCAACGTTCCAATAGCAGCACCTCAATTTCTGTTTTGCTGAGCTCTGTTTGTCGCCGACATTATACTATATATTGTATATGAAATCCGGGTCAAAGTCAACCTGTATGTGCATCTCCTTGGTTGCAAAGGGTTTGTGCGCCTTATGTTTTCTCCCTTGCCGGCAAGCCGTTTCTCCTGCGGGCGGCGCTGCTGCGGGGGTGTCTTTTTATGTTTTTTGACTTTGCCAATGGGGGGTGATATAATAGGCCCATTGTTTTCCGGGAAAGGATACTACCGCCATGAAAAAACGCGCGCTCACACTGCTAATTCTAATCTGTCTGTGCCTGACTGCCTGCTCCCCGGGCTCAGGTGTCCTCTCTCCCGCCGAGGACAAAACGTTTGAAGTTGTTGCCACCTTTTATCCCTTGTATATTGCCGCGCTCAACATCATTGGCGAGGCCCCGTCCGTCACCCTGACTATGCTCGCCCCCCCTGACGCCGGCTGTCTGCACGACTATCAGTTGCGCCCGCAAGATATGGCGGCGCTGGCGCGTTGCGATTTGCTTCTCACCAACGGCGCCGGACTGGAACTGTTTTTGGAGACGGCGCTTTCCAAAGTCGCCCATCTCCCTATTGTGACGGCCACAGACGGCCTGGCGCTTCTCCCCCAGGATGTTGAGGCGACTCCCGATGCGCACGCTGACGCGGATGAGCATGATCATGGCGACAGCAATCCGCACGCCTGGGTAAGCGTCTCGCTTTACATGCGCTATGTGGAAAACATCCGCGACGGACTTATGGCCAATGATCCCGCTCACGCCGACAATTATCAGGCCAATGCGCAGGCGTATATCGCTACGCTGACGGCATTGCAGGACGACATGCGGGCCACGCTCAAAGATTTGCCCCACAGGGACATTGTGACCTTTCACGAAGCGTTTGCCTATTTTGCGCAGGAGTTCGATCTGCGCGTGGCTGCCGTCATTCAACAGGAGCCCGGCCAAAACCCCTCCCCCAAGGCGCTGTCCAACACGATTGCGCTGATGGAGTCGCTGCACATCACCTCCCTGTTCACAGAGCCTCAGTACACACCCACCGCCGCCGAAACCATCGCCCGTGAGACTGGCGCACAACTGTTTACTCTCGATCCGGTGGTCACCGGCGAATTCCGGGCGGACGCCTATGAGTCAGCCATGCGCATGAACGCTGACACCCTGAGGCGGGCCCTTTCATAACGGGAGACGACCATGCACAGAAACGGTTTTTGTTGCACACAAGTCAGCCATCTGAGCGCCGTCACAGGCAAACGCGTCTTATTTCAGGACGTTTCGTTCGACCTGCATTGCGGGGAGATGACTGTCATTATCGGCCGCAACGGCGCAGGCAAGACTTCGCTGCTGCGAGCCTTGATGGGTGAGTTGCGCCACACCGGCAGCATCTCGTTTCACACCCATGAAGGTGCCGCGCGCCGCCTTCACATAGGCTATGTGCCTCAGCGCCTGCCGGTTGATCCCAGTGCGCCGACCAGTGTGTTTGATCTCTGCGCGGCGCTACTGTCCAGCCAGCCGGTGTTTTTGTTCAAGGATCGTGCCGTCTATAAGCGCATCCATGAGCAGCTGGAGGCATATGGCGCCGGCTCGCTCATCGATCAGAGGCTGGCCAGCCTGTCGGGCGGTGAGTGGCAGCGCGTCATGCTGGCCATGGCCACCGATCCCGTACCCGAACTGCTCATTTTGGACGAACCGGCCTCGGGCGTTGACCGCAACGGACTTCAAATGCTCTATGAAAAGCTCCAGGAGCTTAAGCGACGGGCGGATCTGAGCGTCCTCATGGTGTCCCATGATTTTTCTTTTTTGGCAGACTATGCCGACAAAGTGGTGTTGATGGATAACGGCGCTGTGCTCACCCAAGGATCGCCGCATGATGTCCTCATCTCGCCGGCCTTTGAGCGCGTCTTCGGACTGTCCGGGGGGGTGAGCTGATGGGCGATTGGTGGAAACCCGAATACATGCGGCTCGCCTTTTTTTCCATTTTGCTGATTGCTCCTCTGTTTGGCATGATGGGTACGCTCGTGGTGGACAACAAGCTGGCTTTTTTCTCCGATGCTCTGGGGCACTCTGCCCTGACGGGCATCGCGCTGGGCGTCCTGCTCGGTATCCCTGACATGACGGTCTCGATGGTGCTGTTTGCCCTCCTGTTTGCCTACCTTCTCAACCGCATTCAACGTTCCGGCATCGCCTCGTATGACACTCTCATCAGTGTCTTTTCCTCCACCTCCATTGCGCTTGGGTTGGCCCTGCTTTCTCTCTCCGGCCAGTTTTCCCGTTTTTCCTACTATCTCATCGGAGATATTTTTACCCTCCAACAGTCAGACCTGCCTCTGCTCATCATTGTTTTTAGTATCGTACTCATATTTTGGGTGCTATTTTACAATCAACTGCTCACCTTGAACGTCAACCGCATTATGGCATCCACGCGCGGTGTCAAGACCCGCTTGCTTGAAACGGGATTTTTGTTGCTCGTGGCGCTGGTGGTTGTGATCTCCATAAAATGGGTCGGCATTCTGCTCATCAACTCTCTTCTCATTTTACCGGCAGCAACCGCGCGCAATCTGGCCGGCAATGTGCGGCAATACCACGCGCTGGCCATCTTGTTTTCTTTGCTTTCCGGCGTGCTGGGCCTCATCTCTTCGTGGTATTTGGAAATTCCCACCGGCCCGGCCATTTCTTTGATCAGCGCCGTCGCTTTCTTCGGAACCTATGTCGTCTCTCGACTGCGGAAATAAGTTTCAGTTAACCCCCCGCAAAAAAATACGATAATACAAAGTGTGGCGCTGTCTACGACAGGCCGCACTTCTTTTTTCGTTCTTCATTTTTGATGTGTGGTCTTGGAGGTAACATATGACAAAGCGAACATGCAGCCTGGTACTGGCCTTTGTAATGATTTTTGCGCTGCTTCCCATGCGGCTGTTTACCCGCGCGGCGGAGAACGAACCTGTTGTGCTGGCCAAAGGCGGCGCCGCCGGTTCGTCCTCCCTCTTGCTCTATTACGACACGTTCGTCGCCCCCACCACCACCCTGGACGCCTTCGCACAGTCCTTGCTGTTTGGCAAGACGACGCCGCTGACATTGAGCAGCCTGTGGGACAATTGGCTGGCCGATGTGGTGACGGCGGATCTTGGCGGCGGCACCCATGTGTCGGAATACCGCGTTGTTCTGACACACCCCACACCGGATACCACCCTCATTAAGCTCAATCTCAAGCTTACCCTCATGCGAATTAACGACTACACGTTGCGCATGCCCGAGGGCGCGTTGACCGATGGCAGCGGCTACCCTGTACCGGCCCTGTCAAAGTCCGTTTCCCTGGACGCCTCCGTACCAAAACTCAGTCAGACCGTGCTGGGCCGTGATAACAGAACGCTCACGCTTATGTTTAGCGAAAATATATATGCCCGCAATGGCGGCAACATCTCCGACTCTCTGTCCCGGTTTGGCCTGGCACAGGCCGACAGTACGACCGAAACCGCGCGTGAGTACAAATCCATGGAGTTTACCTCTTCTACCAGCAACTTGTGGGTGGGAGTCTCGTCGGTTCGCATTGAAAAAAATAAGCTCATTGTTGTCTTTGCCCAACCCCTTTCAAAAAAATACAATTATCTGCGCTTGGAGGAAAACACACTCTTCGACATTGTCGGCAACGCGTTGGTGGCCGACAAAACTATCAAGGGCAACGACGGCGTGTCCCGCAAATATACGGTGGCCGGGCCCTTCGACGCCACCGTCGACTCCGCGCCACCGGACATCACCGACGCCACCGCCACCCCTGACAACAAGCAGATTGTCATCACCTTCAACAAACCCATTTTTAACAACATGGCCGACATGGCCTCTCTGAGAGATGCGCTGCGTCTGGCTTTCTATGAGTATGTCCCCGGCACATTGGACCCTGTGGTGGCCACGCCGGGGCAGGTGGAGGCCGGGTATTTTGGTGGTGCCACGACCGCGCCGCCCAATAAGCTGCTGCACACCGACAGCGTCAAAATCGTGGGCAGCCAGCTTATTATTACCTTTACACAGCCCTTGTCCAACGCGCTCTTCACGGCTGTGCGCGTCCCCTCCAACGCTGTCAAAGACAAGACAGGCAATGTCCACGACCCCGCGCTGGCGGCACTGCCCGACATGGCCGGATACACATATCAACCCTTTTTGTACACCCGTCTCATCGACACCATCAGCGACCGCGTGACGCCCGCATACAAAGATGTGGTGCTCGGCGAGGATCTCAAAACCATCACGCTTTTGTTTTCCGAGCCCGTGCGCATCCGCCTGCCACACCCTAACGACCCCGAATGGCTCCGAACCGCCGCGCTGAAATCCATGCTTGAGCTGCGGCGCGACGGTGACACCGCGTATCGCGCGCTCAATGAAGTCAACCGTTGGAACAAGGAAATCTGCGACAGCCTCACAGTGAGTGGCTCCAAAATTGTGATTGTGCTGCACGAAATACTGGAGGGCAAGCAAAACTATATC
Organism: Oscillospiraceae bacterium; assembly: GCA_031556185.1. GTDB lineage: Bacteria > Bacillota > Clostridia > Oscillospirales > UBA929 > JAIRTA01. The sequence continues at coordinate 14,767 of JAVBTN010000009.1, forward strand.
CGCCTCACACGCGCGGAGGCTCTTTGCGACTTTGCGCAGGACGCCGCGCCTTGGCGCGACAACAACCTGCTGGACAAGGCGTTTGTCACAAAAGCCCTTGATGCCACCGCCGATGTCTCGCCGCCCCTTTTGGTGACAGACAAGCCCAATGCCGCGGTCTCGCCGGACGGCCGCAAACTCACGCTGCTGTTCAACGAGGCGCTGGTCAACAACCTGAAAAATATGGCCGAGTTGCGCGGTGCGCTGTCCGTCACTTTCTTTGTGTCCGACGGCGTGCAGGCCACGCGGGATCTGTCCACATTTGACGCCGGCAGTTCGGTGTCCATCAGCGGGAGCACGCTCGTGATCACCTTCTCCAAAAAATTGACCCAGCTGCTGCCGGTCTCGCGAAGCTACCAAACGCTGTCACTGACGCTGCGCGCGCAAAACGGCGCTGTTGAGGGCGCCGTGAAAGACAAAGCCGGCAACATTCAAAAAGCCGACCAGCTGTCCGACGACGCCGATGCCAGCGGCGACATCACGCCGCCCAAAGTGAAAAATATCATTGCCAGCCCCAACCGCACCACGGTCACCCTCTATTTTGATGAAAACGTCCAGTCGGTGCGCAGCGGCGCGTCTCTTTTGTCCAATCTCATGGTGCTGCGCGGATTCACGGCCTCCGACGCACCGGCACTGGCGGACTTCCAAGCCAAAGAGGCGTTTTTTACCACCGCAAAATTCGCGTCCGACAAGCTTGTGCTCACGCTGCGCATGCCGCTCGACGGCGACCGCAACTTTATCCTCATCCGAGGCAACACCGTGTCCGACGTGGCCGGCAACACCATTGTGGGTGACTTGTCCCTCGGCCCCATCGACGCCTTCCCCGACACAACGCCGCCCGTTCTTAAAAACGCCGCCACTGATACCCAGTTTTGGCTGTCGGCCGACAGAACCACACTCAAGCTGTTTTTCAACGAGTTTATATACCCGGTCGACATGGAGCTGCCGGCACTGCTGAGCAACATTGGTCGCTCCACCACGTCCGACGGCGGGCCGTTTGCAGACCTCTCCGCGGTTGACAAGGCGGACTTCACTGAGTTTACCCTCACCATCACCTTTGCCGCGCCGCTGACAGGCGCAAAAAACTGGTTCCGCATCAAGGGGGGCGCGCTCAAAGATGAGTACAACAATGTACAGCTCGACGAAAGCAAGCTCACCACTGCCTGTATAAACGCCGTACCGGACGAATTGCCGCCTGTCTACAAAAGCGCTTCCGTGTCAACGGATAATCGCGTCATCACGTTAACTTTTTCGGAGCCTGTGGCCGCCGCCGTATCCGACCCGGTCACACTGCGCAGTCGTATCCTGTTTACCGACGGCAAAACCTTCTACCCCATGGAACGCTTCTATCCAGGCTATACGGCCGCTTTCACCGGAAGTACCCTTGTGCTCACGCTACCGTCCGGGCAGACGTTGGTCGGCAAGACAAACAAAGTGAAAATACTCAAAAACACCATTCAGGACAAGGCCACGCCCGACGCCAATGTGCTGGCCGCAGACGTGGCAACAGCCGCCTTCGTCGCCTGGGCCGACGAAACGCCCCCCGGCTTCAATCCTTTGAGCGGTACCGTCCTGTCCGCGAACAAGAAAACGCTCACATTGACCTTTTCCGAACCCCTCTTCAACAACAAGTCATCGCTGACCGCGCTCAAGGCAGGGCTTCTCATCGCGCGCGACGGCAGCCGGTTCGTCGAACTGTCTTACAACGACGCGGTGTCCCTTGCCAACAATACGCTTGTCATCACCTTTGACAAGGCGCTCTCGGGGGACAAGACAAAGGTGCGGCTGCGCGCCGCCTCCGTGAAGGACGCCTCCGGCAATGTGCTCAACAAGGAGATCACAACAAACGCCGTCAGCACCGGCGATCGCACCCCGCCCGTCTTCGACGCCAAAACCGGTGTCGCCATCAATGACAGCAACAAAAAGACCGTCGCCTTGACGTTCTCCGAGCCGGTCATCAGCGGCTATGCCAATGTCAAGGATCTCAAGGATGTCATCCGTGTCAAATGCGGGGGCGGCGCCTTTCGCCCGCTCGCCGCCAAGGACACAGTCAGTGTTTCCGGTGGCAAGCTCACCGTCATCTTTGCCGAACCTCTGACCGGCAATGACAACTACCTCATGGTGCCGGCCGCCGCTCTGTCCGACAAGGCCTTTAACGCCATGACGCGCGACACCCTCACCGGGCGCATTTACGCCACACCGCCCGCGTTTGACCCTGTGACCGGCTACGCCATCAACGCCGCCAGGAAAATCATTGCGCTCACCTTTGACCGTGAGGTCTTTGCCATGGCCGGTAAGAAGGGCGGCTTGACCGCCTCTGTAAAAATATCGCGAAATGGCGGCGCATTTGCCCCGTTGGGCCCGAACGACACCGCCGACGTCATTGACGGCAAGCTATGCCTGACGTTCCAAAGCGCATTGGGCGAGCGCGACATGGTCTCCATTCCCGCCAAGAGTGTGCATGATTACGTCGGCAACACGCAGCAGGCCGAAATCCTTACCGGCCCCGCCGCCTACAGACCCGCCACCATCGAACCGAAAACCGGCATCACATTGAGCAAAGACTGTCGTCTGGTCACGCTGACGTTCAACAAGCCCGTCGCGTCTGCCGACGGCGCCCTGTCTGACGGTCTTGCCGTGCGCCGCAACAACGGTGCGAGTACGGCGCTGACAGGTGCCGACAAGGCGGAAATTGTGGACGGCAAGTTGGCCGTCTGGCTGTCAACGCCGCTCATGGGCGAAAACAACTTCATCGTGATCGGCGCCGGCACATTAATTGACAATACCGGCGTCCGTCTTGACACGGATCTCGGCGCCGGGCCCATAGACGCCGGTGTTTTCAAGGGCGAAGTGCCCGTCACTTTGGATGACGAGTCCGTGACAGGTTCTGCGCTTCTCGTCTACCGCACGCCTGACGGACGCAAAATGGCCTCTGTCATGCTGGATGCCACCAACGTAAAAGACGCCGCTTCCACGAGTGCCGACGGCGCTCTTCTTGAGACCGAAGCGCCCAAAGAAGTCGACGGCGTCGCCATTCAGGGCGTTTCGCTTGTCACCACAGGTGATGTCCTTGAAGCATTGCAAAAAAAGAATATTACCCTTGTCTTGAAACGCGGTGGTGTCAGCTATCTGCTGCCCTCTGCCGACATTGATTTGAAGGCCACTGCCACACAAATGGGCGCGGCTTTCTCCTCGCGCAGCGCTGTCAACTTTTCCCTGACGATTCAGGACAGCGACGCCAAGGTGGCGGAAAAATTGAGCCAGCACGCCACCAAAAACAAGTACACTGTGCTCGTCCCTCCGGTCGACTTTGAGGTCACTGTGCAAAGCGCTGTACGCACGCTGCCGGTGGATCGGTACGCCAACCGGGTGCAGCGGCGGTTCCTCTTGCCCGTCCTTGCCCAAAACAGCCCCCACATCACGGCGGTAACGCTCGACAAAGACGGCTCGCCTGTTCACATCCCCACCAAAGTCAACCGTGTGGGAGGTCAATCCTTCGCGTGCGCATGGAGCTTTACCAACAGCTCTTACGCCGTTGTCAGCGCGACGCGCGACTTCCCCGACGTCAAAACACACTGGTCGAAACCGTATGTGGTGCCCATGGCCAGCCGGTTTATGCTCTTTGGAGACACCAAGGGACTGTTTAACCCGGACAAAAACATAACCAGGGCCGAGTTTGCCGCCGTGCTGCTACGTTCCCTTGGTTTAACGAAAAGTGGCGTGGGTGTCGACCGTTTTGCCGATGTGCCTAGGTCCGCCTGGTATTATGACACAGTATCTATTTCAAGCGAATATAGACTTTTGTCGGCTTACGCCGACGGCAATTTCAAGCCGGATCAGGCCATTACCCGTCATGAGGCTTTTGTCGCGGTATACAATGCACTCATACTGCTGGAAGGCAAAGCGCCCACCTTGTCTTCCGAACAGGCGCGCCGTGTCCTGCGTCCGTTTTCCGACGCCGCCTCCGCCGCGGACAGTGCTCTTGTCCCCCTGGCAGTGTGCGTTCAGCGCGGCATTTTGGAGGGCAACGGCAACCGTCTCAACCCGAAGGACAACATCCGGCGCGGCGAGGTGTGCGCGCTGTTTGATCGCTTTATGCGCAAAACCAGCCTCATCGGGTGACTTCATTCAGTTGTGCGCAATCCACAAGCGGCAAAAGGGCTTTTCGGAAATCCGCCCGTCGCCTTGTTGCCCTACGTGGGTTGGTCCCCCAGACAACAAGAAAACGCGCCCCAAATGGAGCGCGTTTTGCAAGCGAAACGGCGAGTGGAATTAATACATGTCCATGCCGCCACCCATGCCGCCCATGCCGGGCGCCGCGGGTGCCGCAGGTTCTTTCTTGTCGGCCACAAGGCTCTCCGTGGTCAAGAGCATGGACGCGATGGACGCTGCATTTTCCAACGCGGAACGGGTGACCTTGGTCGGGTCGACAATGCCGGCGGCCACCATGTCGCCATATGTCTCGGTGATGACGTTGAAGCCCCAGCCAGTCTTTCCGCTCTCTTTGACTTTTTCGAGTACAACGGAACCCTCAAGGCCCGCATTAATGGCGATCTGGCGCAGCGGCTCGCTCAGGGCGCTGATGACCACTTGCACGCCGGTCTTTTCGTCTCCGGAGACGCCGTCCAGCAGCTTCTGCGCAGCGGGAATGGCGTTGACGTACACGGTGCCGCCACCGGCCACAATGCCCTCTTCGACAGCCGCGCGCGTGGCGTTGAGCGCGTCTTCGATGCGCAGCTTTTTGTCCTTCATCTCGATTTCGGTCGCGGCGCCCACCTTGATAACTGCCACGCCGCCCGAGAGCTTAGCCAAACGCTCTTGCAGTTTTTCGCGGTCGAAGTCGGACGTGGTCGTTTCAATTTGCACACGGATCTGCGCAATGCGGTTTTTGATCTCTGCCGCGTCGCCGGCGCCGTCGACAATAATGGTGTTTTCCTTCTGGACTTTAACCTGGCGCGCTTTCCCGAGCTGATCCATCGTCGTATCCTTGAGCTCCAGGCCGAGTTCGTCGGAGATGACCTCGCCGCCCGTGAGGATGGCGATGTCCTTGAGCATATCTTTACGGCGGTCGCCAAAGCCGGGCGCTTTGACGCATACGCTGGTGAACACGCCGCGCAGTTTGTTGACAAGCAGTGTCGCCAGTGCTTCTCCCTCAATGTCTTCGGCAATGATGATGAGTTTTCTTCCGATTTTCATCACCTGCTCGAGCAGGGGCAAAATGTCCTGCACGTTTGAGATTTTCTTATCGGTAATGAGGATGAGCGCGTCATCAATGATGGCTTCCATTTTTTCGGTATCGGTCACCATGTAGTGCGAGACATATCCGCGGTCAAACTGCATACCCTCAACGACTTCAGAGGTTGTCTCCGCGGTCTTGGACTCCTCCACGGTGATGACGCCGTCGGCACTGACTTTCTCCATGGCCTCGGCAATCAGACGGCCGATGACTTCGTCCCCGGAGGAGATGGCGCCGACGCGGGCAATATCCTCGCTGCCGCCCACCTTGTGGGACGCCTGCTGGATGGCGCCGACAGCCGCCGCCACTGCGTTGGAAATACCGCGCTTCATAATCATGGGATTGGCGCCGGCGGCCACATTTTTCATGCCTTCGCGCACCATGGCCTGCGCCAGCAATGTGGCGGTCGTGGTGCCGTCGCCGGCCACATCGTTTGTCTTGGTGGCCACTTCTTTGACCATTTGCGCGCCCATATTTTCAAACGCGTCTTCGAGTTCAATCTCTTTGGCGATTGTCACGCCGTCGTTTGTGACCAGTGGCGCGCCGAATTTCTTATCCAAAACCACATTGCGGCCTTTGGGGCCTAGTGTGATTTTCACGGTATCGGCCAGTTTGTTAACGCCGCGCTCAAGCGCGTGACGGGCTTCTTCGCCAAACAATATTTCTTTTGCCATAGCTTACATTCTCCTTTTGAATTGATCTGATGGAACAGCCGGATTTATTCGACAACAGCCAAAATGTCGCTCTGACGCACGATGATCATTTCGTCACCGTCGAGTTTTATCTCCGAACCGGAATACTTGCTGGTGATGACACGGTCGCCCACTTTGACCTGCATGACAATCTCCTTGCCGTCCACATTACCGCCGGGGCCCACAGCCAACACTTCGGCCACCTGGGGTTTTTCCTTGGCACTGCCCGCCAGAATAATGCCACTCTTCGTGGTCTCTTCTGTCTCCAGCAGCTTGATGACCACTTTGTCTGCGAGAGGCTTGATCTTCATAATGATCCTCCTTTGATCCTTATAGATGTCTCTTTTGGCACTCTTAGCACTCAACTGCCGAGAGTGCCAAGGCCATATTTATGATACTGTTCTCTTCACTTTTATGCAATGCCTGTCATTGGTCAAAATCGATCGATATCGGCCAATACAACTCTTCTCATATAATTACCTTTCTATATGTCCATGTGTCGTCGTTTTTTTCTCATTTTCTCATTATAAGGTATTTTGCACGGTGTAAAACCCGTCTTATTCATAGCGTGTCGGCGAAACAAGAGACCGCTTCTCGGGCAACGCATTGTCATCGCGCCGCATGATGTGGTATAATCGTGGCGGTCGGAGCCAACATACAAGACAGCCCCACGCCCGTGCGATGTCCACGCCCCATGTGAATTGGAGGTCTGCCTTCCGTGAAAATTCAAGATCTGTCCTCACTGAACAACCTCATTCGCAGCTCAACCGGTGTTGATCGGAAAGAGCACGAACCCAAGGCGTTCAGCTTCAAGCAGGAGATGTCTCAGCTCACCCGCGCCAACAGTGAGCAGCACCTGCGCGAAATGTCGGACGCCATCGATGCGCAGGGCGCTCTGGTCGGACGCCGCTGCGACATGCGGGAGCTCAAGCGGTATAAAGAGATGATCGCCGCGTTTATGTACGAGGCGGTGCGCTTTGCCTATGAGTTCAAAAAACAGTCCACACTGGATGCCCGCGGACGGCACCGCATTTACGCGCTGATCAAGCGCATCAACCAAAAGCTGGAGGAGTTGACCCAGCAAATGCTCAGCGGTGAAGCTGACAACCTAACGGTCATGGCCGCCATTGACGAGCTGCGCGGCATGCTGGTCGACCTGTACATGTAACTTTCGCTTCTACCGGCCTATCCCTCAGAATATACTGTTTTGAAGCAAGCCTCCTTTGTCCCGGCGGAGTAAGCTTTAACACAAAGCAAACGAGGGATGAGACCGTGAGTATTCGGGTAATTCGACGCAAACAGGTTCGATTTCGCATGGTAAAAATGCGCTCGATTGTGCAAACTGTCGTGTGCATTCTGGCCGCCGCCGGGTTGTTTCGATTTCTTGTGCTGTCCGACTTTGGTAGCCGACTGGACGCCTGGATGATGGGCGCCGGAAAAAATGACCGGTTTGTCTCGGCCGTCATGCACTGGGAGTTGTCTGCTCTGTCGGACACGCCCCCCGACTGGGCCGACACGCTGACCGGGCAATCCGCTCTGTTGTCGGCTTACGAGCCGCAAGTGCGTGCCGCCATGGCCTTGGCGTACACGGACAGTGACCGCGAGGTTCCCGCCTATGAGGCACCCCCGTCTCCGTCAGCCGCTGTTCCGACCCTAACCGTGCCTTTGGTTACAGGCGAGGGCTTTGAGCCTCCCGATTTTCTGCCACACATGTCTTCTCCGTCGCCGTCGCCCGCGACAAGCCCTATCCCCTCTTTCCCACCGCCCGGCAACATCCAAGAGATCACCTTTGCCCCGCAGAGCACAGACGGATATGACGCTGCGCAGGGCGTCTTTGTCAAAAACGAAACCTCCCTGTCGATCAATGTCGCCGAGCTTCTCAAAAAGTCGCCGTCAGTTGTCATGTCTAAGTCCGGCCCGCAAATTTTCATTGTGCATACCCATGGGAGCGAAGCCTACACGCCGGACGCCCAGTTTCCCTATACCCCCACCGACGTGGAGCGCACAGAGGACACACAGTTTAATGTTGTGCGCATTGGAGACGAGATACAAAAAGTGTTTGAAGACGCCGGCTTTCGCGTGGTACATGACAGGCGCATTTATGACGAGCCGACCTACAGCGGTTCGTATGGGCGGTCGCTCAATTCCATCACGTCCGCCGTCAAAAAGAATCCGGACATCTCAGTCGTCATTGATGTGCATCGCGATTCCATTGTGACGGCAGATGGCGCCACCACCTACAAAACAGTGGCCAAAAACGGGGATCAAAAAACGGCGCAAGTCATGCTGGTCGTGGGCACCAACGATTCGGGCCTCAACCACCCCAATTGGAAACAAAACCTCACGTTTGCCCTGCATCTGCAAAAGAGAATTAACGCTGCCTACCCGGAGTTGATGCGCCCCATCAATTTGCGCCGCGAGCGCTTCAACGCGCACGCCACCAACGGATCCTTGCTGCTGGAAGTCGGCTCGTCAGGCAACACGCTCGGTGAAGCCATTGACTCCGCCAAGCTTTTTGCCGGCGAAATGGCGGCCTACATGAAAACACTCAAGACAAAGTGAGCACTTGGGCACCTTTCTCCGTCGAACCCTTTGTCATTTGTCCTCAACGCGCCGCTGATAGTTCAAATCCCCGGAGGGCCTTCGCCCTCCGGGGATTTTTTATCCATTGTCACACCGCCTGCCTGCGGAAACTGCTGTCAGTCCCCCCGCTCGGTCTCCAGCCCCAATTCGCGCACGGCTTGCTCACGCAATTTGTATTTCTGAATTTTGCCCGAAGCTGTCATCGGAAATGACTTGGTAAACAGGAAGTATGAGGGCACTTTGTGCCGGGAAATGTTTTTGGCTACAAACGCGCGCAGCGCCTCGACATTTTGCGTGACGCCCTCACGCAGAATTACAAACGCGCAGACCTCCTCGCCAAACTTCTGCGAAGGCACCGCCACCACTTGCGCGTCCTGAATATCGGCGTTTGTGTAGAGAAGCTCTTCGATTTCGCGGGGATAAATGTTCTCGCCGCCACGAATAATCATGTCTCGGATACGTCCGGTGATGGCATAATAGCCGTTTTCGTCGCAGGTGCCCAAGTCCCCCGTGTGCAACCAGCCGTCTTCATCGATGGCCGCAGCTGTCGCCTCCGGCATGTTGTAATATCCGCGCATCAAATGATACCCGCGCGTGCAGATCTCTCCCGGCGTGCCGGGCGGCACCAGATCACCTGTCTCGGGGTCAATGACTTTGCCCTCGGCATGGGGCAGCAGCCGCCCCACCGTCGACACGCGCAACTCGATGGGGTCGTCTGTGCGCGACATGGTCATGCCCGGGGAGCATTCGGTCTGCCCGTATGTAATGGTGATGTCTTTCATGTGCATGCGGTCAATAACCTGGCGCATGACTTCCATCGGGCAGGTCGCGCCCGCCATAATGCCCGTGCGCAGGCTGCTCAGGTCGTATTTGTCAAATTCTGGGTGTTCCAGCATAAAAATAAACATGGTCGGCACACCATATACGCCGGTACACCGCTCCGCCGCGATGGTCTGCATAACCTGCACGGGAGAGTACACTTCCACCGGCACCATGGCCGAGGCGTGTGTGATACACGCCATCTGCGCGAGAACCAGCCCAAAGCAATGGAAAAAGGGAACGGGTATGCACATGCGATCTTTGGGGGTAAGTTTCATGCATTCGCCAATAAAGTACCCGTTGTTCAGGATATTGAAATGCGTCAGCATGACACCCTTGGGAAACCCGGTGGTGCCGGAGGTATACTGCATGTTTATGACCTCATCCCAATGCAGCTCCCTCTGCACCTCGTCGAGCGCCTCCTCGGGCACCTCATCGCCCAGCGCCAACAGGTCTTGCCAGGCCATCAGCCCTTGCTGCGGCGAATCGCCGCTCTCTCTGGGCAGATAGACGACGTTTTGGAGCAGCGGCAACCGTGCCGACTTCAATTGCCCCGGCGCAGCCTCTTTCAGCTCAGGCAGCAGCTCGTTGAGGATGGACAGGTAGTCCGATCCCTTGATGCCGTCACAGAACAGCAGAGTCCCGGCGTCGGACTGCCGCAGCAGATACTCCAACTCGAACACTTTATAATTGGTGTTGACAGTGACCAAAATGGCGCCGATTTTAGCGCAGGCGTACAGCGTGTATGCCCACTCGGGATAGTTGGTCGCCCAGATGGCTACATGGTCTCCCTTTTTAATGCCCAACTTCATGAGCCCCCGTGCGGCGCGCCGGCTCATCTCGTTGAGCTCACGGTAAGACAGCCTGAGGCCTCTGTCCGGATACACCAGTCCGTCGCTGTCGGGATGTTCACGCGCCATGCGATCCATCCAGTCTCCTATCGTGCTGCGAATAAAATCATCTTGCCTGTTCATGCCCGCTCCTCCTGTCGGTACACGGCATAAAAATACACCCCTGAAGCACACAGCTTAAGGGGCGTAAACTACGCGGTACCACCCTTGTTCCCCCGGCAAAAACCGGAGCTCGTCGGCCCTGTATCGGAGGCCAATCCGTCGTCGCCTACCGGGAGGGCGTTCCCCTCTGTTCCGCGACGCAGCTCACGAGTCAGTAGAGTTTGCCCTGTTCCACCGTCTCGCACCACCCGACAGCTCTCTGAGGAACCTGTGCACACCCGCTCTCGATCATCGCCTTTGCCGTCCGCTATCGGACGTATATCAATACTATTCAGTATAGGCAGTCTGTTCTATTTTGTCAAGACCAGAAAATTTTTCATCGGCTGCAAGCGTTATCCCGCGCCATATAACAGCGGCACCAGCACCGGCACCAGCAAAGAGATCACCAGTCCGTGTACAAACCCAGCCGCCGCCAACTGCGGCCCGCCCGACTGAGAGAGCATCGGTAGCGCCACATCCATGGAGGGCGCGCCCACCGCCGAAACGGCAGAGGCTTTCAGGCCGCGGCGGCAAAGCCCCGACACCAGCAAAATGGACAGAGACTCTCGCAGCACATTGCTCAAAAAGGCGACCGCGCCCAGCAGCGGACCTCCCAGGCCAGCCAGTGTGATCGAAGAGAGCGTATACCATCCGAAACCGGCCGCCACCGCCAGTGACGGCCGCAGCGCCAGTCCGGTGAGCGCGCCAGCTGCCAATCCGCCGATCAGCGACCCGGTTATGGTGCCCACCATGGATGTCAGCGCCCCTTTGGCCGCCGAGAGCAGGCTTTTCCACCCATGCTCGCGGATGGAAAGTCCCAAATCAACGCCAACGGCCAACAGCAACAGGTACAGCAGCGGTTGAATTAAAAAATTCACTTGTAGGGTCAGATCCCCCAGAATCAGCAATCCAAATCCGATGGCGGCGCCGGCCAGCAAACACAGGCAGATAACAATACTCATCGTGTTTTTCTCCGGCCCATGGCCCTGGTCAGCGCGTGGATGCCCCAAGTGCACAGAACGCTGCCCAGCACCACAAAGACAGCCATGACAAGCGCTTGCCACCCCACTGTGGCCAAATTGTCCACAATGTCACGTTGCGTGCCCAACGAAAGACCCATGCAAAAGACCAACAAAAAAACACCAAATTTTTGCAAAAATCCGGCCACAGCCTTTAAGCGCGGGTGTCGCCAAAGCAACCCCAACACCACGCCGGTGGCCAAAAAAGCAAGCAACGGTAAAATCGTCATATCAAAATCTCCGCCTCGCAATAGCGGCAGTTTCCCTTGTGCGTCAGCGGCGACAAGTAGGTCTCATGAACCGTGACACAATGACTGTTGATGCACACCCGTACGCCGCCCTCTTCCGGCAGTGACAGTGTCCTGGCAGGCTGATCGAGCAAGTGGGCCAGCAGCGCCATGCGCATATACATGCCCAGCCGCGCCTGCTCAAAGTATGCGGCACGCGGGTCGTGGTCGACTTCGGCGCTGATTTCATCCACGCGCGGCAGCGGGTGCAAAATGAGCATGTCCTTCGGCGCGGCGCGCAGCTTGTCCTCCGTTAGCACATATGTGCCTTTGAGCCGTTCGTATTCATGCAGATCGGAGAAGCGCTCCTTTTGCACCCGGGTCATATACAGCACGTCGAGCGCAGGCAGCGCGCCCTCCAGGTCTATTGTCTCGACAACGTCTTGCCCTTTCTGTTTCAGCAGCGTGCGCACATAGTCCGGTATGGCCAGTTCCGGGGGCGCGATGAGCGTGAACTTCACATTGTCAAATTGCGTCAGTGCGCGCAGCAACGAGTGAACCGTGCGCCCGTATTTCAGGTCGCCACACAGGCCGATTCGCAGCCCGGAAACTCCTCCGCGCAGCCGGTGTAATGTGGCCAAGTCGGTCAGCGTCTGCGTGGGGTGCAGGTGACCGCCGTCGCCCGCGTTAATCACCGGGACACGGGAATACAACGACGCAGCCATGGCGGCGCCTTCACTGGCATGACGAAGTACAATGACGTCGGCATAGCCTGAGCACATGATGATGGTGTCCTTGAGCGTCTCCCCTTTGGCTACCGACGTGGAGCCGGGATTGTTCATGGCAAAAACGCCGCCGCCCAGCCGCATCATGGCCGACTGGAAGGAAAAAGTGGTGCGGGTCGACGGCTCATAAAACAGCGCGGCCATTGTCTTGCCGCGCGCCAGATCCCTGTGCGCCATGGGATGTCTTACCATGTCGTCAAAGAGGCGGTACAGCTTCTCCCATTCAGAAAGAGTGGCATCGGAAAAATCGAGGAAATGCCTCATCTCATCCCTCCGTTCCGCAGCAACCCGGCCCTTCATCCCCACGCGTGCTGTTTGGCGTAAGACCGCTACCCGTCGCCGCTTTTCACCTATCTTAACACAAAAAAGTGTCATCGCGCAATGGCAGCGCGGTGCGCCGCGCCCATATTCCGGCGATTTTCGTCTTAATACACGACTCCACAATTTTCTTCTTGCCAAAATCATGTTGAAAATACTCGGCCAGTGGGTTATAATGCATGTATTCGTTGCCCATCTTATCGGCGCAACCTATGATCTTTTTACGGGCATCGAAAGGGGAGTGATCGCGCTGAATCCAAAGCTTCGCATGTCCCTGTTTGCCGGGGCAGGTCTGCTGATCGGCGCCTTTGCTATGTGGCTTTTCCTGTCGCTCGGGCAGGGGTGGGGCCGCGAATATCCGAGCGGGGTCCCTCCGCTTCCCAGCGCATCCAGCGCGCCTCTCTCCTGCGCCATTGCCGTGGCTCAGTGCATACAAAACAATGACTTTGCTGCGCTCAGCAAATGGATTCATCCCCAAAAAGAGGTTTTGTTTACGCCTTTTTCCACCGTGGAAAAGGACAAGAACCTTTCCTTTTCCGCCGAGGAGATCGTGGGGTTTGCCTCCGATAAAACGTCTTTTCTCTGGGGCATTACCGCCGGCGAAGGCGCCCCCATCCAAATGACGCCGCTGGAATATTTCCGTCGCTATGTCGGCGACCAGGATTATACCCGCGCTACGCAGGCCGCTGTGAACAGCGTCATCAAAACAGGCAATCATGTAGAAAACGTGGCGGACGTCTTTCCAAACGGTGTGTTTGTGGATTTGTACATCGCTCAGGTAGATCCAAAGTGGGAGGGCATGGACTGGAGAAGTCTGAAAATCGTGTTTGAAGAGTATGAAGGCCAGCTCAAAGTTGTGGCCTTTGTCCACAGTGAGTGGTCCGCCTGAGTCTCCTGCGCCGGTCAAATGAACTGGATTCCATATCGACTTGAACGAACACAGGACGGGCCGCATGCCCGTCCTTCGCTTTGCCCTTTTTTGCTTGTGACCTGTCATCATCATCTATGACAATTTGCTTGCTTCCAGCAAGCAAATCGCCTGTTCCAATCCGTTTACCGTGTCACGCCGGATGAAATGCTCCACCTTCTCGGTTTGGGCCAGCTCATTGTCAGAGTTGTTGACAAGGCAGAAAAAGCGATGCAGCACCTCATGCCTGTGCAGCAAATACCGCCCCAGTTCCGCGCCTGTTTCGGTCAGCCGGAGATCCCCGTACTTTTCACACGCCACCATATCCAATATTTTGAGCTTGTCAACCATCTTTGACACGGAGGACGGCTTGACATGAAGCTCATTGGCCAGATCTTTGACGCGCACATGCCCCCGCGCGGCCAGCAGGCGGCAGATCATTTCGAGGTAGTCCTCCATGGCGGGTGTCATTTGGCTGTTTTCGCTGCGCTCATACCCCTTGAGAGTGCGAAAGGCCTCTTTGTCGCCTGGGTTCATGGTTGCACCTGCCCTATTCACGGCGCCCGCAACGGCATCATATAATTTAGGAGAGAGAAACAGAGTTTCTCTCTCCTAAATTATATGACAAGGGGATTGCAGTTATGAGTCTCTTAACCACCCTTGACCTTGTGCCAAACGGCAGCCATAGCCGTGTAAAAGACATCCCGTTTGTCGGCCCGCTCGGACGGCGGCTGACAGACCTCGGTCTTATCGAAGGCACCGTCGTGCAGTGTGTGCAACGCAGTCCGGCCGGCGACCCGATTGCCTACCTGATTCGAGGCGCGGTCATCGCACTGCGGCGCGCGGACGCCTCCCGAATTGTGGTGGAGGCGCTGGGATGATGGCACCCGTGATTGCCCTTGCCGGCAACCCAAACGTCGGCAAAAGTACGATTTTTAACGCGCTGACGGGCCTTCGGCAGCACACTGGCAACTGGCCCGGAAAGACAGTGTCCTCTGCGCAGGGTCACTACACGCATGGCGGACGGCATTATGCGCTGGTTGATCTGCCGGGTTCGTATTCCCTGCTGGCTCAATCGGCTGAAGAGCAAATTACATTTTCGTATTTGCAAAGCGGTGCGGCGGATGTTGTTGTCATTTGCTGTGACGCCACCTGCCTGGAGCGCAATCTCATTTTGGCGCTGCAAATCATTGACATGGCTCCTCGTGTTGTTGTGTGCCTCAACTTGATGGACGAAGCTCGAAAAAAGGGCATTCACATTGACATTCGTCTCCTTGCAAATCTTCTGAATGTGCCGGTTGTCCCCCTATCTGCGGCGCGAAACATGGGACTGTCCGCCTTGCGGGAGACCGTTGCGCAGATCGCGGCGGCGCCGTGCGTCTCAGTCGAAACAATTGCTCTGCCTTCTCATTTTCCTGACGAAGATATGACCTCTGTCATCGGCTATATCCGCCGTGCGGAGGCATTGGCCCTGCGTTGTGTAAAACAGGTCGGGCGCAACAACGGCGCCGAGCGTCGATGCGACCGACTGCTGACCAACCGTCTTACGGGCATTCCCATTATGTTGTGTCTACTGTTGCTGGTCCTGTGGCTGACCATTTCGGCTTCCAATCCGCCTTCGCGGCTGCTCTCGACCGGCATGGAATGGATTCAACAACAGTTGCTGACTCTGTTTTCCACTCTCAACGCTCCCGATTGGCTTTGCGGGGCGTTGGTGATGGGGGTGTTTCGTGTGGCCGGGTGGGTCATCGCGGTCATGCTGCCGCCCATGGCCATCTTTTTCCCCCTGTTTACCCTGCTGGAAGACGTGGGCTATCTGCCCCGCGTGGCCTTCAATCTCGACCATGCCTTTCAGCGATGCCGCGCGTGCGGCAAACAGGCGCTGACCATGTGCATGGGATTTGGATGCAACGCCGTTGGCGTCACCGGGTGTCGTATCATTGACTCACCGCGTGAGCGTCTGATCGCGATTCTCACCAACAGTTTTGTGCCCTGCAACGGGCGTTTCCCCGCGCTGATTCTGGTCAGTTCTCTGTTTTTGCTGTCCGGCATTGCACCCGCTTGGGGCGGGCTTGCTTCGGCAGCCCTGTTGGCCTGCCTGATTGTCGTTGGTATTCTGATGACATTTGTTATGTCAAGACTGTTGTCAGCCACGCTTCTCAAGGGAATACCCTCATCATTCACCCTGGAACTGCCTCCCTATCGGCGGCCGCAGATTGGGAAGGTTGTTGTGCGTTCCATGCTGGACAGAACACTGTTTGTGCTGGGCCGGGCGCTCATGGTGGCGGCGCCGGCAGGCCTGGTCATTTGGCTACTGGCCAATCTCACTGTCGGCGGCCAGACCCTTCTCTCTGTGTGTACAGGGTTTCTCGACCCGTTTGCCCGGATGCTCGGTCTTGACGGCGTCATTTTGATGGCGTTTATTTTAGGCAGCCCCGCCAACGAAATTGTGCTCCCCATCGCCTTTATGACCTATCTGTCACAGGGAACTCTGTCGGCGTTGGGGGACACGGCCTCCCTGCATGCGCTGCTGGTCGGCAGCGGGTGGACATGGCTGACGGCTGTGTGTTTTGTGGTATTTTCTCTGATGCACTGGCCCTGTGCCACCACCTGCCTGACCATCAAAAAAGAGACTGGCAGCCTCAAGTGGTCCGTGGTCGCCATCGCGGCCCCGACTTTCGCCGGCATGCTGCTCTGTTTTTTGCTCGCCAGTGCGGCGCGGCTGTTGCACCTGGCGTGAAACGGCAGCCGTAAAAGGCCGCCTGTCTGACCACGCCACGCCCTGCGGGGTTGGACATCTCCTTGGCCTTACATGGAAAGACAATATGATCCTCAATGTGACCGGCGGCTAAAAGTTATTAAAGAGCCGATAAACTTTGTGTTTATCGGCTCTTTTGGCACCCCTGGCAGGAATCGAACCTGCATTCCGCCCTTAGGAGTAGAGAGCCCCTAATCCTCTACATTTTGGCGTGTGCTTTACAATGCCGCCAAGCCCTGTGGTTGATAACCTTTTTTCATCGCCAATGCTAATTTTCGTTATAATACATATCAACAAGATACTTAATACATTCAAATTCTTTTGCGTCTTTTAATCGTCACTTCTGCGTCATTCTTACATCAAAACTGCCAACCTTCAAATAAACAAAGTTCATTGATGTTTATTGCCTTAACCCCTGCATTTTCCGCCACTTTAGGTATTTTGTATGGACTATCTTGATTTTTTCCGTAATTATTGTCAGACCATACTCCATTGCTGTCGCTATCAAAAATGCATCGCCTGATGATTTGGTTTGCTTAAAATCCACAAGCCCCGGATTTTGTGTTACCACCTGAGTGACATTTTGCCATATTGCCTCAGCAACAGACAGAATAACACATCTATGATTATGAAGCCCTGTTTCCAAATCTTTATCTTTGATTTCCTCTGCAATTTCTGATACGATGACTATCGTTGTATCTTGTATCAGTCTTTCAATTCGATCCCATAATCCTCGGAAACTGCTCTCCGATGCGGCTCATTATCTTTTTTTGAAAAAAGATAACTTAAAAATATTCATGATTGTTCATCTTTCAACGATATATGTTCTGTGTGGCAGCAGCCTCCGGTGTATCCCCAGCCCCTGCCCGCTAATCAGTTTCTAAGGAGGATTCAGATGATTGATATCGGCGTGATACTTGGCGGCATATCAAGGACAGATATAAGTCAACGGCGCCCTTACCTTTACAGATTCAGACGTTCAGGACGAACCGACAAATCTGTTCCCCCGGATAACCGGAGAAAAGGAAAGTGGCGTATTTTTACGTTTATTGACAAAATCTTCGATTCTAGCGCCGTCTTCGATACCCATGCGCATGTATTCTCTCCCTTACATTAATCCTTGGCATCTCTTTCTGGACTTATTCATCCGGGAAGAACTAGTTTGTATGTGCGTCCCTGCCGCGCTCATGCCCTGATTGGGCGCACGCGTGCATCGTAAATATTTTAGGAGGACAACGTATGAAATCCAAACTTCGCAAACCCTTATCCCTTATGCTGGCAGTGATTTTCTCGCTGGCACTGATGCCGACCGCGTTCGCGGAATGGTCTCCCCCGGCCAATATGCTGGCTGTTGCGCAAGGAACCGATGTGTTCCTAAGCAACCAAGCGGAGAGTGGTCCGCCCGAGCAGCGCTTGCAGCTAGGCATTACTAAAGACGGTAACTTCGGCTCCACCGGCAATGCGCCTGCTGGCTTTACTGCCTCCGGTGCGGCTGGCCGCCGCATTGGTATGTACATGACCAACGATGTAACTACCGACTTCTTTATGCCCGGCACCATCGATGAAAGCTTCACAGTCGGTGTGGGCGGCAACAAGGTCGCCACCGGCTCTTACGGCTCCAGTTTGGGCAGCTCCGGTATCTCTTCATCTTCCACCCAAATCGTGAAGGAGGCCGGCGACCTCAGCGAAGCCAGTTTGAGCGGCTCGTACAACGCCGCTGCTGTACAGGCATTGACTACCCTCACGCTGGCAAACGGACTGAAAATCTATCAGCTCGCTACGCTGGAAAACGGCAAAAAATTCTTCCATATGGAAGTTTCTATGTCCACCACCAGCGGCACTATGGAAAATGTGCGCTATATGCGCGCATTTGACCCCGACCACCGTTCCAATACCATCAGCTTCGCCACCAACAATGTGGTGGGTCACCCCGAATTGACTGGTTACGGTACCTCTGTATTTGCGTACGGCGCAAACGACCAGAAAACCTCCCCGTTCTTCTTCTTCAGCAACTGGAACCTTGACGATAAGGGAAAGCCCGGCGCAACGGTTCAGGCCGGTTATACCACCGCCGGACTGTGCTTTACCGACATCTACAATGACAGTTCCATGGTGTTTACGCCTGAAAGTTCCCTGTATCGGGACACCGACATCATCATCCGGTTTAGCCTGGGCACAGTCGGCACCGAGCCTGTCGTGTTCGATTGGTACGCCTCCATGGATTCAAATGTGACGAGCGCGATTGAGAACATTTTGAAGGCGACCGCTGTTTCCGATGTGAAAGTTGAAATGGACGATGCCACCATGAGCATTACCGACACCAAGTCAGACTATAAGTACGCCTTGGTGGATGAAACCGGCAAAGTTATTACCGCCGGCGCTCCCTACGGCCATGTTTCCGGCTGGGTCACCGGCACCGATGGTGACACCTCGCTCGATTGGACAGGCCTTGATCCCTCCACGAAGTACAGAGTTGTGACCATGGGCGTTTTGGCCGGAGAAGATGTGACAGGCACTGAACATGATACCGCGGCGAGTGATAAGTCAATTATCGTGACGACTGAAGCGGGTAAAATGTATGCGCTGTATAAAGCTGGCGCCGACT
>JAVBTN010000003.1:0-61392 GCA_031556185.1 Oscillospiraceae bacterium
TGCTTCCTCGTGTTTGACTCGTCCGTTTCCAGTCTCCTCTTACACAATTCCACTAGCCCTTTATTGCTGGTGCTTGTTCGCTTCGTTGTTTAATTGACAAGGTGCACTCTACGCCCGCTCTCTTTCGTGTCTCGATTGGGCAGGTTTTTAGTATACCATCAGGCGTCGTCTTTGTCAATGCATTCGCTTAAGAAAAAGCTGTTTTTCTGAAGCAATCGACAACTGCCGTCAAAGGAACGCTAACCGGCGCCGCTCGCCAAGAACCACCTTCGCATCTCCTGCGAGGTCGGCGTCTCAAAACGGCGCTTAATTAATATAGCAGAGCTTAAAACGTTTGTCAACGCTTTTTTACAAAGGTTCTTGTTTTTTCTTCTTTTTCTCCTGCGCCCCATTTCCTCCCAGGCAATTGTTCGAAATCCGCCGCACAACCGAGCCTGTCAACCGGAACCCTCCACCAGGATAGATACACGCGCTGCCTGCAGGTCCGCAAGCAGTTCACCCTGCGGCATGCTATCGCAGATAAAATAGTCCAACTCATCAATGCGGCAGTCCCGCGCCAGAAAAGCCTTGTTGTATTTGGTGGCGTCGCACAGCAGCGCCCGCTTCTGCGAGGCTTCAAACATATGTCTTTTCAGGATCGACTCCTCGTCGGAGCTGTCGGTCACGCCGACGCCGGGCGCAACGCCTCGACAGGAGAAAAAAAAGATGTCGGCGTTGAGACGAGAGACAAAGTTACACGCGTGCTGTCCTTTAAGTGACAGAGAATCAGCCTGCAAAGCGCCGCCGGTGCACATGACATTGATTTCCGGCACACCGCTGAGCGCCACGCATGTATTGATGCCGTTGGTGATGACGTTGACCCCGGTAAAGCGCCTCAACCCCTGTGCCAGCGACAGCACCGTCGTGCTGGAGTCAAGCATCAGGATATTCCCGTTCTTCACCAATGTCAGGGCGGCGGCGGCAATCGCTTGTTTGGCCGCTGTGTTTTCGTGCTCACGCAGCAGCAGCGGCAGATCGCGGCCGCGGCTGTCCAGCAGTACAGCGCCGCCGTAAGTCCGCTTGATCAAACCTTCCCGCGCCATGTCATTTAAGTCCCGCCGCACGGTGGATGCGCTGACATATAATGACCGCGCCAGTTCTTCCACACTGGCTGCGTTCCTTCTGCGCAGCAAATCGAGGATTTCCGATTGACGTTCCGTTGCCAACATGACAACACCACCTGACCGTTTTTGATTGACTTTGACTATTTATTTGCGCATTTTTGCGTGATGTGCAACTTTTCCACCTCTGTAGACAAATGGAAAACGACTATAGTATAATGAGTTGCAAAGAATCAGTCAAGTTTATTACATGTCAATGTTAAGGAGGTTTGTCCCGTGCTGAGTCAACAGGAATTGTACGTGTCCGCTAGGGAGCACTATGCTTCGATCGGTGTCGACACGGAGTCCGCGCTGGCCTGCGCCCAAAAAACAGCCATCTCGCTGCACTGCTGGCAGGGAGATGATGTCCGCGGCTTTGAATCCAGCGCCGGCGCACTGACCGGCGGCATCCAAACCACCGGCGGCTATCCCGGCGCAGCGCGCAACTTTGACGAACTGACCGCGGATCTCGGCAAGGCCCTCTCTCTGGCGCCGGGTACATACAAGATCAGCATTCATGCCAATTATATCAGCAGCGCGCGGACGGTGGACCGCGACGCCCTCGAGCCGGAGGACTTTGCCGCCTGGGCCGATTGGGCCTGCCGGCTTGGCCTGGGCCTTGACTTTAACAGCACATTTTTCTCCCACCCCCTCAGTGAGAACGGTACACTGACCAGCGCCGACAAGGCGGTTCGCGACTTTTGGATTGCCCACGCCATTGCTTCCCGGCGCATTGCCGACTATCTGGGGCAGCGCACGCAGACGTCCTGTCTGCTCAACCATTGGATCCCCGATGGCGGAAAAGAGGTGCCTGCCGACACACTTTCGCCCCGTCTGCGTCTGAAAGAGAGTCTGAACACGATGTTGGCCGACAAGTCGCTTGCCTTCTGCAAGGACTCCGTGGAATCCAAATTGTTTGGCATCGGTTCAGAGAGTTATGTCCCCGGTTCACATGAGTTTTATCTCGGCTATGCCGTCTCCCATCCGGGCACAATGCTCACGCTGGACGCCGGTCACTTCCACCCCACCGAAGTCATTTCGGCCAAGATCTCCTCGGTGCTGTGCTTCCTGCCTGAGATCATGCTGCACGTGTCCCGCCCCGTGCGCTGGGACTCCGACCATGTCGTGCTCCTCGACGACGAAACCCGCGCCATCATGCACGAAATCATATCCTGCCGCGCCCTCGACCGTGTGCATATCGGCACCGACTATTTTGACGCCTCCATCAACCGCGTGGCCGCATGGGTGCTCGGCGCGCGCAGCACCAGAAAAGCCCTGCTGTTCGCGTTGCTCGAACCAATTGATGAACTGCGCCGTTTGGAGTCGGAGGGGGACAACACCGGTCGCCTGGCACTGTGGCAGTCGTGCTACAGTATGCCCTTCGGTGCTGTGTGGAACGAACTGTGCGCGAGGGCCAACTGCCCGGACGCGCGCTGGATTCATGACATACGCGATTATGAAAGGGCCGTCTTGGCCAGTCGATAAGGAAAGGGGCGATCGATTTGCGCACAAAAGCTGTTCGTTTATATGGAAAGAAGGATTTGCGGCTAGAGGAGTTTGATCTCCCCGACATCTCCGCCGACGAAATATTGGCCAAAGTGGTGTCGGACAGTCTATGTATGTCCACATACAAGGCCGCTTCGCAGGGCACGGATCACAAACGAATACCCGACGACGTGTCACAGCATCCTATCATCATCGGCCATGAGTTTTGTGGGGAAATCGTCGCCGTGGGCGAAAACTGGGCCGACGCGTTCAGCCCAGGCCAGCGATTTTCCATTCAACCGGCCTTGGGCGATCTATGCAATCCGCACGCCGCGCCAGGCTATTCCTTTGCGTATATCGGCGGCGACGCCACCTATATTGTCATTCCGGACATTGTCATGAAGCAGGGATGCCTGCTGCCATACGACGGTGAGGCTTTCTTTTTTGGATCGCTGTCCGAGCCGATGAGCTGCATTGTCGGCGCTTTTCACACCAGCTACCATACGAAGGATGGCGGTCATGAACACATCATGGGTATTGTTCCCGGCGGGCGCATGGCCATTCTGGCCGGTGCGGGCCCCATGGGGCTCGGCGCCATAGACTATGCCATTCACAATGATGTGCGGCCCTCGTTGCTGGTGGTCACCGATGTGGATGACGCGCGGCTGTCCCGAGCGGCCTCCATATATACCGTAGCGGAGGCGGCCCGGTTTGGCGTGACGCTGCACTACGTCAACACAGCCGCCGTAGCCGACCCGGTGGCGCACTTGCGCTCGCTGGCGGACGGCGGCTATGACGACGTGTTTGTCTATGCGCCGGTCAAATCCCTCTGTGAGCAGGCCGACGCGCTGCTCGGATACGACGGGTGCCTCAATTTCTTTGCCGGCCCCACCGATACCGCTTTCAGCGCGCCGCTTAACTATTATAATGTACATTATATGTATACCCACGTGGCGGGCAACAGCGGCGGCAACATCAGCGACATGCTCGAATCGCTGTCGCTCATGGCGGCCGGGCGCGTCACACCTTCTTCCATGATCACCCATGTCGGCGGTTTGGACTGTGTCAAAGAGACCACGCTCCACCTGCCGGAAATCCCCGGCGGAAAAAAACTCATTTACAACCAGATTTCCATGCCGCTGACGATGCTGGCAGATCTGCCCGTGTTGGGCGAATCAGACCCTCTCTTGGCCGGACTGTCGGAGATTATCTCCGCCAACAACGGCCTGTGGTGCCTTGAGGCCGAGCGCTATTTGCTTACAAACGCCAAACCGATATAGCAAGGAGATACAACCGTTATGCATATGCTGATTTCCCAAGAACTGACGGCCACCGGCCTGGCCGCAAAAATCGCGCCGTGCGTGCGCATGCTGGCCGGCGGCGTCGCCTCCTTTCGGGAGGATACCGACCTCACCGCGTCCACGTTTGCCGTCGCCGGCGCAGTGGCCGGCGCGTCGAAGCTATACGTACCCGCATCGGATCTGGAGACCACTTACACCCTACTCTCACGTTCTGTGACAGCGGGCGCGTGGGTTGTCGGCGTCGAAGGCCTTGGTGTGTTTTGTGCCGCCGCCGGTAAAACACAGGCCGACAATCTGCTCTTCGGCCTGCCGTCCGCGCCGCCTCGCGGCGGCCGCCTGGCCGGCAAAGTCAGCATCGTTACCGGCGCGGCGCAGGGTTTTGGCCAGGGACTGGCCGAACACATGGCCGAGCAAGGCGCGTATATCATTGTGGCGGATCTCAACGAACCGGCCGCCACAGCGTATGCCTTTGACTTGTGCAGCCGATACGGCGACGGCACGGCGCGCGCTGTGGCCGTGGATGTGTCACAGGAATCCTCCGTGGCGCACATGGTGGAGCAAACAATTCTGTTTTACGGCGGCTTGGACTTGCTGGTGTCCAACGCCGGGGTACTCAGAGCGGGCGGCATGGAGGAGATGACGCAGGAGTCCTTTGAGTTTGTCACGCGTGTCAATTACACCGGATATTTTCTGTGCGCCAAGCACGCCGCGGCTGTCATGCGTTTACAGCGTCGTTTTTCACAGACGCATGAGATGGACATCATCCAGATAAATTCCAAGTCCGGCCTGGAGGGTTCAAACAAGAACTTTGCCTATGCGGGCGGCAAATTCGGCGGCATTGGCCTCACGCAGAGCTTTGCCAAAGAATTGGTGATCGACCGCATCAAAGTCAACGCTATCTGTCCCGGCAATTTTCTGGACGGCCCCCTCTGGTGCGATCCCGAGCGCGGATTGTTTGTGCAATACTTGCGCGCGGGCAAGGTTCCCGGCGCGCGGACAGTGGACGATGTCAGACATTATTATGAGTCTCAAGTGCCGATGAACCGCGGCTGTCTGCCGCTGGATGTGGCACGCGCCCTGTTTTACTGCGTCGAGCAGACATATGAAACCGGCCAAGCCGTTCCGGTCACCGGCGGTCAAAACATGTTAAACTGAAGGAGCGCGTCTCATGGACAAAACGGATGCGAAATCTCTGGTCGCCGCCCTGTCCGACAAGGCGATGTACCAGCGGCTGGAGGCCCTCGAGGCGCTTTGTGTCTTGGAGCGTGAAGGCCGCCTGCCCGCGCCGGCGAGCGCGCGGGACGTCAATAACCACATTCACACAACCTTTTCGTTTTCCCCCTATTCACCGTCGCGCGCGCTGTGGGAGGCTTACACCGCCGGGCTGTGTACGGCGGGCATCATGGATCATGATACCATGGCCGGTGCCCCTGAGTTTATTGAAGCCGGCCGTCTTTTGGGTTTTCCCGTGACTGTCGGGATGGAGTGCCGCGTCAGCATGACCGACACGCCGTTTGCCGCGCGCCATCTGAACAACCCCGACCAGGCGGGCGTTGCCTATATGACACTGCACGGTGTCCCGCACGACAAATTCTTTGCGCTGACCAACTGGATGCATCCCTATCGCATGGCGCGCATGGCGCGCACCCGGACCATGACAAAGGCGCTTGACACGCTGTTGGCGCCACACGGGATTCACGTGGACTTTGATCGTGACATCTGGCCGTTGTCGAGCGCCGATGAGGGCGGCTCGGTGACCGAGAGGCACATGCTGTTTGCTGTGGCGCGCGTGTTGACCGAGGCATTCGGCCCCGGCGCGCCGACGACCGCCTTTGTGCGAGACCTGCTGGACGGGGAGATCCCCCTCTCCCTGCGCGACGCGCTGGACGACGACACCAATCCGCACTATTTTTACGACCTGCTGGGCGTGTTGAAGACCGGCCTGCTGACGCGGGTGTACCTCCCCGCCGCCTCCGACGAATGCCCCCCGCTGCGAGAAGTGATTGCACTTTGCCGTAAACATGATATTATATTGGCCTACCCCTATTTGGGCGATGTGGCAGAATCCCCCACCGGAGACAAAAAGGCGCAAGTCTTTGAAGACGCATTTTTAGACGACCTGTTTGCCTTTATAAGTGAATCCGGCATCCCGGCCGTATCCTACATGCCCTCGCGCAACACGCCCGGGCAGCTGGCGCGCGTGCGGGCACTGTCTGAGCGGTACGGGCTTTTTCAGGTGTCCGGTGAGGACATCAACCAGCCGCGGCAGCACTTTGTGTGTCTGGCTATGCGCGGCGAAGCGTTTGCCAACCTCTATGACAGTACATGGGCGCTCATCGGCCACGAATTGCACGCGACGGCCCATCCGGGCATGGGCCTCTGTTCCGAGGCCACCATACGCTATATGCCTGCGCTGTCAGACCGGATCAAACTGCTCGGTGACTATGCGCACGCCATCTATGGGAAGGGAGGGCACATACAGTGACGCTGGATTCATTGCTCGGCGCGCACAAAAACGCCTTGGAGGCGTTTACCTCCATGTCCCGCGCGGCGGGTCGGCGGCCCGACCTCGTGCAGGGCGGCGGCGGCAACACCTCCGTCAAACTGGACAACTCGCTGATGGCCATCAAGGCATCAGG
Source organism: Oscillospiraceae bacterium (assembly GCA_031556185.1). GTDB lineage: Bacteria > Bacillota > Clostridia > Oscillospirales > UBA929 > JAIRTA01. Next base: position 6,565 of record JAVBTN010000003.1, read on the forward strand.
GGTTCGCCTCGACGACATCACGCCCGCAAGCGCCTATGCGCTGCTTGATTATGCCCGGCTTCGGTCATTTTATCGCTCTCACAGCGCGTCAGAATGGGACAACGTGGAGCAGGCCGGTTCTGCCGCAACCAAAGATTCCGCTGTCACTGCCGAGGGGCTGGCCGCAATGCGGCCGTCGGTCGAAGCGGGATTTCACGCCCTGTTGGACCGCTATGTTCTGCACACGCATCCGGTTTACGCCAATCTGGCCTGCTGTTGTGAGGGCGGTCTCGGCGTCATCTCGTCCGCGCTCTGCGGCGCTGATTACACTTGGATTTTTCTGCCCTATATCAACCCCGGCTCGGGTCTGACCTTTGCCATGCGTGAAGCGCTTGACCGCGCCGTATCCGAGACGGGCTGCAATCCGTCTGTAGTTTTTTTGCAAAATCACGGCCTGGTCACCACGCATGAAAGCCCGGACGGTTGCGCCGCGCTGCACGAAGATGTCTGCCAACGTCTGGCGGAGGCCTTTCATGTCGACATGTCCGACTATCCCGTGCCGCGCCTTGAACCTGTGGGTGAATGTTTTGTGTCTCGGACACCGTTTTTGGCACAGGAGATGAAGGACACCACCCGTGATCTGTCCTTTTTTACCGAGATGTCCCTCTACCCCGATCAGATGGTCTATCTGAAAGGAGAACTGGCGCTATGCGACGGCTCGTTTGACGGGCAGAAGACACAGGCCGCCTGCACTGTCTTCACCGGCTCCGGCGATGTGGTGTATGCCTGTTCTTTGCCGAAGGCGATTGCCATGGAGGAGACGCTGACGGCGATCCTTTATATCCACCGTGTCTTGGTTCGCAACAAACGCGTCGCGGTGCCCATGTCGGGGCAGAGTAAGCAATTCATCGCATCCTGGGAGAGCGAAGCCTACAGAAAAGCGCAAAATGCCAATTAGGAGGATAAAGAGATGGCACATTTTGTACTCATGCCGCAGCTGGGTGTATCTGAGGAGAGCGGTCTGGTGGCTGCTTGGCATGTAAAGACCGGCGACACTGTCAAAACCGGCGATAGTCTGTTTGCACTGGAGACCGGTAAAACCAGCTTTGACGTGGAGGCCGATGCGGACGGCACAATTCTGGCGCTGCTGTACGATGAAGGCGACGAAGTGCAGATCAAGAAGCCCGTCTGTGTCATTGGGGTGCCGGGCGAACACTATGACTTGCCCACAGGCGCGCCGGCGACAACGGCGCAAGAACCCGAACCCGCCCACGACGACATGGCAAAGGCCGAACCGGCTCCGGCAAAAAAAAGCGCGGTATACAGCGATTTGGCACCCATCTCCCCCCGCGCGCGCGCGCTGGCCGACAAGGCGGGCGTCGCCAGCCAGCTGGCTGAGCCGTCCGGGCCGGAGGGCCGCATTATCGAACGTGACGTGCTGGCGCTCATTGCACAAAAGGACGCCGCCCTCAATCAGGATCGCGAAGAATTTATCTTCCCGACTCCATCAGCTGACACACTTCCTGTGGCTGAATCCGTTGCGGCACTCGTTGAAGAAGCGGTACCGGCTGAGGACGTTTCCGCGCCTTCTCAGCCGGTGCTGGAGTCCGCACCCGTTGCGGCGCCCGCCGCTGTCCCGGCCTATGAGGACAAACCTCTCAGTCCGATCCGCAAACTGATCGCGAAAAATATGCACGCCTCTCTGTCGGGCATGGCTCAGCTGACGCACAACGCTTCCTTCGACGCTGCGGCGCTGCTCTCTTTCCGCGCACTGTGCAAGCAATCCGACGACACGGCAGGCATCACGTTGACAGATATGATTCTCTTTGCCGTGACGCGCACATTGCCGGACTTTCCCGAACTCAACGCCTGGTTCCTGGAAGGCTCGATGCGCTATTTCTCCGGTGTCCATTTGGCCTGTGCCGTGGACACACCGCGCGGTCTGATGGTACCTGTTCTCTTTGACGCCGACCGTATGACGCTCTCGCAGCTCTCAGCGCGCATCAAAGTCCTGGCGGTCGAGTGCCAATCGGGAAAGATCGCGTCGGAACTGCTGGAAGGCGGCAGTTTCACGGTGTCCAATTTAGGTGCGTACGGCGTGGAGAGCTTTACGCCCATCATCAATCCGCCGCAAACCGGAATTTTGGGTGTGTGCACCACCGTACCCCGCGTACGGGAAAAGGACGGCGTGCTGTCGACATACCTGTCGATGACGCTCTCGCTCACTTACGACCACCGGGCCCTGGACGGCGCGCCGGCTTCGCGGTTCTTGCAGGCCGTTTGCAAGAGATTGGAGCGGTTCCCGCTCACGCTGGCGTTTTAGGAGGGCTTTTCAATGCATGATCTTTTAATTTTGGGTGGCGGTCCGGCGGGTTATCTCGCCGCTGAGCGCGCGGCCCACGAGGGGTTTCAGACGGTATTGTTTGAAACGCGCGCGCTGGGCGGTGTCTGCCTCAACGAGGGATGCATCCCCTCGAAAACACTTCTCCACTCGGCAAAAATCTATGACTATTCCAATGGATACGGTGCGAAGTACGGCGTCACCTGTGACAATGCCCGTATCAATTACGACGCTGTGATTACCCGCAAAAACAAGGTGGTGAGAACACTGGTAGCGGGCATCTCGTCTCGGCTGAAAACGGTCGGCGTGCAGATTGTCACTGAGCACGCTGTCATTCAGGGGCGCATAGAGGGTGGCTTTGCCGTTGAGGCAGGCGGCCTGCGCTATGAGGGAAAAAAACTGCTTCTCTGCACAGGATCTCAGGTACTTGTCCCCCGTATCGACGGTTTGGACGCACAATTGCAGGACGGATTTGTGCTGACCTCACGGGAAATTCTCGACCTGCGCGAGATCCCGGAGAGGCTGGTCGTTGTGGGCGGCGGCGTCATTGGACTGGAAATGTCCTCACTGTTCCGCTCGCTGGGCGCCAAGGTCACTGTGATCGAAATGCTTGACAAGATTGCCGGACCGGCCGACGCTGAAGTGTCCGCTCTGTTGCAGAAGGACTTGGAAAAACGCGGCGTTACCTTCCTGCTGTCTGCCAAAGTGACCTCTTTTGCCAACGGCGTTGTGCGCTATGAGCAAGACGGCGTCGAGCGTACGTTGGAAACAGATAAAGTCCTGTTATCCATCGGACGAAAACCGTCAACGGACGGTTTCGGCCTTGAAACACTGGGGATCGTATTGGAGCGGGGCGCTGTCAAAACCGACGATCAGATGAAAACCAGCGTACCCGGCGTCTTTGCCTCAGGTGATTGCAATGGAAAATCCATGCTGGCGCACACGGCCTATCGCGAGAGCGACGTGGCCATCAATGTAATGGCCGGCCAGAAAGACACCATGGACTATGGCTGTGTGCCCTATGTGATCTATACAAACCCGGAAGTGGCCGGCATCGGAGAGACGCTCGAATCGGCGCGGACGCGCGGGCTGTCCGCGCGGGAAATCACCCTTTCGATGCGGTTTTCGGGCCGATATCTAGCCGAAAATGAGGGGGGCGGCGGCATCTGCAAGCTGATCGTCGGAGAGGACGATCGTTTGCTGGGTGTGCACATGATCGGCAACCCCGCCTCTGAAATCATCAGCACCGCTTCCCTGTCGCTGTCGCGCGCCCTGACGTTGGACGCTTTCAAAAAGACCGTATTCCCCCACCCGTCAGTGGCTGAAATACTCCGTGAGTGCGCCTTTGCTTAACCAACCGAGATTTCATATATCAGGAGGGAATTTCCATGCCTCAAAGCCAATTTGTCGACCCGACCGTCATGCGCGCAAAAGGAACCCTGTCTTTTAGCGACATTTTACTCAACCAGTATGACCTGCCCTTTGCAGAGGGACGCAAATCCTTCACTGACAGTGACCTGCTGGGCATCTATCTGGACATGCAATATATCCGTGAGTTTGAGTCCATGCTGTACAATGTACGTACCACCAAACAGTACAACGGCGTCGAGTACGTCTATACCGGTCCGGCCCACCTGTACACTGGCCAGGAGGCCGCCGCTGTCGGCATGGCCTATACACTGACCATGGACGACATCATCTTCGGATCTCACCGCAGCCACGGCGAAGTGCTGGCCAAGGGATTTGCCGCCATCAAGCAACTCAGTGACGACAAACTGTACGAAATCATGAGGCAGTTCTTTGACGGCGCTGTCCTGCGCCCGGTGGAGGCGCGCAGCCAGTCGGGCAGCGTCAAAAGCTTGGCGTCCGACTTCTTGCTTTACGGATTCATGGCCGAGCTATTCGGGCGGACCAACGGCTTTACACGCGGACTGGGCAACTCCATGCATGTCTTCTTCACGCCGTTTGGCATCTATCCGAACAACGCCATTGTGGGCGGCTCAGGCGGCATCAGCGTGGGCGCGGCTCTTTACAAAAAAATCAACCGAAAGCCCGGTCTGGTCGTCTGCAATATGGGCGACGGTTCATTGGGCTGCGGTCCCGTGTGGGAGGCCCTCAACTTCGCCTCACAGGATCAATTTAAGAAACTTTGGCCGGAACCCTACAACGGCGGTCTGCCGCTCATCTTCAATTTCCTCAACAATGCCTACGGCATGGGCGGTCAGACCTCCGGCGAGACCATGGCGTATGATATTTTAGCTCGGGTGGGTGCGGGTATCAGCCCGGATCAAATGCATGCTGAGCGCATAGACGGATACAATCCGTTGGCTGTCATCGACGCGTTCAAGCGCAAGCGTGACATCATCAACGACCAACGTGGACCCGTCTTGCTGGACACCGTCACCTACCGCTATGTCGGCCACTCGGCGACCGACGCCTCCACCTACCGTTCCAAGGAGGAAATTGAGGCGTGGCAAAAAGTGGACGCCATCGCCGCCTTCAAGCAGAATTTGGTTGAGAACAACATTTTCCCGCGCGGAAAATTGGATGCTGCCGACGAAGCCGTCAAGGCACACATTACCCGCATCATGAAGTTGGCGATCGACCCGGATATCTCGCCCCGCATGGATCTGTTTAAAGAGCCGGACGCGATTCGCACGTATATGTTCTCCAACAAGACCGTTGCCCGTATGGATGACCGCAAACCCGACACATTGACGACAAAAGAGGAAAACACGCGCGTCAAAAAGCTGGAGGGAAAAAGCCGCTTTGGGTTGGATGAAACCGGCAAGCCTGTCTCTCCGCTCAAAGTGTTCTCCATGCGTGACGCCATTTTTGAAGCTATTTTCGACAAATTTTATGAGGATCCCACGTTAATCGCATACGGTGAGGACAACCGCGACTGGGGCGGAGCTTTTGGTGTCTACACCGGCGTCACCGAGTCCATCCCCTATCAGCGTTTCTTCAACGCGCCCATTTCAGAGGGCACCATTGTAGCCGTGGCCGTCGGTTATGGCCTGAGCGGAGGCCGCGCCATTCCCGAATTGATGTACTGCGACTTCCTCGGCCGCGCTGGGGATGAGGTGTTCAACCAACTCTCCAAGTGGCAGGCCATGAGCGCCGGCGTGTTGAAAATGCCTGTCGTACTGCGGGTATCCGTGGGCGCCAAATACGGTGCCCAACATGCGCAGGATTGGACTTCGCTGGTGGCGCATATTCCGGGACTTAAAGTTTGTTTCCCGGCTACGCCATACGATGCCAAAGGTTTGATGAATACCGCCTTGTCCGGCACCGACCCGGTGGTGTTTTTTGAAAGCCAAAAACTCTACGACATCGGTGAGCAGTTCCACAAGGGCGGCGTGCCTGAAGGCTACTATGAAGTGCCGCTCGGCCAGCCCGATGTCAAGCGGGCAGGCAGTGACATCACCATCCTGACTGTGGGCGCCTCACTTTACGCCGCCATGGAAGCCGCACAAAAACTGGAGGCCGAATTCGGTTTGCAGGCTGAGGTGATCGATGCCCGCAGCCTGGTGCCCTTTGACTACGAGCCTGTGGTCGCTTCTGTCAAAAAGACAGGGCGCATCGTATTGGTTTCCGACGCCTGCGAGCGTGGTTCCCAGTTGGGCGACATGGCCAAAAACATCACGGAATTTGCCTTTGACTATCTGGATGCGCCGCCGGTCGTGGTGGGTGCGCCCAATGTCATTTCTCCTTGCCCTGAGCTGGAAAGCTGGTATCTGCCTCAGGCCGGCTGGATCGTCGATGCCATCCATGAAAAACTGTTGCCGCTGCCCGGTCATACCTCACGGATGAATTTTACCACGCTCGAAAAAATGCGTCGCGAAAGCCTGGGTATCTAATATATGTCGACTACAAACTGAAATGGGGGGTACCGCGATGCACACCAGCCATGTTCTCGCCTTTGATTTCGGCGCTTCCACCGGACGCGCCGTGGTGGGCTCATTTGACGGTCAGTCCCTGAAGCTGACTGAAATTCACCGGTTTCCCAATGATCCGGTGACGGTTGACGGCACGTTGCATTGGGATCTGCCCACGTTGTTTGGGCACATTAAACAGGGACTTTCTGTCGCCTGTCGTGACTTTCCCATCGAGAGTCTTGCCGTCGATACATGGGGTGTGGATTTCGGTCTGCTCAAGAATGGGGCGCTGCTGGAAAACCCTGTGCATTACCGCGATACGCGCACCAACGGGATGATGAACGAAGTGCTCTCCCGGTTGCCCCGCGAGACCGTCTACCAGCGCACCGGCATACAATTTATGGAGATCAACACCCTGTACCAGCTCTACAGTCTTGTCAGGCAACGCCCGGATTTTCTGGCCGAAGCCGACACCATGCTGTTTATGCCCGACCTGTTTGCCTACCTGTTGACAGGTGTGGCGCAGGCCGAGTACACCATTGCCTCCACCTCCCAGCTAATGACCCCCAAGGGCCAGTGGGCGGAGGACATTTTCTCCGCGCTGGGCCTGCCTGCCCGTCTGCTGCCCGCCATTGTGCCGACCGGAACCACCGCGGGCACGCTCACAGAGGCGTTGCAGAAGGAGCTGCATGTGCCCGCTGTGCGTGTGCTTCATACGGCCGGCCACGACACCGCTTCGGCCGTTGTTGGCTGCCCGGCGGTCGATGAAGACTTTGCCTACATCAGCAGCGGCACCTGGTCGCTCATCGGCACCGAGCGTGCCCGAGCGCTGATCAATGAGCGCTCCTCCGCCTACAACTTCACCAATGAGGGCGGCTACGGCATGACAACCCGCCTGCTCAAGAATATTATGGGGCTCTGGCTCATCCAGGAGTCCGTGCGGCAATGGAAGCGGGAGGGCGAGTCGACCGACTTTGAGCAGCTCATGCAGTCGGCCATTGAGGCGCCTGCCTTCGTTAGCCTCGTCGACCCAGACGACGCGTCTTTTGCCCCAACAGGCGACATGCCCGAGCGCTTGCGCGCATTTTGTCGACGCACCGGACAACCTGTTCCGGCGACGCGCGGCGCGCTGATGAGGATGATCTACGAAAGTCTGGCGCTGGCCTACCGCCGTTCGTTTGCGCAGTTGCAGGAGATGACCGGCGTGTCTTTCCCCCGCCTGCACATCATCGGCGGCGGCAGCAAGGACACCCTTTTGTCCCAGTTTACCGCCGATGCCTGCGGCGTACCCGTCGAGTGCGGCCCCACGGAGGCCACAGCTCTTGGCAATGTGGCAGTGCAACTCATGGCGCTGGGCCACATTACGTCGCTGCGTGAGGCACGGCGCGTCCTGCGCCAGTCCTTTGAAAAGAATGTTTACCATCCGCAGAATACGGCGGGTTGGGCGCGGGCCGCCAATCGTTTTGAAGCATTGCTGCCTGTGTGAGCTGACGAGCCGGATCTTTACACCCCGCCCACTGGAAGCCGGAACAATATGGTATTTTTCGCGCCCGAATGCGTCATTTACACAGCGCGTTCGGGCGTGTATACTTGAGTCAGAGCAGGTCTTCCCGATAACCGCTGTCTTGCTCAAAACAAGGAGGCTTTTATGACTTCACGCGAACGAGTGAGAAAAACCCTGACTCACGAACCGGTGGATCGTGTCCCCCGCAATCTGTGGGCTCTGCCGGGCGTGACTATGTATCGCAAGCAGGAATTTGACGCGCTGCGGGCACGTTTTCCAGATGACTTCACGGGCCCAACATGTTCCTACGGCGCGGGCCGCCGCTGCCAAGGCACCCCCAACGAGGTGGGTTCCTACCGAGACGCCTGGGGCAGTGTGTGGTCTGTCGGCGAGCCCGGCGTGATTGGCGAAGTCAAGCAATATCCGCTGGCTGACTGGTCTGCGCTGGATCACTACCGTGCGCCTTGGGAGCTGCTGGATGAAGCCGATTTGTCTCAGGTAGATGCATCCTGCCGCGCAACGGACAAATTTGTCATCGTGGGTACCGAAACCCGTCCGTTCGAGCGCATGCAGTTTTTGCGCGGCACCGAAAACCTCCTGATGGATCTGGCCATGCAGGAGAAGGAAGTCTTTCAGCTGCGCGACATGCTCCACGGATTCAGCCTGCGGGAAATGAAACTGTGGGCAGATACCGCCGTGGATGCGGTGAGCTTTATGGACGACTGGGGCACCCAGTTGGCCCTCATCATCTCACCGGATCTGTGGCGCTCCTTTTTCAAGCCGATGTATAAGGAATACTGCGACATTCTGCACAAGCAGGGCAAGTTTGTCTTTTTTCACTCAGACGGCAATATCCAGAGCATTTACCCCGACCTCATCGAGGTCGGCATCGACGCGGTCAACTCCCAGCTGTTTTGCATGGATATTGATTACCTCGGCGCCGCCTATGCCGGACGCGTTACCTTCTGGGGCGAGATCTGCCGACAGCATATCCTGCCCTTCGGCACACCGGAGGACGTGCGCCGCGCGGTCGATCGAGTGGCGCAGACGCTCATGCCCAACGGACGCACCGGCGTCATTGCGCAGTGCGAGTGGGGCACAAAAGATCCCACCGAAAACATTGCCGCCGTGTTTGAAACCTGGGACCGGATATGACCGCTTCGATTGCTATGTAAGAACGACGCCCTCTGAAATCGTTGGATTTCAGAGGGCGCTTTTCATTGCCACAAAGGCATTCGGTGTCCCAGCGGCAGCTATCTGACCAGCTTCTCTTCGGTTTCACCCAACAAAATGGTTTTCTCACTTGGTCTGAACAGCCCTGTGTTTTCATCTCTGCCCTGGAGAACATAGCGAGGATCGGGCTTGCCCATGGCATTGGCGGCTTGTTTGGACAGTTCTCCGAAGCTGCCGCTACGATATCGGTTGATGATAAGGCCAAGCTGCATACCGTCGTAGTCAATCATCATGTTGTAGTCGCCCGAAGAATCTCCGGCCACCATGATGGGATCGCGGTTTTCATACTGACCGCGAATGAAGGCGTTAATGGTATGTGTCTTTCCCTTTCCCTGCGTCTGGAAATATTCGTTGTCGTATTCGTTGATATACCGGCCGTCCTTGTCCTTTTTGAGCATCATGGCATAGACGTTCTCCGGTTTCACGTTCAATCCATATTTGGCGTTTGTCGCCGAGGTGAGAATGATGTCGTAGAATGAAGCGGAGCAAACAAATACGTCGATGCCGTTTTCCATCAACGTGTTGTAGAGGTCTTTTGTCTCTTCCGTGAATCGAACGGAAGTCTTGTAGGAAACCGACACAAGGCCGGCCTGCCCCGGAAGCGACACCGGGCTTTCCCACGTGACCTTTTCCCAATTACCGTAGGCAATCCAGTAATCGTTCGACTCCTCGGCAAGCTTCTGCACCTCTTGGCCGGTCATGCCCGTGAACAGATAGGTCACCCAAGGGTACCCGACACTGGCATCAAAAGTCCCGTTGATGGCATCGTAGGCAAACCGCACTTTCGTGATGAAATCCATGTACTGCGGCGTCTTGCGAACCTCCTCAATTGTCATGGATCCTTTGCCGCCCAGTGGTTTGTAGTTATCGTACAGATAAGCATAGCTCTTGGCAATGTCGGCGGACAACTTTTCAATGTTGATATTGGCGCCAGCCTTGTTTTTATAGTCGACCAGGAAATTGTCCTTTGGCACAGCCGTCATAATAACATCGGCCATTTTGTCAGGAGCGATCTTGAAACGCAGATTCTCCAGCTGATAGATCAGCAAAGCCTCGGCCACGTCGTTGATGACTGTCGTGTTGTCAAAGTCAAATACGACATATGGCCTGTGGTTCTTTGCATATGTGTTGCTGAGAATGCCGTTTTTCTCGATCAAAGCATTGAGGGCTTTGTAAGTATCAGGCGCCCAATTGAGTGTTTTGAGTTTTCTGGCTTCCGGCAGAGGCGCGTCCGGCACGCGATAACCGGATTTTGTGTCCAAATACGCTTCCCGCGTCTTTCCGTCGTAGGAAACGCCAATGTCAAGCATTTGAGCGATATCACGCAGTTTATAGTAGTTGTTTCCATTGATGTTGTAGCCACTTGCACTGGTCAGCTGTGGCTCACCGTTTAAGAATAGTTTCCAATTGCTCTTGACGATCTTGTCCACCGCCTGTTGCGCTAGGGCGCCGAATCCGGTGCTGAACAACAACACCATGGCCAAAGAAAGTGCGATGACAGACAAAAATCTGCGTTTGAGCGAGCTTTTACTCATTTGTAGACGCCTCCTCTTTGCATTCCGGACAAGCCGGTGGAAAGATGTTATCATATATAACTATATTTAACAATAAAAAATAATATAATGTGTTTATAGTTGACAATTCTCCGTTTGATCTGCAATCAATTTTTATCCCATCTTTCGTCAAAGCTTTTCTCTCCCTGCAGATTGCCGGTTTTCCCGATGCATTTCTTTCCTGGGTAAATAATCCTGTCGTTTTATCAAGACTGCCTTTTGTGGAATATTTGAATTTCCCGCAGAAACAACGTAAAATTTTGTTGCTTTTTATCACATTCCCCATTTACATACTTTTACGTGTATGATATGATCTAATGCATGCAGACGTTGCACACGTGTTCACTATGTTTGTGAAATCCGGTGAGGTGAATTTCTTGGCGCAGGATGAAAAACAGAGATCCATTCAGGAATATGTGCCGGGTAAACAGATTACGCTTGCTCACGTGATCGCCAAACCTGACGCTGTCGTGTATCGAAAGCTCGGCCTGCCGGACGAGTATAAAGAAGCTGTGGGAATTTTGACTGTCACACCCTCAGAAGCGGCGATTATCGCCGCCGACGTGTGCACAAAAGCGGCTCAGGTTCAGCTTGGTTTTATCGACCGTTTTTCCGGTTCGGTCGTCATTGTTGGCGATACGGCAGGCGTTACGGCGTCGCTGACGGCGACGCTGTCGTTGTTTGCCGGAAAAATGGGATTTGACGTTGTTGAAATGACAAAAACATAGATGGCGGAGAAAAAAATTATTTTTATTGGGAAAAGTGGAGCCGGCAAGACTACACTTCTCAATCGTTTGCAATATGGGGTGGCTGAAGCGAAAAAAACGCAGGCAGCCAATTTTTTGGGTTGCTTTATTGACACCCCCGGCGAGTATCTGGAAAATCGCCCGCTCTATCGGGCCTTGATCTCTCTGGCCTGCGAGGCAGATCTCATTGCGCTTGTTCAGGAGGCGCAATCAGAAGAAAACTGGTTCCCGCAGGCGTTTGCCCTTTGTTTTGCCAAGCCGGTCATCGGCATCATCACCAAATGCGACCATGCCGCGGCGGATCTTGCGCGCGCCGGTACCTTTTTGCGCGGAGCGGGCGCCGAAGCGGTGTATGAAACAAGTGCATTGACCGGCGAAGGACTGGATCGGTTGATGGAAGCACTCTCCTGACCCCTGAAAAAAGTTTGCCGTTTCGTGAGGGATGCCTATGAAAGAGAGCTTTTTGAGCGTCGGTATCGATATTGGGACTTCCACCACACAGGTGATTTTCAGTCGCATCACCATCGAAAATTCAGCCGGAATGTATTCTGTTCCGCGTATCAACATTGTGGACAAGAGCGTTGCGTACCAGAGTGAAATTTATTTGACGCCGCTGCTGAGCGAAACAGAAATCGATGAAGTGGGCATCCGGCGCATTGTGGAAACGGAGTATAAAAAGGCGGGTGTCGCACCGGGCGACGTGGCCACCGGCGCAGTAATCATCACCGGCGAGACGGCGCGCAAAGAAAACGCCGGTCGTGCGCTACAGGCCGTATCCGGTCTGGCCGGGGAATTTGTTGTCGCCACGGCTGGCCCCGCGTTGGAGGGCATTATCGCCGGCAAGGGCGCGGGCGCAGCCGAGCTCTCGTTGCGGCTGCACAAACCTGTCGCCAATTTGGACATCGGCGGAGGCACCACCAACATCGCTTTGTTTGTGGAAGGCGAACCCGTGGACACCAGCTGTCTGGACATTGGCGGGCGCCTGATTAAGCTGGGTCAAAACCGAAAAATCACCTATCTGGCACCCAAGCTGCGTGAGCTTTGCGGCGCGCACGGGGTGCGACTCAACGTGGGAGAGTCGGCCGACAGCAATGTCCTCATACAGGCGTGCGACCTGATGGCCGATTGTCTGCCGGCTGTGCTCGGCTTTGCCGGCGACCGCGATCGGGATGTGGCGCTTCTGTTGACCGACCACGCACTGGAAACAGGGGTCATCCCTGCGCATTTTACTATCTCTGGCGGCGTGGGTCACTGTTTGCTTCAACCGCTGGATTCGGATTTCCCTTATGGCGATGTGGGCGTGTTGTTGGCGCGCTCAATCAAGCGGGCATTTGCCCCTCACTGGTCGCGTCTGCTCCAACCCAAGGAGACCATCCGCGCCACTGTCATCGGCTCCGGCATGTATTCCACCGAGATTTCCGGTTCGACCATCACTTATTCGCCCCACGTGCTCCCCGTCAAGTCCGCCCCCATTGTCAAACTGCCACTGTCTACAGAGAAGTCGTCGCCTGACGTTTTTGCCGCCGAGGCATTGCGCATGCTCTCCTGGTATGACTTGAAGTCTCCGGTGGCGCTGTCAATCTGCGGCGAGAAAAATATACGCTTTGACGCCCTCACGGCCTATGCCCGGTGCGTGATAGCGGCGATGAAACCTGTGATCGACAGCCCTTTGCCTCTGATTGTCGTCATCGAAGAGGATATGGCCAAAGCGTTGGGACAGGCGTTACAAGTGGCGCTCCCCGGCAAGGATATTATTTGTGTCGATTCCGTCAATGTGGCGCACGGAGACTATATTGACATTGGTCGCCCGCTGATGAACGGGCGCGTGTTGCCGGTCGTCATAAAGACATTGGCCTTGGCTTAAAAAAATAATATGCAGTCCGGCTGTTTCCGCCATGGCCGGATCAAGACAGGGAAGGTGGCGAAGATTTTGTGGCGCGGGCGGGCTTTTGCCTGTCATCTGTCGGTGCGCACCTGCGCATAACAGCCCGTGCCGACGTGCTTCAGGCAGAGCCAAGAAAGGAGTGAACAATTTGATTCTGAAAACACGACTTTTCGGCAAGACATATGAGTTCAAATCAGTCAAAGAGGTGCTTGCCAAAGCCAATGAACTCAAGTCGGGCGATCAGCTGGCCGGCGTGGCCGCCGAGTCGGCCGCCGAACGTGTCGCCGCCAAGGAAGTTTTATCCAACCTCACGGTGGGCGACCTGCGAAACAATCCTGTCATTTCCTATGAAGAGGACGAAGTCACACGCATTATTCAAGATCAGGTCAACGAACGCATCTACGCGGAAATTCAAAACTGGTCCATGAGTGAGCTGCGGGAGTTTATCCTCGACGACAAGACCACCGGCGAAATGGTGCGCCGCGTCAGTTGCGGGATGACCAGCGAAGTGGTGGCGGGCGCCGCCAAACTGATGAGCAATCTGGATCTCATATATGGCGCGGCCAAAATCAAAGTGGAGGCGCTCTGCAATACGCGCGTCGGCACAAAGGGTACGCTGGCGGCACGTCTGCAGCCCAACCACACAACAGACGACATTGACGGCATTCGTCTGTCGCTATACGAAGGATTGAGTTACTGCGTCGGCGACGCCGTCATCGGTCTCAATCCGGTCGACGACACCAGCGTCAATCTTGAGCGCATCCTGCACCTGTTTGCCGAAGTCAAGGATCGCTGGAAAATCCCCACGCAATGCTGTGTTCTCGGCCACGTGACCACCCAAATGGAAGCGATCCGCAACGGCGCGCCATCCGATTTGATTTTCCAGAGCATCGCCGGCAGCCAGAAATCCAATGAAGCGTTCGGCATCTCCGTATCAATGCTCGACGAAGCGCGCGCACTGATGCTCAACCAGGGCTCCTCTTTCGGGCCGAATGTCATGTACTTTGAGACAGGCCAAGGCTCTGAGCTGAGTTCCGAGGGTCACCACGGCGCCGACCAGGTGGTCATGGAGGCCCGCTGCTACGGCCTGGCCAAGCGCTATCAACCCTTCCTGGTCAACACCGTCGTCGGTTTCATTGGCCCGGAATATCTCTATGATTCCCGCCAAGTGATCCGCGCTGGCCTAGAAGATCATTTCATGGGCAAACTGACAGGCATCTCCATGGGCTGCGACGCTTGTTATACCAACCATATGAAGGCCGAGCAAAATGACATTGAGAACCTGGCCGTGCTGCTCTCAGCCGCCGGATGCAACTACTTTATGGGCATTCCCTGTGGCGACGATATCATGCTCAATTACCAGTGCACCGGTTTCCACGAAGCACCCACGCTCCGTCAACTGCTTCACCTGCGTCCGGTGCCCGAATTTGAAGCCTGGTGCATTGACATGGGTTTCCTTCTCCCCAACGGTATACTTGGCCCGCGCGCTGGCGACGCTTCCGTGTTCATGGTGTAACCTCGAACGCTGAAAGGACGTGGACAAGAAGTGATACTGAAAACCAAACTCAACGGCAAGAGCTTTTCCTTCCCCGATCTGCGTGTATTGCTGGCCAAGGCCAACGAGCCCAAATCGGGAGACCGGTTTCGCGGCATTGCGGCAGAAACGGTCACCGAACGCGTAGCGGCCAAGGAAGTGCTCTCGCATCTCACCATCGCCGACATCACGGAGAATCCCCTCCTGCCCTATGAGCAAGACCAGGTTACCCGTGTGATCATGGATCATCTCAACACCACCATTTACAATCGATACAAATCCATGACCATCGGCGACCTGCGCAACTACATACTGGCGCATGAGCGTTCCGGGGACGAGCTGTTGGCCATATCCAAGGGTTTGACCAGCGAGGTCATTGCGGCGGTCACCAAGCTTATGAGCGCCATGGATCTGATTTACGGCGCATCAAAAATTACAGTCACGGCGCGCTGCAACACGGAAATCGGCAAAAAGGGCACGCTGAGCTACCGCTGCCAGCCCAATCACCCCACAGACGACATTGACGGTCTCATTTGCGGCATCATGGAGGGCGTGAGTTTCGGTTGCGGCGACGCTGTACTGGGCATCAACCCCGTGGAAGACAACCCGCAAAATTTGGCGCGTATCATGGACGCTCTCTATGAATTCATGACTCGCTTTGAGCTCCCCACGCAAATCTGCGTGTTGGGTCACTACACCAACCAGATGCGGGCGGTCGAAGACGGCGCGCCGTGTTCGATGATCTTCCAGTCCATTGCCGGTACGCAGATGGCCAATGACGCTTTCGGCGTGAGTTATGAGGGTCTGCAAGAGGCGTATGAGCTTATTTCCAAAAAGGGCATCGCACGCGGCCCCAACCTTCTCTATTTTGAAACCGGTCAGGGCTCCGAAGTCTCCCTTGACGCCGATTTTGGCATCGACATGATGACACTCGAGGCTCGGACATACGGTTTCGGACGGGTGCACCAACCCTTTATGGTCAACAACGTCAGCGGCTTTATTGGCCCCGAGACGATTTACGACGGCAAGGAAATGATCCGCGCCAATTTAGAGGATCACTTTATGGGCAAGCTGCACGGGCTGCCGATGGGCATGGCGCCCTGCTATACCAATCACACCAACATGGACATCGACGATCAGGAGATGGCCACTGTGTTGCTGGGCGTGGCCGGTTCGAACTATTACATGGGCGTACCGGGCAGCGACGACGTCATGCTGAGCTATCAGGATACCAGCTTCCATGACGACGCGACGTTGCGCGAGCTTCTGGGCCGAAAACCGGCCAAGGAATTTTTCAAATGGCTTGTCAAAAATGGCTTCATGTACGAGGATGGACGTCTTACACCGCAGGGTGGAGATGCCTCTTGGTTCATGCGCTAAAAGGAGGAAATGCTTGTGAATGTTTCCGACGAGAAACTGAGAGAAATTGTATCCCAAGTGGTCAGCGAAATCGTGGGCAAGCAGTCCGCGCCCGTCGCCAAGTCGGCGCCCGTCGTCAGTGAGGGAGAACTGCCGGACATCTCGACAGTCAATATGCGCGAATATTTTTCGGTGCCAAATCCTGTCAACCGCGAGGAATACATGCGCTTGAAAGCCAAAACGCCCGCCCGCTTGGGCGTTTACCGTGCTGGTCCCCGTTATCGCACCGAGACGCTGTTGCGCTTCCGTGCCGACCACGCTGTCGCCATGGACGCTGTGTTTACCGACGTTGATGAGCAGTTAATCGAGTCGTGCGGCATGTTTGCGGTGAGCAGCCGTTGCTCTTCGCGGGACGAGCACCTTACCCGCCCCGATCTGGGTCGTCAATTTGACGACGAAACCGTTGCTCTTCTCAAGTCCAAATGCAAACCCAATCCCAAAGTGCAAATCTACTGTTCGGACGGTTTGTCGAGCACCGCCATCACGGCCAACATCAAGGAAATCATGCCGGCTATCCTTCAGGGACTCAAGAGTTTTGGGCTGGATGCGGGCACCCCCTTCTTTGTAAAATTCGGTCGGGTAGGCGCGATGGACGCGGTGACCGAAGCGCTGGGCGCCGAAGTGACTGTTGTGCTCATCGGCGAGCGTCCGGGCCTGGCCACCGGCGAATCGATGAGTGCCTACATGACGTATAAGGGCACAGTCGGCATGCCGGAAGCCGGCCGCACTGTGGTTTCCAACATCCACTCCGGTGGCACCCCGGCCGTTGAAGCCGGCGCACACATTGCTCATCTCATCAACGAAATGATGAAGCAAAAGGCTTCCGGCCTTGATCTCAAGCTTTGAATGGAGGGTTATTAGTGAAAAACGATCGTTTGAAAACCAATGTGTTGGCCGTCAAAATGATTCCCAATGTCAGCTCGTTTCTGGCGGAAAAATGGGGGCTGCCCGCGGGTCACAGAAGCGTCGGCTTCCTGACGACAGACTGCGACGATGTCGGCTATGCCGCCGTGGATGAAGCGACCAAGAAGGCGGACGTCAAAGTGTCTCTGGCCAAGAGCTTTTATGCCGGCGCCGCCAACGCCTCTCAGAAGTATTCCGGCGAATTCATCGCCATTTTGTCCGGGCCAAATCCCGCCGAGGTCAAGTCCGGTCTAAACGCCGCCATCGAATACATCAACAATGACGCCGCTTTTTACAGCGCCAATGATGATGACACCGTGGCCTATTTTGCGCACTGCATCTCGCGCACCGGCAGTTTCCTGTCCGCGGCCGCCGGCATCCCCGAAGGCCAGGCCATTGGCTATCTGATCGCGCCCCCGCTGGAGGCCACCTACGCGTTGGATG
This sequence comes from Oscillospiraceae bacterium, assembly GCA_031556185.1. GTDB lineage: Bacteria > Bacillota > Clostridia > Oscillospirales > UBA929 > JAIRTA01. Next base: position 23,984 of record JAVBTN010000003.1, read on the forward strand.
CCGCCCTCAAAGCGGCTGATGTTTCTTTGGTCGCTTATTTTGAGCCGCCATCAGAGACCAACTTCTCCGGCGGATATGTCACCGGTTCACAGTCGGCCTGCAAGGCAGCTTGCGATGCCTTTGCCGACGCTGTCATCTACTGCGCGGAGAACGCGACCAAATTCTAAGGACACTTCTAAACAAATGACAGTAAGTATCTACGGAGGACATCAGTATGAAAAGTGCCATCGGTATGATTGAAACCTATGGACTGTTGGCGGCTGTTGTGGGCGTTGACGCCTGCCTGAAGGCAGCCAATGTCAACCTTCGCTCGTTTCAGTACGTGTCCGGCGGTCTGGTGACCCTGATTGTTGAAGGCGATGTAGGGGCCGTCAAAGCGTCAATTGACGCGGGTGCGGCCGCGGCTTCGCGCGTGGGCAATGTCATTTCCGTTCACGTCATTCCCCGCCCGCATGATTCAGTGGACGATCTGGCAAGAGTTGTACAGATTCCGGGGGGACGCAAGGAGGGCACGGGGATACATAAACGAAGCTTCCCGGTGGACAAAACACCCGCCGTTCCTATCGCCATACCCTCGTCCGCTGTCCAGGTGACAGCCGTTGTCACGGTGCCAAAGGAACCACCTCAAAAAGCGCCGGCACCGGCGAAAGAGCAGTCCACCCCAGCGGTTTCGCCCGTCGCGCCAGACACAGCCGTGGAAGACTGGAAAGACCTAAAGGCAGCTGTTCTGCGTCACATGGCGCGCACAATTCCGGGCATTGGACTGACACCCAAAGAAATCAAATATGCCAGCAAAGAAACGCTCATTGAGCACATTGCCGCGACGGGTGGCCCGCCGAAAACTTCGCCTGAGGAGGCGTGACGATGACTTTACAGCACACCGACTTGCAGTCCATCGCTGAGGTGCGCGACATGATCGCACGCGCCAAGTGTGCGCATCGCGAGGCCATGGAATTGTCACAACAGCAGATCGACCAAATTGTCACGCGTATGGCCGAGGCGGGATGGGCGGCCGCAGAAGAGCTGGCCGCCATGGCCGTCGAAGAAACCGGTTTTGGCAACGTCAAAGACAAGATCTTAAAAAACCAATTTGCTTCCCGGAAACTGTTGGAAGCCATTTTGCCCATGAAAACAGTGGGCGTCATTCGCGAGTGCCCCGAGCAGAAAACGATGGAAGTGGGCGTTCCTGTCGGTGTTGTCGCCGGTCTGGTACCCTCAACGAACCCAACATCTACCGCCATTTTTAAGAGTATGATTGCCATGAAGGCGGCCTGCTCCATCATTTTCAGCCCGCATCCCTCCGCCCAAAATTGCATTCTGCGCGCCTGTGAAATTATGTCTCAGGCGGCGGAGGCGGCCGGGGCGCCGAAAAACATGTTTCAAACCATGACAAGGCCGCACATGGCTGGTACTCGCGAACTCATGACAAACCCCGGTGTCAACCTGATTTTGGCCACCGGCGGCAAAGACATGGTCAAAGCGGCCTATTCCTCCGGAATCCCCGCGCTGGGCGTCGGCCCGGGCAATGTGCCCGCCTTTATTGAGCGCACGGCCGACATTCCTCGTGCGGTTGCCGACATTATCGCCAGCAAGACCTTTGACAACGGCGTGATTTGCGCGTCCGAGCAGGCCGTTGTTACCGAGGACTGTATTGCCGAACTGGTCATTGCCGAGTTTATGTGCCAGGGCTGCCATTTTCTCTCTGACGAGGAGTCCGCACGTGTGGGCGCGCTCCTGACCAGAGGCGGCGGCAAGCTCAACCCGGGCATCGTAGGCAAGTCGGCCGAGCGCATTGCCAACATGGCCGGCATCTCCGTCCCAGCGGGGACAAAAGTGCTTTTGTACGCAGAAAAGGGCGTAGGTGTTAAATATCCCTTCTCCATGGAAAAGCTCTCCCCCACGCTGGCGTTTTACGCCGAGGAGAACTGGCACAAAGCCTGCGCGCTTTGCATCGAATTGCTCAACTATGGCGGTCTGGGTCACTCTCTGGTCATTCACTCGCGTGACGAGGCCGTCATCCGGGAGTTTGCCCTCAAAAAACCGGTGTCGCGCATGCTGGTCAACACCCCGTCATCACAGGGGGCCATCGGCGCGACAACCAATCTGACGCCGTCGCTCACACTTGGCTGCGGCTCGGTCGGCGGCAGCGCCACGTCGGACAATGTCTCGCCTCTGCACCTGATTAACACGCGCAAGGTAGCCTGGGGCCTATCTGAACCCACGGATCCGGAGGCAGATCCGGAGGTCGAGCGTATCACAAAACTTGTTTTGGATGCGCTGAAAAATTTGTAATTCATTACAATTTTAGGAGGATCATTTTATGAACAACCAAATGGCACTGGGCATGGTGGAAACCCGCGGACTTGTCGGTTCAATCGAAGCGGCGGATGCCATGGTCAAAGCGGCCAATGTCACCCTTGTCGGCAAAGTGCATGTGGGTGGCGGACTGGTTACCGTTTTTGTACGCGGTGATGTTGGCGCCGTAAAAGCGGCCACCGACGCGGGCGCCGCAGCCGCCGAGCGTGTCGGCGAACTCAAGAGCGTGCATGTCATCCCGCGTCCCCACGCCGAAGTGGAAGGCATTTTGCCTGCGCTGAACAAGTAATGATGCTGTAAGGAGGTTTTTTCCCATGACAAACCAACAGGCATTGGGCATGGTAGAAACCCGTGGTCTTGTGGGCGCCATTGAGGCAGCCGACGCCATGGTCAAGGCGGCCAATGTCGCCCTTGTAGGAAAAGAATTCGTGGGGGGCGGGCTGGTTACCGTGATGGTTCGCGGCGATGTCGGCGCTGTCAAGGCGGCCACCGACGCGGGCGCGGCCGCTGCTGAGCGCATCGGTGAGCTTATCTCCGTCCATGTCATTGCCCGCCCTCATGACGAGGTGGAGGGCATTCTTCCAAACGCCTGATGAGAGGACATGGCGTTATGGAAACACATGACGCCGGCCATATAACCAGGCAGGAGAGGAGGATTGTCCGTTTGAAACTGATCACAGAAACCATGCTGCGTGACGAGCTGAAAGGACATTTTCCCGAGGCTTATCACGTACCCGATGATGTGCTGATGACACCTGCGGCTCTGGAGTACCTCTCGTTTAACAAAGTCAAAGTGCTTCGCGCCGCAACCGGCCGCAAGCCGTCTGCCGCCGCCAGGCCATCCGCGCCTGCGGCCGCCACTTCGACGCGGTATGTAGACGCAATCACCGGGGCCACCTATGACGAAAAGCCGGAAAACATGACCCATCTGGTGAACAACCGGCTTGTGCTCAAAACCAACGCACGCATTGTGCTGCGCGGCAGGCTGGACGACTTGCAGTCTCAGGTGGTGCTTACCCAGGCCGAGATACTGGACAGCTCAGGGCGTCAGTGGCTGGCTGACGACTTGCAGTCCACATTGGCTCTTTTGCGTGAGCTGATGCGCTGTGAGGTGCTTGACGAAACCTATGTGCCACGGGATATCATTGGTCTTGCACCCGCCGAGCTGCGCGCGCAGTCTCACGATCCGCTTACCTTTTTTGGTGTCAAAGCATTTACGCTGCCAGAGGCGCATCACGACAGGGATTTCCTGCGCTTAAACGTGCTGCGAACACAGGCGCGCATGGCGGAAATCGCGGCCGTTGAGGCGTTTACCACCTCGGAAGGGCTGGCCCAGCCCGAAATGGTTCAGGCGCTCAATCGCCTGTCAAGCGCCTATCATATTTTGATGTGCCGCGTGCTCTCCGGCTACTATGAATCGCGGTGATACAATGGATATACAAGCATTGACCCGGCACGTGTCGCATGCGCTGGTGTCCGAAGGTTTGGTGCAAATCGAGGTTTCCGCCCGACATGTCCATTTGACGGCGCAAGCCGCCGATGTACTGTTTGGCTGCACGCTCACCGAAAGCCGTCCCTTGTCTCAACCGGGGCAGTTTCTCAGTGAGCAGCGCGTGATACTGGTCGGCCCCAAGAGCCGCCTGGAGCGCGTGGCCGTTCTCGGTCCTGAGCGTCCGTCCTGTCAGGTGGAAATCTCCCGGAGTGACGCTGTCGCGCTCGGCGTCAAAGCGCCGGTGCGCGAATCGGGCGATGTGGCGCGGTCAGGTTCGATCACGCTGGTGGGGCCCTGTGGTCAGCTCACGCTGTCCGAGGGCGTCATCGTGGCCATGCGCCATATTCATGTGACGCCTGACGTCGCCGAACCATTGTGTTTGCAAGACAAACAACTTGTTCAGGTGCGCGCGCTTACCGAACGCTCGGTCACCTTCAACGATGTATTGATTCGCGTCAGTCCCAGTTTCCGATTCCGTATGCACATTGATTTTGACGAAGCCAATGCCGCCCTGGTGGAAGGCTTTACACTTGGGAAAATTGAAGCGTAAGAGGACGGGTTGGTTTGGACACATCACAAATGAATTCTTTTCTGTCTGCGGTCGAGCAGAGCGAGCACTGCGTCATGGGCGCTTCCGACGGCCCGCTTCGGGTGGGCGTCGACCTCGGTACGGCTTTCATCGTGCTGACCGTGCTGGATGGAAACAGAGCGCCTGTGGCCATGGAAAAGCAGTACGCACACGCCCTGCGTGACGGCGTTGTCCTTGACTCCCTGCAGGCGCTGGAGGTTGTCCGTGCGCTCAAAACGCGTTTGGAAACGCGTCTGGGACGTTCGCTTACGCACGCATCCATCGCGATGCCCTCCGGTACGGAAGCCAGCGTTCGCATCCACCGGTATGTGGTGGAAGGCGCCGGGATGGAGGTGACCGCCGTGCTCGACGAGCCGACGGCTGCCAACGCCATCTATCAAATTACCAACGGCGCCGTAGTCGACGTAGGCGGCGGGACGACCGGCATTGCCGTCTTTCGGAACGGCGAGGTGGTGTCCGTTTACGACGAGCCGACGGGAGGCGAGCATCTCACGCTGGTCATCGCAGGCAACAGGCGCATTCCCTTTGAACAGGCGGAAGCGCTCAAAACCGACCCAAAACGGCACATTGAGCTGCTGCCGGTCGTTACGCCTGTCCTCCAAAAGATGTCGACGATTGTCAAGCGCCATTTGGAAGGCAAACAGGTCGATTCGATCTATCTGTGCGGCGGCACGGCCTGCTTTGCGGGCATTGAGCGCGTATTTGAATTTGAAACAGGGCTAAAAACCATCAAGCTAAAGAATCCCATACTGGTCACCCCGACCGGCATCGCCTGGCACTGTCCGGAAATGTGACCCGATGACCCCGGCAAGAAATGAGGTAGACAACATGGAGCTTGAAAAGCTAATTGAACAGGTCGTGGCCGAGGTTCTCAAACGACTGGCCGCCCTGGAAGACAACGCCTGCACGCCGGCGGACGCTCACACGTGCGCCGACAGTGCCCACACGCTGGTTCTGGATAAACGCGTCGTCACCGAACGGGATATCCGCGACGCGCATGTGCAGGGCTACAAAGTGATCCATCTCAAAGAGAAGGCCATTGTGACGCTTTTGGCCCGAGATTACGCGACACAATACAAAATTGAGTTGCTCTGAGCGCCGGACGGAGGAACACCATGATAACAGGAACAGTAATTGGAAACGTCTGGGCGACCCGCAAGGATGTCCGGCTGGACGGATTGCGCCTTCTCATCATCGAGCCGATTGACTATGCCAATACGGGCCGCACGGTGGCCACCATTGTGGCCGCCGACCCCATTGGCGCGGGGATCGGGGAAATCGTCCTTGTGGTATCGGGCAGCTCCGCCCGCGCGGCCGTCGGCGACACCTCGTTGCCTGTAGACGCCACCGTGGTGGGCATAGTTGACGGTGTCGAGCTGGGCAAATGACTAATTGGCAAAGGAGGTGGCGCATGTGAACGCTTTGGACGCCGTGAGGGCGGCCGGCGTCGTCGGCGAGGGCGGAGCCGGATTTCCCACCCATGTCAAGCTCAACGCCCATGCCGACGTGCTGATCGTCAACGCGGCTGAATGCGAACCTCTCATAGAAACCGACAAATATTTGCTGCGGACGCGCGCAGAAGAACTTCTCGATGCAATGAATATCGCAGGTGACCTGGTGGGTGCCTCCCGTCGCGTGATTGCCTTGAAATCCAAGTATAAGACGGAAATCGCCTGTGTGCGCCATGCCATGAAATCCACCGGTCTGGCAGTGGAAATCCATGAGATGGATACATTCTACCCGGCCGGTGACGAACAAATGATGGTGCTAGATGTGCTGGGCATCCCTGTCCCCGAGAGGGATATCCCGCTGAAAGTGGGCGCCGTGGTCAACAACGTGGGCACACTGCTCTCGTTGCGCCGCGCCGTCAGACGGGGGCTGCCCGTAACAGGGAAGATTCTGAGTGTTGTGGGCGCGGTCAACACCCCGCTCATGCTGAGTGTCCCCATTGGTACGCCGGTGCGCGCCTGCGTCGAGGCCGCCGTACCCGCTGTTGCGGATTGGGCGGTGATTATGGGTGGCCCCATGATGGGAAAAGTGATCTCCGACCCGGCCGACATCGACAGACGGCACATCACCAAGACCGACGGCAACATATTGGTGCTTAGCCGCAGCCACCCGCTCATTGCAAACGCGTCATTGACCTTGGACCGCATGGCACGGCAGGCGCGCAACGCCTGTATCCAGTGCCGTATGTGCACCGATCTTTGCCCCCGGCAGCTTTCGGGGCACCATTTGCGACCGCACCTGGTCATGCGCAACCTTTACCGATTGCACCAACCAATGGACAACGACATGTTGGAACAGAGCTTCGGCGAGGCGGTCAACTGCTGCGAATGCGGTATCTGTGAAAAATACGCCTGCCCCATGATGCTCTCTCCCTGCCGTGTCAATACTCATGTCAAATACATGCTGCAACAGCGCGGCATCAATCCGCCTAAGAATACGAATCCGATACCGAGGCCGGAGCAGGAGCTGCGCCGTGTGCCCACATCTCGTCTCATCGCCCGTCTGGGGCTGTCCGCTTACGAGGGCATGCCTCCGCAACGGTGCCTTACGCTCACTCCGGATTTCGTGCGCGTTGCGCTGCAACAGCACATCGGCGCGCAGGCCTGTCCCGTGGTTAGCCCTGGTGATGTTGTGTCGCGCGGCGATCTGCTCGGCGACATCCCGGATAGAGCGCTGGGCGCCCGAATTCACGCCTCCGTCGACGGCGTCGTGACACACATTGAGGATGGCTTTGTGCGCATTCAAAGGAGGGGTACACTGTGAAACAGGCGTTGGGCATGTTGGAGCTGATCAGCATCGCCGGCGGCGTCCGCACCTGCGACGATACTCTCAAAGCCGCCAGCGTGACACTGTTGCGCGCTTCCACAGTCTGCCCCGGCAAGTACATGCTCCTCATCAGCGGTGACATCGGCTCGGTACACGCGGCACTTGACGCCGGGGAGGCCTGTGCTGGCCATCACCTGGCCGACAGACTTGAGTTAGCCAATGTGCACCCCCAACTGATCCCTGCCATCAACGCGACAACGCAGGTGGCGCCGCCCTCTTCTGCCGCCATCGGCGTCATCGAGTTTTACAGCATATCCTCAGCCATTGTGGCGGCCGACTTGGCGGCCAAAGCAGCCAATATCGAGCTCATTGAAGTCAAAATTGGCTATGCCATTGGCGGCAAAGGCGTTGTTGTTCTCACCGGCGAAGTGGGAGACGTGCACAGCGCCGTGGAAGCCGGTTGTGCTGCGGCGAAGGAGTCGGGGCTGTTTATCCACTCCGTCGTCATTCCGCGGCCCGACAAAAGATTGTTTGAATCACTGCTGTGAGAGGCAGCTGGCCCCTGCGAACAATTTTGAACACAGGGAGGAAAAAACATGTTTCAAGAGCTGATTGACAATGTAACCAATTTCAAGGTGTTTACCGACTCTATTAAATCCTTTGCCGATAACATCTCCATAAACATGGTCATTATGGTCATTATGATGATTTTCATGATTGTGGGCGGCATTGACAAAATCAGAGGCAATAAAAAGGGTTACGGCGAAAAATTTGACGACGGCTTCAACGCCATGGGACCGCTGGCCATTGCCATGGTCGGCGTCGTAGCCATGGCGCCCGTTTTGCGGGTTCTGCTGCAGCCGATCATCGCTCCTGTTTACGAGCTGTTCGGCGCCTCTCCTGCCATGTTTGCCACAACACTGTTGGCCTGTGACATGGGCGGCTATCCGCTAGCCATGCAGTTGGCAGGCGGCAACCAGGCTATCGGCAACTTCGCCGGCCTCATTTTGGGTTCCATGATGGGCCCGACCATTGTCTTTACAATTCCCGTCGCACTGTCCATTATTTCCAAAAAAGACCGTCCCTATCTGTCTACCGGTATCTTGGTCGGCCTTGTCACCGTGCCCATCGGCTGTGTGATCGGCGGCCTTGTTATGAACCTCACGCCATACAAAATCAGCATGGTAACCATATTGGTCAATCTGATTCCGGTCATTATCATTGCTGCGCTGATTGTCGTCGGGCTTTGGTTCAAGCCGATAAAAATGATGAACGGATTCGCCAAATTCGGCACGGCGCTCATGGTCATCATCACTATCGGAACCATACTGGCCGTGTTCCAATTTCAGACAGGTGTTCGGTTCCCGCTGTTTAACCTCATGGTGGATCCGGATGTCGACGGTGCGATTCCGCTGGTGGAGGGCATTAAAATCGTCGGATTTATCGCCATCGTGCTCATCGGCGCCTTCCCAATGGTCGAGTGGGTCACTCGTACCTTCAAGAAGGGTCTGATGAAGATTGGCAAGACGATGGGTATGGACGAAACCGGTTCTGCCGGACTTGTGGCCACACTGGCCAACAACATCGCCATGTTTAACATCATGGGCGGTATGAATCCAAAAGGCAAGCTGCTCAATGTTGCCTTTGCCGTCTCGGCCGCCTTTGTATTTGGAGACCACCTTGGGTTCACGGCGGGCGTCAACTCTGAAATGATCCTCCCGATGGTCATTGGCAAGCTCGTGGCCGGTATTTCAGCTTTGTTGCTGGCCAATCTATTGTCCTCCAAGCTTTTGTCCAAGGTGGAAAGTCAGCTGAAAGCTGGTGTTGGCGACGAGGATCCAAAAGAAAAAGAGGTCGTTAAAGCATGAATATCAGTGAAGAGCTCATCGCCAAAATTGTAAAGCAGGTGATCAGCGGCCTGCCGACGGCGCCCACTGTACCCTTTGAACGGCATGTGGACAGCAGCGGCATCATGAGCATCAAGACCAACACCGTCAAACCGGCTCCTTTTGACACCGGCAAGCCGGGAGACAATGTGTTTTTGACCGATTTGGTCAGTCTGGAGGAGAGTCCGCGCCTTGGGTTTGGCGTGATGGAAATGGATCATTCCTCCTTTGACTGGACGCTTCGCTATGATGAAGTTGACTATGTGATCGAGGGCCGTTTGGACATTCATATTAACGGCAACCGCGTTACCGGTGAGAAGGGCGACATTATTTTCATTCCCAAAAACAGCTCTATTACGTTTAGCGCGCCGGACTTTTCGCGGTTTTTGTACTGCGTCTATCCCGCCGATTGGGCCAACCAGTAACTGATATGACTCGGTGCACAACAGATGGCGTATGCCTCTGTTGTGCACTATGCGTGCCATTTGCGCCGGTGTCCAAACGCGTCCTCTGTATGATTGACGCCCAATTGGATCAACCTAACAGAGGAGCCAATGAAATGACAGGAGAGGAGTATCCCTTCATGTATCAACAAAAAATCAGAGTCGTGCAATATGGCTGCGGTAAGATGTCAAAGGTGATCTTGCGCTATCTCTACGAAAAGGGCGCCGAAATTGTAGGTGCCATCGATATCAATCCCGAAGTGGTCGGCATGGATGTCGGCGATTGGGCGGATTTGGGCTTCAAGTTGGGCGTGACCATCCGCAGTGACGCGGATGCCGTATTGGACGAATGCGATGCCGACATCGCCATTCTGACCTTGTTTTCCTTTATGTCGGATGTGTATCCGCACTATGAGAAATGCGCCCGGCGCGGCATCAATGTGGTCACCACCTGCGAAGAGGCCATCTATCCCTGGACGACGGCGTCCGCCATCACCAACAAGCTCGACCGGTTGGCCAAGGAAACCCACTGCACAATTGTCGGCGCAGGTATGCAGGATATCTACTGGATCAACCTGATTGCCTGCGTGGCCGGCGGCGTGCATCGCATTGACAAAATTGAGGGTGCCGTCAGCTACAACGTGGAGGATTACGGGCTGGCGCTGGCCGAAGCGCACGGCGTCGGGCTCACGCCGGAGGAGTTTGAATCCAAAATTGCGCACCCCGAAGTGCTTGAACCCTCCTATGTATGGAACTCCAACGAGGCGCTCTGCGCCAAAATGGGCTGGACAATTAAAACACAAACGCAAAAGTGCGTCCCCTACTTCTATGATGACGATCTGATGTCGACCACCATTGGCCGGGTCATTCCCAAGGGGCAGTGCATCGGCATGAGCGCGGTCGTAACCACCGAAACCTTCCAGGGCCCTGTCATTGAGACCCAGTGCATCGGCAAGGTGTACGGACCCGACGACGGCGACATGTGTGACTGGAAGCTCGTTGGCGAGCCGGACACCACGTTTTTTGTGCAAAAACCGGCGACGGTGGAGCACACCTGCGCCACCATTGTCAATCGCATTCCGACCATCCTAAACGCGCGAACCGGCTATTTGACCGTGGATCAGCTCGAGCCAGTGGAGTATTTGTCCTACCCGATTTCTCTGTACACCGACTGAGCACGGGTACGCGATCACAGTTTCATCACGAGAAAAACCGGCAGGGCGGATATTCCGCACTGCCGGTTTTTGATAACAAAACACGCTATGAGAGTTGGTCAACGACGTCTTGACCACGTCCTGTCAGTGCCAGGCTGCCCACTTCCAACGCCGCTACGTCAAATAGAAATCCGGGCACACGGCTGCCCGCCCGGACGGTCTCCTCAAAGTAAGCAAAAAGCTTGGACTGCCTAAACAGGCCTTCATCCGCATTTTGCAACGGTTCATCATAGTCGATTGTAATCAGTCCATACGTCTCCAAGGATGTCAATACGGCGCCGGTCTGCTTGACCGACTCCATGGAATCCTCCCTGCTGTCCAAAAATACCGGTGCCAGCGCCACGAGGTGCGCATGCGGCGTGTGGCTGCTTTTGAGCCGAAAGCAGGCGACCGGCAGAAACGGGGCTTGCGCCAACCGCGCCAGAAAGTCTCGCTCGTGTTCGGTCAATGTGATCTCCGAATGACAGCATTCACCGCATGAATTCGAGTGGCAATGGTCATGACAAGACATGGATTTCCTCAATTCTGATTTCTAAATTTCCGTCCAACTCATGGAACAAGATCGCTTACCAGAGGCTAACGCGGCGGATTTCATTGCCCGGTGGGCTGCCACCACTTTTTCTTCTCTACGCTCTCCGTCGACTGGCCGTTTGCTTCCCGCTTGCTGTGGTTGATCTCTTCGTTCTTAATTTCCCAGTGGATCAGAAAGGTCAGCGCGGCCCTCAGAATTATGATGGCGGCAACAATAACAATTTCTGAAAGCTCCCGTACAATAACGGTACGCAAAATCTCGCTGCCCAGCTTGAATTCCAGACCCATGGCCATGCCGCGCGCCAGATTAAGCCTGGTCAGCGGGTTGCGACGCACATAGTTGACAATGCCGCGCAGGCCACTAAAGACAATGACAAGCACGCCAATCCATTCAAAGATCAAAATGGCCCCATCCACAAACTCCCGCAGAAGTTGCTGCAACGCATCCATCGTGCCACCTCCACCGCATTTGCCCGTTTATACATTGTATCTGATGTCTCTGCCTCTGTCAATGCACCGACATGACGTCGGGCACGTAAGTTGTGACACCGGCGGACCCAATTGATTAATTTATACATTAATCAATTGCTTATTTTTCTTACTTGCGGTAATCCCGCCGACAATCAACTTACAAATCTTCCATATTTCTGCCGACGAATTTGGCGAATATTGTATAATTGGAAGAATGAGATTGACAAAATTTACAATGTTATGTATAATATGTCTATGCAAATCATACAACTCGACCAATTAACTTTTATGTTCATCGAATAAGCTTTTTTTCATTTTATGTTGTGCCGTCCGCGAATGACCGGCTGTTTGCAGGCCGCGTCCGTGAGAAAGGAATGACTATGGTCGTTCACGTATCTGAGCAAAACATCGGTTTTTTTGAGGCGCTGGCCAGTCCTGTGCGCATTGAGGTTCTTCGCCTGTTGTCCATGGAAGAACTCAATATCAAAGAGTTGGCAGCGCGCGTCGGCGTCTCCGCCTCGATCATGACAAAGCATATCAAAAAATTGGAGAGTGCGGGGCTGATACTCACCCGTCTCGTGAGCCGGGAGGGTTCGAGCAACAAGTTATGTACGTTGCTCAACACTGAGTACCGCCTTGAGCTGCCATATGTGGAGCACGGAATCCGGGACATGTACGAGATTTCCATGCCCGTGGGGCACTATACAGACATTTGCGCCCAGCCCACCTGCGGGTTGGCCGATGAGCGCGAGCCTCTGGGCAGCTATGATGATCCGCGTGTTTTTTTCTTGCCGCAACGGGTGAACGCACAACTTCTCTGGCTGACGCAGGGCTATGTGGAATACAAATTTCCCAACTACATCACCTCTTCACAAATCCCCGAAGAAATTGAAATTTCAATGGAAATCGGCTCTGAAGCCCCCGGCTACAATAACAACTGGCCCTCCGACATCTCCTTTTCTCTCAATGATATTCCGCTGTTCACCTGGACAAGCCCCGGAGACTTTGGCGAGCGGCGCGGTCTGCTCACGCCGTCTTGGTGGACTCCCAACCAATACGGCCTGTTGAAAACGGTACGCATCAATACTGATGGTATATTTTTGGACGACGTGCTCAAGTCCAAGACGACGCTGTCCGAAATTCCCATGGATTTGCCGGCGTGGCGTCTGCGGCTGGAGGTTCCATCCACGGCGCGCCATATCGGGGGATTGACCTTGTTTGGCCGGGGCTTTGGCGACCATGAGCAGGACATTTTGCTGCGGGTCTTTTTCCGGCAAAACGAAACGGCTTACCACAAAGTCAAAAAATCGGAGGTAACTCTTCATGAGCCAGCCTAGCGCTAAAATGATTGTCACGCGTGAAAATCGCATTGGGGACATTGACCCTCGTCTGTATGGCTCCTTTGTGGAGCATGTGGGTCGAGCTGTCTATGGCGGCTTGTATGAACCCGGACATCCAGAGGCAGACGCGTGCGGATTTAGAAACGATGTGCTGGCGCTGGTGCGTGCACTTCAGGTGCCGGTTATCCGTTACCCCGGCGGCAATTTTGTGTCGGGCTACCGGTGGGAGGACGGCGTCGGCCCGCTCGAACAGCGTCCCCGCCGTCTGGATTTGGCGTGGCGGTCCGTGGAGACAAACGCCATCGGCGTCAACGAGTTTGTCCGCTGGACATCCTTGGCCAACAGCCAGCCCATGATGGCGGTCAATTTGGGTACCCGCGGCCTGGTGGATGCCTGCAATCTGTTGGAATACTGCAACCTGCCCGGCGGGACGCAATATGCCGACCTGCGCAGAAGCCACGGCGTATCCGCGCCGCACGGCATCAAGCTTTGGTGTCTTGGCAACGAGATGGACGGTCCGTGGCAAGTCGGGCACAAAACCGCCGATGAATACGGCCGGCTCGCCTCGGAGACCGCGCGCGCCATGCGCCGTGTGGACGACAGCGTCGAACTGGTGCTCTGCGGCAGTTCGTTTAGCAATATGCCCACCTTCCCCGAGTGGGAGTCCATCACTCTTAAACACGCTTACGATGAAGTCAATTATATTTCGCTGCACCAGTATTTTACCAAGCAGGAAGGCGACAGCGCCGATTTTTTGGCGCAGACAGTGGAACTCGACCGTTTTATCGGAACCGTCGTGTCTGCCTGTGACTACATCAAGGCGGTGCGACGCTCCCCCAAAACCATGTACCTGAGTTTTGACGAGTGGAATGTCTGGTATCACTCAAACGGGGCCGATGACCACTTCATGCGCGACAACCCGTGGCACGAGGCGCCGGCGCTGCTGGAAGAGCGCTTTACATTTGAAGACGCGCTGATGGTGGGCGGCATGCTGATCACCCTGATGCGCCATGCCAACCGGGTGAAGGTGGCCTGTCTGGCGCAGCTGATCAACGCCATTGCGCCCATCATGACAAAGACCGGCGGCGGATGTTATCGCCAAACCACCTACTATCCTTTCTTGCACGCATCCTTATACGGTCGGGGCGTGTCGCTGCAACCCACACTGATTTCCGACAAGTACGACTCACGGCGTTATACCGATGTTTCCTTTGTGGATGGCGCCGCCGTTCTCGACGAGGAGGAGCGCACACTGACATTGTTTGTACTCAACCGAAACCTGGAGGCGGACATGAATTTCGCCGTCGAATTGCGCGGCTTTACCGCGCCGCCTCGACTGCTGTCACACACGGTACTCCATCACGACGACCTGACGGCGACCAACGACCTTGACCGGGAAGTGGTGACTCCGCATTTGTCCGACACCGCCACCTTGACACAAAACGGCCTGAGCACCCCGCTGAAAAGAGCTTCGTGGAATGTCATTCGGCTCGAAGTGTCCCAAAAAAGCATCTGAACGCTGCGCGATGCCGGCTTTCTGCATCGTCCGTGCTTGAGACCTTCAAATCCAATAAAGGAGGCGTTGCCCAGATTGGCTTGCAGCATGAGTGGAAAAGAAGATATTGCAATGATGTGAAAGGGGTTAAATTGTGAGTAAACTTTTTACAAAGTCACGCGTCCTGGCCCTGGTGATCTCCCTGGCCCTGGTTCTGTCGCTGTTCCCCATGGCGGTGCCTGTGACGGCGGAAGCGGCCGCTATCGGCCTATCGAACGAGCATTTTAACATTTCAATCGGCGACTACGGGCAGATTGACGTTCTCAAAATTGCCAACGACTTATACAACACCAACTATGTCATCGGCACCGGCAACATTGCCAGCAGTCAGAACAATGCCGCCCATCAGTTTATGGGTGAACTGATCCTGGCTTACCGCAAAAACAGCGCAGACGCTTACACAGAGGTGGACACCAACCGTTCAGCCGACGTGCGCACAATTAATAAGGTGAGCGACACCTGCGTCCAGGTATCTTATGCGGTTGACGCCGACGGCGCCAACGCGCGTGGCATCAAAGATTTTACCGTCGTGGAAACATACACTCTCATCGACAACTATCTGTATTGGGAAATTGAAATTAAGAACAAACTGGGACAAGAGATCGAAATCGGCGATCTCGGCTTGCCCATGACCTTTGGAGAGATCTGGAACAGTGTGTCCGGACAGCAGCTGTATGAAGCGCATGTCATCGACCACAGTTTCGTTGGCGCCGACAGTTCTTATATCTACGCCACCCGCCCGAGCGGCCAGGGCCCCTTCCTGCTGTTTACCCCTGACGTGAGCACCGGCGCGCAGCTGGAATACCAGGACCATTGGATCAATCCGAACAACGGCACAGTGCCCGAGCGCTATGGCAGCCTCTATTCCAACTGGACGCAGGACACCGGCAACTGGGCCAACGGCCTCAATGTGTTCTATGTTCACTCTGATATGATCAAGCGAACCGGCCGCGGCTATCTGAAGAGCACCAGTTTGAAGCTGGGCGCCGGCGAGAGCAAGAAATATGGTTTCAAGTTTTTCGCAATCCGTGGCGACAACAATGAAGCCGCCGGTCTGCAAAAACGCGAGGAAGAAATGAAATCCACCTTGTATGACGAGAACATCGTCTATGCCAACACCGTGCCCGGCATGCAGTTTGCCGTGGATATGAAGGCAAAGCTGGACATTCAGACCGACGCGACCATCACCCGCCTGGAAATCAAGGACATGTATGAAGACAGCCCGTTCAAAGAGCCGTACCTGCCCAGCGCGCCCAATTACCGCAGTGCGTCCAGTCAGGTAGATATCAACCGCAACAACAACGTCATAGCCAACAACCTCAAGGTCAAAGACAGCAAAGTGACCTTTGTAGAGACAAAGATTATCGATGGCGAGAAACACAATATCTATGACCTGGAGCTTGGTACCATCGGCCACAACAACCTGTACATATACTATACAGTGGACGGCGCAGAAAAATACACAGTCCTTCAGTACAATGCCCTCTCTCCCATCGGCGATGCCCTGCAAACACACGGCGACTTTATGGTGGACAAAACACAGGTGCAGGATTCCGCCAGCATTGGCTACAAAGCCTTCGACGACTGGCGTCTGTCCACTGCCACTCGCTTTAACCAGTTTACCGGCGGCTACGGCGGCTGGGGCGACGACTGGGGTCTGACGCACGGTGAATATCTGGCCGAGAAAAATGTGTTTGAGCCCGATGCCCGTCAGATCAAGGCCGTCGACGAGTATTTGGACATCTGCATCTGGAACACACTGATGGCCTTGCACCACAACGACTACAAGGTCGATGACTGGCTGGGGCCCGTGTCTCTGACAAATCCGAACGGTTCCAACCTCAACCGCGGCTATGCGTACCCGCACGTATACAACACCTACTTCTCCATGTATAAGATCGCGAAAATGTACCCTGAAATCGTTGACTTCAAAGAATCCCGCCAGACCTATTTGCTGCGTACCTACAATATTGTCAACGCCCTGTATACCGCCTCCGGCGTCGGCTACAACTGGAGCACCGGACTTATGGGCGAGCAGACGACGCCCGATATCATTGCCGCGCTCAAGGAAGAGGGCTTCCCCGCCGAAGCCGCCCGTCTGGAATCCCATATGCTGACAAAATACAACAACTTTAAAAACACCAAGTACCCGTATGGCTCTGAATACGCCTATGACAACACGGGCGAAGAGTCGGTTTACACATTGGCGAAAATGCAAGGCAACAGGGAAATGATGCAGAAGATTGACTGGAAGACCCGCGCCTGCCGCGGCATTCAGCCCATCTGGTATCACTACGCCAACCCAACCACGATCTGCGGCGAAAACTGGTGGAACTTCCAGTACACCGCCTCTTTGGCCGGCTATTGCATGGACGACTATCTGCGTATTCAAAACGGATATGCCGACGTCAATGAGCGCGCCCTCGCCGAGCGTGTCAACTACGCCGCCAAGCTGGCCAACATCAACTGCATTAACATGGGCCAGATCCACGCCAACCCCGACAACTACGGCGCTGTGGCCTGGACCTATCAGGCCG
Organism: Oscillospiraceae bacterium; assembly: GCA_031556185.1. Classification (GTDB taxonomy): domain Bacteria; phylum Bacillota; class Clostridia; order Oscillospirales; family UBA929; genus JAIRTA01. The sequence goes on from JAVBTN010000003.1 coordinate 41,133, forward strand.
AAAAGGGCGTGCGCGGCTCCAAAGGCACCTTTGAAGGCGGCTCCAACCTGGGCGGCGACCTATGGATGCACAACGGCTGGCGCGATCTGTCTGGCGAAGCCGACCTCGGCCTGTTCGGCGCCATGCGCATTCTGAGTTCCGACGTGGTTACTGACCCGGTGTTCGGCCTGTTCGGCTACGGCTGCGACGTCACGTTGAATGCCGGCGTATACACCATCACACCCAAAGACGGCCTTTACAAACGACTCAACCTGCTCGACGAGATGTATTTCATCGAGTTTGAGCGTGACCAGTATCACGCTGCCACTGTTGCCAAAGACGGAAAATCGCTCTCCTTTACCGTCAAAAATCTGACCAGCACGGCCCATCTCTCCAAATTGACATTGTCCGGTCTGCCCGCAGGCGCTTACAGCGTGGCGGTCGGCGGCGTGGACGTCGGCAACTTCCGCTCGGCGGACGGCAAGTGCACCGCCTATGTACCGCTGGGGGCCGCACCGGAAAGCACTGTATCTCTCACTTGGATCGCGTCGGCCGCCAACACGGCGCCAGTGGCCACCGCGCAGGTGCAGACCAAAGGCGACATCTACCCGGTGCTGACTAAGGTTTCATTGGGCGGCAACGCGTCTGACGACGGCTATCCCAACAACACCCTGACCTATCAGTGGAGTCTGGAAAGCGCGCCCGAAGGCGCCACAGCCAACTTCACCTCGCCTGCCAACCTCAGTACCCAAGTCACCGTCAGCGCCGCCGGTACCTATGTGTTTGCTCTGACCGTCAGCGACGGCGAGCTGACCGCCAAGGCGACTGTCTCGATGACAGCGCTGCCCATCCCGCCCAACCAGGCGCCCACCGTGACCGCCACAGTAGACACAGCGGCCAAGTACGCCACCATCGCTTTCGGTTTGGAAGCCAAGGCGCAAGACGACGGCTGGCCCAGCAATACCATCACGTATGCCTGGGCAGTGGACACAGCGCCCACAGGCGCCACCGTTGTATTTGACGACGCCACCAAGGCAGCGCCCAAAGTCACTGTCAGCACGGTCGGCGACTACACGTTTAAAGTCACCGTCAGCGACGGAGACTTGACTGGCGGCGCGGTGACCCCGGTGGTAAGCGCACTGGCCCGTCCGGGCTATGTGGACAATCCATCCGGCAACCTGCGCCTGCAATACAGCTTCAACGAACCCTCCGGCGCCACCGTCTTTGATTATTCCGGTCGCGGCCGCAATGCCACCATGCAGGGCCCCAATGCTTCCGACACCGCCGGCCGCATCACCGGCTATCTGTCAGGTGGCGTGCGCAACAACGGCAACTCCGTTGCTGAAAACGGCAACTGGGTACAAGTCCCCTACGCCGCCGGCGACTTCCAGCCCTCCGACATCACCGTGGCTTTCTGGATTCGCCGCAGCGGCACCATGGCCAATGATACGGTGCTTGCATGGGGCAAAGCAGCCGGTAACTACGGCTCCAACGGTTGGTTTATCACCACAAACAGCACAGACGGTGTCTACTTCTTTGCCAACAGCACATCCGTGGCTCTGATGAGCCAGATGTCCATGAACACCTTCTTTACGAACAACGCCTGGACGCATGTGATAGTGACCTGGAACTCCACGACAAGAACCGGGCAAATCTTTCGCAACGGCGTTCCGGTGACCACAATGGTCAACAGTTCCCAGCCCGTGACCACCAACAACAGTCCGCTTTTGCTTATGAAAAACGGATACGGCGCCAATCCCACCAACACCACCACTATGGACGGCTTCCGCCTGTACAACACCGATGTGTCGCCCGAGGGCGCATCCCGCATCTATCGTGAGTCGCTGGTCTCCGACGACAATATGAAGGAGCTCAGAGATGCACTGTCCCAAGCCAATGCCATTGATCAGTCTGTGTACTCTGTACAGACTGTGGCCGTGTTGAACACCGCTATTAGGGACGGTGAGGACATGCTCACCGCTCCTCACACCGCCACTTCGGAAACCTATCAGGCTGCGATCGCGGCTGTTCGCAGCGCGATTGACGGTTTGATCAAAAAATTGACGACCCTCAAAGTGCCTGTCTCTTCGCTCTCGCTCAGAAAGGGAAAGACACAGGAGCTTGTCCTCAATTGGGCACCCAACGATGTGGCCGCCGGCGACCTGCTGCTCGCTTACTCTTCCAGCAATCCCACCGTGGCCAGCGTCGACAGCACTGGCAAGGTGCTGGCTGTTAAACCCGGCATGGCCGTCATCTCCATCAAAGCGCTCGACGGCAGCAATCTGGCAACGCAGATGTTGATCACGGTAACTATGTAATCCCTGTCATCTCTTTAACTTGCTTGTATGGAAGCGTATGCAGCTGCCTTGGGGCCCACCGGATTGTTCCGGTGGGCCCCCATTTTGACCGGCCGCCGCGGCAACCACCTTGCTGATGTATGCGCGGATTCCCAGTTGAAAAGACAATCCCGTCATGATATACTCGTGTAGGCATCAAATGTACGTCCCGGAGCAAGGAGGATTTTTATGGCCGACCGAAAATCAGTGGTTCTTGTGGCTTTTTACAACGTCAAGGCGCTGGGTGTCCGATATTTGGAAAAGGCGCTGGCAGACAAGGGATATGATACAACCATTGTCTTTTTCAAAGGGTTCAACAGTGTCCGTCCCGTGACGCCGACGGAGCGCGAGCTGCGGCTTCTCTGCGCGCTCATTCGCGAAGTCAAACCTGTGCTGGTCGGTCTGTCGGTTATGTCGTCGATGTACCTCGACGCCGTGACGCAAGTGACAGAGACAATCCGCAAAAGCACGGATGTTCCACAGGTTTGGGGTGGCGTATACCCGACCATGTTTGCGAAATACTGCCTTCAACACGGCGCCGACTACTGTATACGCGGAGAGGGCGAGCAGGCCATCTGCGAGCTGGCGGATGCGCTGGCCCTCCGGCCGGACGCCACTCCGCTGCCCGGAGACGTGTTGGCGCAGATCAGAAATCTCAGTTATATGGAAAACGACAGTCTGGTTCAAAATGAACTCAGGCCGCTGTGCGAAAACCTGGACGAACTGGATCCGCCGCGCATTGGCGGCCCGGGCCGTTACGTCATCTGTGAGGATCAGCTCTCGGAAGGCGACCCACAGCTGGGGGCGTTGAGCTATGAAATTGCCGCGTCCCGCGGATGTCCCTTTGTCTGCTCCTACTGCTGCGCCGTCAGTTTGAAACGCATCCACCAGGGCAAGGGAACTTACGTCCGGTTTCGCAGTGTTGACAGCGTCATGTCGGAGCTGAAAGATGCCAAAAGCAAACTCAAGCGACTCAAATTCATTCGTTTTTGGGACGAAATCTTCTCGGACGAGCCTAATTGGATTGACGATTTCGTCCAGCGCTACAAAGCGGAAATCAATCTTCCCTTCATCATCTGGGGTCACCCGCTCAAGACCCAGCAGAGCACGTTGGAAAAGCTGGTGTCCTGCGGGTTGTACGAAGTGGTCATGGGCATTCAGAGCGGCTCTCCGCGCGTGCGCAAAGAGGTGTTTCACCGCGTTGAGACGCAAGAGGATGTCCTGCGCGCGGCCGCGGCCATTTCTGCGGCCAAAGTCCCGCGCGTCAGCTATGATTTCATGTTGCAGCATCCGTTTGAAACCGATGACGACATTCGTGAAACCTATGAGCTTTGTGCCGCACTGCCGGGTCGTTTTGAGTTACAGCTGCACGGCCTCAATTTTCTGCCCGGCACGGACATCGTGCAAATGGCGATTGCCGATGGCCTGTACACCCAAGAGGCGCTGGACGAAATCATGCTCAGCCCGATGGACAAGCAGTTTGACATGTACTGGCAGCGTAACGCCGTCTCCGAGCTGTCGCAGTTGTATTACAAATTGACCTTTTTGACGCAGTTTTCCTTCAGCAAGTCGGCGGCAGCCCGGTGCGCCCAGGATCCCCTGGCCAATCAAAAGTCCATCAACCGACTGTACGTCATCGGCCGCAAGATGGAGCGCGCTCGCTACTACCGGATGAACGGGCTGTTGTATATGCGCGGCTTGTTCGGCGGCTCCGAGCAGACAACTGAACCCTGAGGCAAAATCTCTCATAGATATTTTTCATCGGGTTATACTAACGTGTGTACACACATTGAATAAAGCGTTCTGTGAGGGATTATCATGAAAATGACCAACCGTGAATATGCCGCACATGTCGCCGCTACGGCGACAAAAACGGCCAGCGGCAAAAATCTGGTGTGCGCGTTTTTGATTGGCGGCGCCATATGCACCGTGGGGCAAGGTTTGTTCGACATATACGAAGCACTGGGCCTGACCGAAGTTCTGACCAACCTGGCTGTGCCGGTTACGCTGGTATTTTTGGGCACAGTGCTCACGGCGCTGGGCGTCTACGACAACATTGCCCGCTACGGAGGCGCCGGTACGCTGGTGCCCATTACCGGCTTTGCCAACGCCGTTGTCTCCCCTGCTATGGAGTTCAAAAGCGAAGGTCTGATTTTGGGCCTCAGCGCACGGATGTTTACTGTAGCCGGACCTGTCATCGTCTTTGGTGTGGTGGCTTCGATCCTGTATGGGCTGTTCGTCGTTCTGTTTGGACTTCCGATCTCCTGGGCTGCGTAGACGAAGCGACGCAATTCATTTTACACAACAAGAAAAAGTCTCCGTCGGCCTGGCCGACAGAGACTTTTTTAACGTCTGTCACTCATATCCACCGGTAAACATCGCCGCATCCGAACAACTTCATGTCTCCAGCATAATCACATGATTCATGCTTTCCAGCGTTTCATGATTGGCCAGCTGCCCATCCATGACGGCATCCCGCAGCAACCGCATGAGTCGCAACGTGCCTGGGCTGAGGAGGGCCTCCACCATGTGCACATCCATGAGTCCGCTGGCCAGCCCCAGGCGCAGGCACGACGCCGGCGCGGCGAAAGCGCCTTCCTCACCGTTCATGCCGTCAAATGCGCCTTCGGCCAGGCTGTTGTAAAATGCGCCCCAATGCCAGGCGGCCGCCGCCCAAATCTCCTGGATCGTGGCGTCGTCCACCGAGAGTTCACACAGGCAGGCGTAGACGCCGGTAAAATAACGAATGGCCATGCGCCTGTCACTGCCCGCCGGCAGCCAGGCCACATCGGCCTTGTGCGCGGCAAACGCCGCGCGTATATGCCGCCAGGAGGCGGCGTCCTGACGAGCGTGACAAAGCACGCGCGCACGCGCGTTGGTGAGCGCCACGCCGGCGGCAAACGCCGCCGCCTCCTCAGGCTGTGTCACGCCCAGCGCCACACGTCCCGTGACGGTCTTGAGACCTGCCAGCGCACCGCACAGCAGCGCCGGTTCCTCCGGACGACCCCAGCAGGTGCTCAATCGACGGCCTTGCGGATGAAGCGGACACATATGAACGACACGCGTATGGTTGGCAAACAGTGAGGCGCGCCATGCCACCTGCGCGTGTGAGGCCGAAGGGACAAACAGAAAGTCCGGCTCGTCAGCCACCTGCGACGAAAGCGTCGTCCAGGCCGCCTCACCCGGCGGCAACCCTTCTTGCACCGAGATCGACACGCCGAGGTGCAGCCGTTCCAATTGGCGGCGCGCCATGTCGTGTAAATGCGTAACTTCATTGTCGCCCGGCTGTCCTTCAAAGGCAAAGGCCAGCGTAAGCGGGCGCGGCTTGGTGCCCAAAAGGCCCAGCAGCGGGACTGCGGCACGCCGTTCTTCGGCCACCGCCGCCGCTTCGGGGCGCGTCCGTGAGATGGAGTACTGCCACTGTTTGAGGCAGGCCGCCTGACTGTCCTTCATGTCGGCAGGCGTTTTGTCCGGACAAAGCCCAAACACCTGCACATACTCAAAAAAAGCGTCGCCGGTTGTCATGGACAGCGGTGCGTATCCATTGGCGTGGTATTGCATGCGAAAACGCGTAAAGCAGTCTTTTAGCAAGGCATCCGCCTCGTCGGAATCGGCGCTGGCCCGCGCCGCCATGTCAAACAGCAGCGACAGACGCCCCGGGCGGGAAAACCACATGTGCAACACCGGCATGCGGCGGTTGTGCTGATAGTACTCGTACAACACGGCCACATCGCTGTCGTCCTCCTGCCAAACGGGCAAAATGCGTATGACGTCGGCGGTCACCGAATAGGCGTTACTCGCTTTGAGTACGCTGACCCGCTTGTGCCCTTCCACCACGTAGTAATAGCCCAAATACTCATAGGCGCGGATGGCGTCGCGCAGACCCTCCTCGTTGTGCGCCTGGCACACCGCCACCCATTTGAATGCCAACTCACTGTTCGACGGCAGCAGCGGCATAAAATTGCCCGCGAAGGCCGGACGGCGCCCCTGCAAATAAGTGCCGATCACCTTTTTCAGTGGCACTTCCACAATGCCCATGGCGTATTCACCCGCCGTGCGCGCCCCAGCAATCGCCTCCTGCAGCACGGGGAGATGTCCCCGCCCTTCTGCATGGTCTGATACATATCGCTTGGCCAACCGCCTGGCCTGGACATATAATTCATCATATTCGGTCATTTTGCCGTCCTTATTCCATTACATGCCGCAAGTCTATCCACGTGCGGCGTCTGTCCCTGCCTGGAAGCGCTGTGGCAGCCGAAACACCCGACTGTCAGCTCAAAAAGGCCATACTCACAGTGCACTCAGTTCCTTGTAAAGATCCTTGAGCGCGGGGTAGGCGGCGCGGTATACCCGGTAAATGGCCTCATAGGCCGTTCTGCTTTCTTCGAGGGATTCGTGGGCCGGGTCGGCGAAGACAATCCGGTCGCAGGCAGTCAAGACATCAGCGTACACGCCGGTTCCTACGCCGGCCAGCAGCGCGGCGCCCAGCGCGGGGCCCTCCTGATTGCGCGTCGTCACGATGGGCAAGCCAAATACGTCCGCCAGCATCTGCCGCCAAAGTGCGCTGCCGGCGCCCCCGCCGCACACCCGTGTGTGGCTGATGGCGATACCCATCTCGGAAAAGATCTCCACACAGTCGCGCAGCGAGAAACTGACGCCCTCCATAACAGCCCGCAGCAAGTCGCGCCGCTCGTGCAGCGCCGAAAGACCCAAAAACGCACCGCGACAATCCGGGTCAAGGTGAGGTGTTCTCTCTCCCATCAGGTAAGGCAGGTAGAGCAGGCGATGAGCCCCCACGGGCGAGCGGGCCGCTTCGGCGTCGAGCAACGTGTAGGGCGATGTCCCCATGGCGCGGGCCGCCTCGGTTTCCGCCTGGCAAAACTGGTTCTTAAACCATTGCAGTGACAAGCCGGCGGCTTGCGTCACCCCCATCATGTGCCAGGCGCCCGGAACGGCGCAGCAGAAGGTGTGCACCCGGCCCTGCAGGTCAACTTTCATTTCGTTGGAGTGGACAAACACAACGCCGGATGTGCCGATGGTGGTAAATGACGTGCCCTCCCTGACCACACCCGTGCCGACGGCGGCAGCAGCGTTGTCGCCCGCGCCCGCCACAACCGGGGTGCCTGCGACAAGGCCGGTCATCGCGGCGGCTTTCTCCGACACCTGCCCGGTGACTTCCGGTGACTCAAACACCTGCGGCAGCAGCTCAGGATCAATGCCAAGACCGGACAGCATTTCCGGCGACCATTGACGTCTGCCCACATCGAGCAGCTGCATACCCGAGGCGTCGGCCACATCCGTGGCGGCCGCGCCGGTCAGCATAAACCGAATGTAGTCCTTGGGTAGCAAAATCCGGCGGGCTCGTTGATACGCCTCCGGCTCATGGTTGCGCACCCACAGGATTTTTGAGGCGGTGAACCCCGTCAGCGCGGGGTTGGCCGTAATATCCATGAGCGTTTTTTCGCCCATGCGGCTGGTAATCTCGGCGCACTCGGAACCGGTTCGCTGATCGCACCAGATAATGGCCGGGCGGATCACCTCATCCCTCTCATCGAGCAGCGTCAATCCGTGCATCTGCCCGGTGAGACCGACACCGGCTATGTCCGATGGGGACACGCCCGACATGTCCAGCACGGCGCGAATGGTTCCCACCACGGCCGCCCACCAGTCCTCCGGAGTTTGTTCCGCCCAGCCGTTTTGCGGATGGTGCAGCGGATAGCCGATGGTGTGAGACGCCGCAGTACTTCCGTCGTCTTTGAACAGGGCCGCTTTTGTCCCGGATGTTCCCACGTCAATTCCCAATAAATATGGCATATAGCACCTCTTTACAGCCGGGATTGGGCAAACGCCAACGCCGCTTCCGGGTTGTTTCTGTCCCAATCGTTCGGCGCGTCAGTCAGCCGCCAAAGTTCCGTATGCGTAATATGATCGCCCGGCGGCAGTGTCTGCAAAGCGCCCAGCGTTTCCAATTCAATGAACCGATAGTCTGTATACGCCTCAAAATTCATGCCGCCATCGGGATAGGTTTCGCCAGGACGCGCCTCAAACATCTTAATAAAGGCCGTATCCTCCACCACATAAGCGCCCCAGCCTTCCAAATTGAACAGGCCGATTTTGAATGCGCGGGCCAAATCTGTCTCTGCTCGCAGCAGTGTCACATTGTCCGCCCATGTCACACGTTTGTCTCCCATGTCGGTGTAAGGCCAAACGGCCATCTGACGATCCGCAAGTAGCCCGGTGTCTCTCTTGGACTGCGGGATGATCGCCACACCCCCGGGCCTCATTTGCGTAATGGCCCATGGGGCCATTGTAACCGGGGCCGATCCTATGTTTTCAATCACATGCGCCACGGTGACTTCGGCGCGGTCGACCGCCAGTTTGAGCTGCATGGAAAACTGCAGACCGTTTCGTCCCTGCGGCGGCGGCGTAAAAAGGGCGCCGTCCGGCAGTGTGGTCACTGTGACAAGATCGTTGTCCGGCGCGTAGGTGGTGGCAATGTCTTCCGGCGACATCCACAACCTGTGCCCGCCATAAAACCGGTAGACGGCGTCAGGGCCGTAAGTTTCTTTGAGTACAGACCCGCTCTCAACGGCCTGTCCTGCCGGGTCGGTAAAAAAGAGGTTGGCACCGCCCGGTTTGCCCAGACGTATGACACGCGGCCCCACGTCAATGGTCACATAGGCTTCGACATGTCCATTCTCCAACGCCAGGCAGCGCCCAAAGGACTCAAACTGATCGATTATGCGCGCGGTGACTACCATGATGGCACCTCCAAAGTATCTCTTTCACGGTGATGACCGTGTATTGACCCCATTATATACTTGTTATCGCCCGTTTTCAAGCGCACAAAAAAACTTGACAGCTAGCACTGGCTGTGCTATTATTTTCTTATAAATGAACAGGTGTTCATATGTTTCTACGTTGAGGTGTATACGACGATGACACAGGATGTATGCCAAGACTCGTGCGCGCACAAAGAAACAGTGGCGCAGGTCGTCTCCCGGATGCCCGCCATCGACAAGCTCTACGACCTGGCCGAACTCTTCAAAATGCTGGGCGACAGTACACGCGTGCGGATTTTGTCCGCGCTGTCTTTTGGCGAACTCTGCGTTTGTGACTTGTCTGAGGCACTGTCCATGGGACAGACGGCCGTCTCCCATCAGCTGCGTCTGCTGCGAGGCGCGCGGCTTGTACGATCGAGGCGCGAGGGAAAAAATGTATACTACGCGCTGGACGATGATCATGTGACGCAAATTTTCACGAAGGGATTTGAACACATTGACGAATGAATCGGCGGCCAGATCTCCAAGTGGCCGATCTGCGGACAGTGCGCAAGACTGCGGCTGTGGTCATGGTCACGGACATGAGTCGTCCATTGGCGGTGGGCGCAAGCTTCTCAAGCGCTTGATGCTGGCGCTGGCGCTGTCCGTCGCCGGCTATTTGCTGCCCGTCAGCTGGGCCTCCACAGCCGCTTTTATCGCCGGCTGGCTGGTGGCAGGTTATGACGTACTGTGGCGCATGGTCAAGAACATTCTCAAGGGTAAAATTTTTGACGAAAACTTCCTCATGGGCATTGCCACTGTGGGCGCCGTGTGCCTGGGTGACACGGCCGAAGCGGCAGGTGTCATGCTTTTTTACCAAGTGGGCGAATATTTGCAGCAGCGCGCGCTGGGACGCGCCCGCAAACTCATCACCGACGTGGTGGCCCTGCGCCCGGAAGCGGCACTGGTGCTGCGCGACAACAGTGAGATCTCCATGCCGGTATCACAAGTGACGCCCAGTATGTTTGTCAGGGTCTACCCGGGTGACCGGATACCGCTCGACGGCACCGTTTCAGAGGGTTTGTCTTCTTTGGACACCAGCGCCCTCACCGGTGAGTCCCTACCACGCGACGTGGCGCCGGGTGACGAGGTGCTCTGCGGCGCCGTCAATCTGAGCGGACTGATTACCTTGCAGGTCACACGCCCGGCTTCGCAGAGCGTGGCGGCCAAAATGCTTGAGTTGGTTGAAACTTCGTCCTCGCACAAGGCGCCCACCGAGCGCTTTATCACCCGTTTTGCCCGCGTCTATACCCCCATTGTGATCGGCGTCGCTCTTTGCGTTGCGGTCATCCCCCCTTTGCTTGGTTTGGGCGGCTGGAACGACTTTTTACACAGAGCGCTCACCTTTTTGGTGGTGTCTTGCCCTTGCGCACTGGTGATCTCTGTGCCGCTGGGCTTTATGGGCGGCATTGGCTCTTCCGCCCGCCAGGGCATTTTAATCAAGGGCAGTGACGCGTTGGAGCGCTTGGCCCGTTTGCGCGGGGTCGCGTTTGACAAAACCGGCACGCTCACACAAGGCGCATTTGCAGTGGCACGCGCTGTGCCCGTGCCGGGCGTGACACAGGAGACACTTCTTTCGTCGGCCGCGCTGGCGGAATCCGCCTCGCGTCATCCTGTTGCCGTCTCCATTGTGGTGGCCTGCCCGCCGCAGGACACGTCGTCCTGGGCGTTTTACGAGGAAGCCGGGCTAGGCGTGCGCGCCACAAGCGGAAGCGATGTCATTTTGGTCGGCAACGCCCGCATGATGCGTGCCCACAACATTGACCTGCCCGACCTGAAGCTGGAAACAACCGCCATTTATGTGGCCCGTTCTCATCGGTATTTGGGATACATTGAACTGCTCGACGCCCCGCTGCCCGATGCCAAAGACACAATTTTTGCGCTTCATGCGCTCGGGATCTCCCGCACGGCACTGCTCACCGGCGACCAACCGTCCGCCGCCCATGCGGTCGCCGACGCTTTGGGCATCCGGCATGTGCGGGCAGGGCTGCTGCCCGGCGACAAAGTGGAGGCGCTGACACAACTGCAAAACGAATGGGGCCGCCCGGTGGCTTTTGTGGGGGACGGGATAAATGACGCGCCTGTGCTCACTGCGGCCGACCTTGGCATCGCCATGGGCAAGCGTGGCACCGACGCGGCGTTGGAAGCAGCCGATGTTGTTCTCATGCGCGGCGCGCCGATGGATGTGCCGTTGGCGGTGCGCATCGGGCGAAAAACCAGGATGGTGATCACACAGAACATCGTCATGGCGCTTGCCTTCAAGGTGTTTGTACTCGTTTTAGCCGCGATGAATCTAGCCGGTATGTGGATGGCTGTGTTTGCCGACGTGGGCGTGGCGTTGCTGGCCGTGCTCAGTTCCTTGCGCTGCTTGTCTGTGAAAGGCACAAATGCCCGCAAAAAGCGTGCGCGTCCCTCTTGACCCTCCCTCCGGATATAAGAACACCGGTTGTACGCAAAGCGTACAACCGGTGTTTTGTTTTCCCTATCTTTTTCATTCGACGTCGACCATATCGGTCAATATGCGAACGCGGGATCGAAGAGCGGTGTGTCCGTAAAGAAAGCATAGTAACTTTCCAGTAGTGCCTCCTGCTCAAATCGGTTGAGCGCCTCGACAGGACGGGCACCAGCAAGCGGCGCGGGCCATGCGGCGTCAGCCCGATCAGCCGCCGCAATGTCGAGGGAAAAAAGCCCTTCGATTCGAAACGTATCCTGCTCGTCGCCAAACGTGAGCTGCATGGCCTTGAGCTGCACACGGTTTCGCTCGTGATCCACGCTGTACGACCCCAGCAGTTTGGCGTGGAAGGTGTCGTTCCACGTGACATTCATTTCCACATTGTCTTGCGCACTGTCGAGGCCCATCGTGACATCACAGACCACAACGCCCGTGCGCTTCTGCCCGCTGAAGCTCTCGCCCGTCGCCATGAGTTTCATTGCGCCCTGCACAGGCAGGCGCACCCCATCAAGCGTATGCAGCAGACGGCATACCACCGTGCTTCCTTTCCGGAGCTTCCACTCCAACGCCAACCCGTTCAATGGCGACTGTCTGTCGCTGAGGCGCGTGCGCACTTCAAACATGTACGCCTGCCGATCGACAACACAGTTGATTTGCAGGCCGACGTCACAGAGCCGGTGCTCTCGATCGATGACGCATGTCATCCGGCCCTCCTCGAACACGGCACCCAGCAGAATATCCCGCATTGTCTTCCACTCCTCTTGCCCGACGGGCACAAAGGGATATCCGACGTCGCTAAGGGCGTTCACCATGTCACACATCCATGTCAGCATCTCAGGGTCGTTTAGCGCGGCTTCCACGCGAACGGTTTCGTCCTGCTGGGGCTGCACCGCTTCATATTGGGCCCGGCGCATGAGCGGCGCAAAACGCTTCGCCAATACCGCCAGTTGAGACGGCTCTGCCGACGGTCGTATGTGCGGCAGCTTATTCGTATTCAGCGTCAGCCCCTCCGGCCATGGAAAAAGACGCCGCAAAAACGACGCGTCCCATGACTCTCCCACCGACCCAGCCGGAAACCGCAACGGTTGACGAAACAACGCGGGTGCCGCCACCGTAAGGCCCGAGCGATCGGCCCATGTTTGCAGGGCAAAGGCTTTGGGTGCCAGTGTCAGAACCGATGACGACGCCACAGTACCAGCCTCTTTGTCGATCCACACCCGGCCGTTCCACTTCATCTGTTGCAGTTGTTCTTCCGGCAGCAGCGCCGTCTCCCCCATCCCTTCGTCGGTGACCCGCACAGGAGCGATCGACAGGGTGGCGCATGTCTTGTCTGCCAGCGCCCGCTCCCAGTCCGGGACGCCCCATGTGTCTTTGACGGCACTGACCGCTTCGGTCAATGCGTCTGACGCGCGGGCGGCACCGAGCGAGACATAGGCGCCGGGCGCTATCAGGCGCAGTATGTATGGGTAAAGCATCATGGCCGGAAACGTCAACACGCACAGCGCAATCGTCGCTCCCACCAATCGACGGCCCGCTGGCCCGCGTGCACGGGGGCTACCGCAGAACAGGCAAAAAGACACGTCGCGAGGCAGCTTTTTCCGACATGTTCGGCAACGCAAATCAGATCCCTCCCCGTGCGCAGGATAGCAAAACAGCCTTTTTATTTTACCATAAAGCGCCAGCACATGCAATTGTTTTGCCGGACCCGGGGCGAATGGCCCGTCGGCCCTCTGCGCCCGGATGAGGGCTCAGCGCATGTGTATCATGCCGTTTTTCCTCCCGACAATCCCGGTCATTTCCCTCTGTTGCCGCCCGTTGCGTCCGTCTATACAAATCCTGATCCGCAATTGTGTGGCAGCCGCTTTGCGCTCATCTCTCGCGGCAGTAATTCGTCAGCTTTTCCATCACCAGCTCCAGTTCGATCGGTTTTTTCAGGTGGTCGTTCATGCCGCAGGCAATACACCTGTCAATATCGTCCTTAAAGGCGTCCGCGCTCAAGGCGATGATCGGCACTTCCTTGGCCCAGTCGCTGTTTAGCGACCGGATGCGCCTTGTCGCTTCATATCCGTTCATAACAGGCATTTGAATGTCCATGATGATAATATCGTAGCGGTCGGGCTGGTTCACAAATTTTTCGACGGCCTCAACCCCGTTGCCCGCCACCTCAATCTGAATGTTAGTATCCGCCAGCAGCAGCATAAAGATTTCGCGGTTGATCTCCACATCCTCGACGAGCAGCAGCGTGACGGCCGAAAAATCGTTACTGTTACCGGTTTCGTCGGCCCTTGTCACGGGGGATGCCTCCGTCTTGCACGTGGCGCTGATGACGGCATCCCGAACGATGGATGGAAACAGCGGCACCGGAACAAAGCCTGTGACGCCCACATTGTGCGCCGCGCCCTCGATTTTGTTCCAGGTGAGAAATGGCGTCATAAACACGACCGTGTCTTTGTCAACCACGACAGACAGTCGCTGTAGCAACTCAATGCCGTTTGTGCCCGGCCAGTCGTAGGCCAAAAAAACCGCGTCATATGGGGTACGGGCCTCACAGGCCTGCTTCAGGCAGAGCGCAAGGTCTTTGGGATCCACAGCTTCTCTGACGGCGATTCCATACCATGCGGCGATATCCGCAAAATAGTGCCGTGTGTCCGCATTGGAGTGCGCTACCAGAACCCGCAACGACGCGCTGGGGTTGATGTCCGAGAGATTATTCCCGTCGCTCCCGTCGGCATGCCCGAGCCTCACCTCAAACACAAATGTCGAACCCTGGCCAAGTTCGGACTCCGCCCAGATTTGGCCGCCCATCTTTTCCACAATGCTCCTGGAAATGGCCAGCCCGAGCCCCGTTCCGCCATATTGCCTCGTGATGCTGCCGTCCGCCTGTTCAAAAGCGTTAAACAGCCTGTCCATCTGTTCATCCGTCATCCCGATGCCGGTATCCGTCACGGTAAACCGCAAAACGCTGTGGTCAGACTGCCGTTGCGTTTCCGCAACCGTAACTCGAATCGCGCCGCGCTCGGGCGTAAACTTGACGGCATTTGACAGGAGATTGGCAATGATCTGCGAGAGCCGAAGCTCGTCTCCCAAAAACTCCTCCACGGCGCCTTTGTCCATGTAGACACCGAGTTCAATCTGCTTGCGCTCCACCTGCTCGAGAATGAGTCCGCACGCCTTTCGCAGCAGTTTTTCCACAGACAGGGGGACGCTGTCAATCAAAAGTTTCCCGGCCTCAATTTTCGACATGTCCAAAATATCGTTTATAATGCCGAGCAGATGCGCCGATGAAGCCTCAATTGTGGACAGACAGTACTTCAGCCTTCCTACATCGTCGGTGCCCTCGGCAATTTTCGTCATGCCGATGATCGCGTTCATTGGCGTACGTATTTCATGGCTCATGCGTGACAGAAACTCACTTTTGGCGCGATTGGATTGCTCGGTGATCTCCATCCGGCGCAGTTTATCCTCTGCCTTCTTCAGACTTGTGATGTCTGTAAAGCTCTCAAGCAGAGACAAGCGACCGTTGTACCAGACCTTTGCGACCGACTTAATGATGGGGATATGCCTGCCGTCCGAGGACACAAAAATCTGCTCCGAGCGGTCGAGGACGTATTTGTTGTCATTGGCGACACATGTGCACTTTTCATGCGCGCAGACAGTACTCGTACACTTTTTACCGATTAACTTTTTTTTGTCATCCCCGTACATGCGCACTGCCACCGGATTGACGTCTTGTATCTCATTTGTTTCGGCATCCAAAATGATAATACCGCACGCTATGTTCTCTAAGATTGTACCCACCCGGTTGAGCTCATCGTCCCTTTTTGTGTTGATCAGCTTATACATAATTAGTTCAAAGGCAATCGATACGACGATCAAAAAGTCGCTGATGGTGTCGAAGAGCTCAGCGTTTGGCATGACTGCCAGAGGTGTGTGGTAGAGGCTGATGGAGGTGGCCGACAGAAAGGAGAGCATGACAAGCGCCGTCAACCAACCTTTTTCATGAGGCTTTATGCTGGAGAAGAAAAAGAGCGGGCACAGCGCGAGCACCGCATACCAGCGCAAATCATTGCCCACATTCAATGCGAATGCCCAGATGTTGATCGACACGCAGACAAGCAGAACCATCAGAATGGTGGCCGCGCGTGTACGGCGCTTCCGGTTGATCAGAAACGATACCATGCAAACCAGGATGCACAGGGTCTGCGCCGTCATAAGAAATATGTTGCAGGAAAAGAGGGCAAAGAGCACGCCGTATGCCACATACAACAGTGTCGCCAACGCGGTAATCAGGTATAGGTTTACGTATTCCTCGTACTCGTTTTCGGAGCTAAAGCCCTTTTTTTCAAAAAATTTTCCCATATAATTCCTCGTGAAAAAAGAATCGGCGCACTCCGCTGTCTCGGCGCACCCGGTGTGCCTCCGCACCGCTCTCTAAAATCATACCTGGCAGATTTTTTTAAAATGGCACAGACTGCGGTCAGTGTGCCGGAAAACAGAGCAGTGATTAAAATCATATCAGGGATTGGCCTCATTTTCAACAGCCTGGCGCGCATTGCTCTGTTGCCGAACATGAAAAAAATATCTATTTTTTACAAAAAAGACCATAGTTATGCCAAGAATTTGTACCGCTCAGTCCCGGTCGTTTATAGCCTGTGTCATGGAACCAAACGCGGCTTAAGCGTAATATGATATTTATCAAATAAAAAGGAGACATTGCTTTGAGAAAGTACCTGAACAAAAAGAGAAGACTTTCTGCGTATTTGGCCATAGCGCTTGCGTTGCTGTTGCTTATGAATCCGGCCATGGCAGCGAGCGCGCAAGCCATCGGCGAAATGATGTCCGCACAGGACGAAGCAACCGTTCCCGCCGAGCCGTCATCCAACGATGGCCTTCTTGCAACCGAGTCGGGCAATCGGGAAGATCAGATCGACGCCCCGCGTGTCGACGAAACACCGTCAGAACCAGAGATTGCTGACACTGAGACCACAGAGGCCGTGCCACCCGCAGATGCCTCTGCGGGCCACAAAATGCTCAAATCGTCTGCGGTTGATCTGCAGGTCACCAGCCTGGTTTCCACAAATGCGGCCAGCTACCTCACCGGTCCTTCCAATCTCCAGCACCTCCAAGTCGTCGGATACTATACGCTGCTCAACGACACGAGCGGCAGTCTTGTCACGGTGACACTCGACAACAACGGCAAACCGTACTTCCTCGCGCCGTCGACCGAAGCGACTTCCGGTCTCATCACGTTGCCCTCCGGAGCGACCGATCTCAATGTGTCCTCTTCCGAAGGACATATCGTGATTTCCTTCCGTGTCAGCGGAAGCCGCGGCGCGGCCGGAAGCTTTACCGTCAATTACCCCTATGATCACGAAGCTTTCGACGGCTGGGTGGCCAAGGGCACGAAACTTGCGGTCGTGGAGGCCAGCGGTGAGGACACCTCCGCCGCGCACAGCCTCAACGTGATGTCCAACGCCAATAACAACCGCACCGTCTCCATCGACAAGATACCCGCCACCGATCTGGCCGCCGGCACCGACGCCCTCATCGACATCAATTTTGAGGATGAGCGCCACTCGGCTTTGGCCCCCTCCTTTTGGCGCATGCAACCCGGCACAGATCTCACCCTTACGCTGAATTATCCGGCCGGCGCCGCGATTTCCGGGGGCACAAAGGCCGGCGGAGCAGGCATGACAGGCGTGGACGACGGCGCGGGCGCTCTTGTCTTCGCCATGGGAACGGCGGACGCCGACGGCCTTGTGCAGAGCGGATGGAGCACCGTCGACTTGCTGGCCGGCAAGCGCGTGTTTGACTTCCCCAACTTAAAAGTCAACTTTCCCGCAGCGCAATTCATCGTCGGCGACTCAGTCACGCTGACATTCACCGCGCAGTATACGCTGTACGGGCACACCGTACCGACAGTTCAGTCGAAAACTGTCACCTTTAAGATCATCGCCAAGCAGATTCACATGAAAGAGAACGTGTTTTCGGTCAATGGCGGTTTCACACCGTATGTCAGCATCGACGAACCGGCATTCGAGTCTGTTTTCATGAAAATATCCGGTGCGGCCAACGCGGGCACCGATCCCATTCCGAACACGTGCATCACATGGTACAACGATACCTCGGCGAAAAGGGCTTTGCCGAACAGAATCTCGTTTTTTAACCTGGGTACTTTCTTCAAGTACGAGACTGTCTTCACGATCAAAAGTGACAGAGGCGGAGCCGACAGAACCGTCGTCAAGTTTATCAACGCGCCCACAGCGCTCGGCAACAGCAGCAACACCTCGGTATTCAGCATCAGCAGCCTGAGCCTGAAGCCGGGCGAATACATCTCGACAATTCATATCTATCCGTTAAATAACCCGAATGATTCCGTGACAAGTCTGACAAACGGAACGGCAACGCCGGTCAAAGAGTTGCCGTATAGTGCACAGGCCGAGGTCAATATCTTTTTCAGATCGTGGGAAGACGGGTACTTTCCGGATGGCGTGACCAAGATCAACAACGCAGACGAGTCCTATACAACCGCGCAACTGACATGGGATGATGAGTCCAAGCCGGAAACGCACAAGGACGCCACCGTCAGCGGCAATACGTATACACTCACAAAAACCGGGGCCGTCGGTCTGATGGTCTACTACGGATTTAACGCGCCCAACCCCAAAGCATACTACACATGGGCCGCCAGTGTCGGCTCGCTGAGTCCCGGCGCCGTGGTCACAGCCAAAATCAACTGCTATAACAATTACACGGCTTCCTGCCAGCCCTGGAAAAACCCTGTGATTCTTCTCCTGCCGCCCGATATGGTGACGCTGAACCCGGATCAGTCTCCCACCGTTTACAAAAGTGGCAAGCCTTTGGGCCCAGTTACGATTACCGAGACAATTGTGGACGGCAAGCCGATGTATGTGGCGACGCTCCCGGCCCTCACAATTGGGCGTTCCATGGGATACGACGCGGATCTGTACAGCTTTGACCTGACATTTACGGTCAAGCCCAACACACTGCCCGGACGCTATTACATGGCCAATACCACGGCAAACGGATACGCCGCCACATCCGGACTCATATTCGGCACCTCAGCTACTCCCAACAATATCCCGTTTTCCACGTTCCACTCCGCCACAAATTTCATTTCTGATACCAAAAATTTTGACAATTTCCCCGGAACCGACAAACTCAACCCGCCCGCAAAATCGCTGTACTTTGATATTTCGACCTCCAATGAAATGCAGGTGTCGTCCAGTATCTATGACAACGAGGCCGACGAAGGCAACGGAGCCTGGAAAAACGTTACAACCGGCGCCATTGCCACCGTTCCGCTCAGCGGAACCGGCCGTATTCAGCTCAAAGTCCTCAACGCGGGCAATACATACCTCAGCGATGTGAGCTTGCTTGACATCCTTCCGTTTGTCGGCGACGGCAAGGGAAGCCAGTGGGACGCGCGTCTCAATCGCGTCGACCTCAAGGTGCTTGACGCTGCCGGAAACGACGTGACAGTCAGCGGTAACTTCGCAGCGAGCATGTCTCTCTCTTACTGCGCCAACGGAAATCCCAGCTTCAACTCCGATGGCATTAGCAGAGCCGGCACCGGCGCATTCGCCAACGACGCGTCTATGGCGGACGCAAAATCCTTCCTTTTTAAAATGACGGGAAAAAGACTCCCACCCGCCTACAGCGTAGTGATCACCTGTGAAGTCAAAGCGCCGTCCACCGCGACGGTAAACGATTTGGACAAGCTTGCCTACAATCAGTTTACAGCCAACGCCAATTTCTACGGAACCGCCGTATCCAACGACCCCAAAGCGGCCGGTCAGTTCACGCCGAACAATCAGGCTTTCAAGCTGGCCAACTCTATGACAGGCAGCCTGACCAAGTCCGGCCTCGCGTTCAGAGACATCAACTGTGACAACGTCTTTAGTGATGACGACGTGAAAGCGCAGGGCATCGCCGTCAACCTGTACAGAGAGGATTCTCTCAGCGCCGGACATCCGGAGACCACACCCATGAAAACGACAGTCACGGACGCCAACGGACAATATGGTTTTGACAACCTTGAGGGCGGCAATTACTTTATCGAATTTGAAAAGCCCGCAGGCGGCAGCTACTTTTTTGGTACGAGGGGTCTGTCCACTGATGACACCGCCTCTCATGTGGATCCTCTGACCGGAATGAGCGATATGTTCAGACTCAACCCCGGCGAAGTTCTGCCCGCCGCCGTCAACGCTGCCATCAGAGTTCGCCTGAAAATCAACGTTGAATTTCGCCTGGATGCCACCGACGGCACTTTGGTGGACGCCAAAGACACCACAATCCACACCTTTGACACCCTTCCGCTCACCGACAGCGTCAAACCCTCAGCGTCCGCCACACTCTGGCGCATTCCGGACGGCTATGTACTGAAACCCGGGTACTCCACCGAACAGAGTTACTCGCTCGATTGGGGCAATACGGAAACGACCCTGGTCTTTGTTGTTCAGGAAGAGGAAGAGCAGGAAGTGACACCCACACCTCCGAACAATGACGATCCGTCTCCCACACCTCCCAACAACGACGATCCGTCTCCCACGCCTCCGAACAACAACGACCCCACACCTACGCCTCCGAACAACAACGACCCCACACCCACGCCGCCGAATAACAACGGCGCCCCACGGACGCCGCGGGGG
>JAVBTN010000006.1:0-108708 GCA_031556185.1 Oscillospiraceae bacterium
GTTTCCCGATCACATGGAAATCGAGCTGCGTGTCCGCCCGAAGGCCGATCGCGCCGCGCCGGGTCTGCATATGAGAAATCCGCATAGCGCCCGCGACAGACGCGGACACTATGCGGAAGGCTTGGTTGGTCGAGGCGACAGGATTTGAACCTGCGGCCTCCTGCTCCCAAAGCAGGCGCGCTACCAAACTGCGCCACGCCTCGAACGATACGCAATGACTGATGCTCCTTATCTATGCACAGGCACCATATCACTATACCTCTTTTTTTTCACTGTGTAAAGAATTATTTCCTATTTTCCACACCGCCGACGGGCGGGCTTTTTTTATTTGCCCGGTAAAATCCTTTGTCCCCCCTGTTTGCACGGTATGACACAGTCGCTTTTTTATGCGCCTGATTTTCTGTGCGCGACTGTTTATCAATATATATTTATCGATTATCAATAAATATATATTGATATTATTTTTGAGGCGTGTTATACTGTTTCCAAATTCAAGAGGGGATGGATTTTTTTGAAAACATCGGTTGCGGCCAAACTCCTGCAATATGTACTCTTTGTGGCATGCGCGCTTGACATTCTCACGACAGCATCACTTCCTTTTTTACTCAACACCTATTCTCTGTGGATCTATGGCGGCATTATCACGTCGCGCTTTTTCCTGTTTCTGCTCTGTTTCCTGATGATCTTTGGCCTGATTGGGGCCTGGATTTTGGTGGAGCTGATTTTGATGATTCGCAGCATCGCCACCGACCCGTTTGTCATGCGCAACGCGCAGGCACTCAAACGCATCGGCTTTTTGGCCATTGGTGCCGGTCTCCTTTTTTTCGGTAAATGCATTTGGTTTCCCACGCCTCTCACGCTGATATGCGGTTTGGTATTCATCGTATGTGCGCTGTTTTCCTGGACTTTGTGTGGTCTTTTCAGTCAGGCCGTGCATTTTAAAGAGGAAAACAGCCTGACAATATAGGGGGCGCCATGATTATTGTCAATTTAGATGTTATGATGGCCAGACGGAAGATCGGCTTGACAGAGCTGGCCGAGCGTGTCGGCCTGACTCAGGCCAATTTGTCCATATTGAAAAACGGCAAAGGACGCGCTGTGCGGCTATCCACGCTCAACAAACTTTGTAAATCCCTGCAGTGTCAGCCCGGCGACCTGCTTGAATACATGGAAGGAGATGATCCCGACGATGAATGATCATCAATCGCCCGTCAACCGTCCGGAGTCCGCCTCATTTAACCCACCGGTAAACAACCCCTATCCGGCGGCGCCCGGCGCACCACTCCCCCCATACTTTGGCTATAGTCAGCCGCCAGCCCCAAAAAAGGTTTGGGTATACGACATCGTCGCTTATTCCCTGTTGCCACTGGCCTTCGGCATCGGTCTGCTTCTCGACTTGCTGCTGCACACGCAATGGTCCCTTTTTATCGCAAGCAACCTGTTCTGGCTGGTTTGCCTCGTGGCGATCAGCGCAGTCAATTGGAAGCGATTGAAGACAAACAAAATTTTGTGGGTCGTGGCTGCGCAGACGACCCTGCTATGCATATGGCCGCTCCTCTTTAAGGGCTCACTGGCATTCGGCATACACACCCAGTGGGTCATACCAAGTATGCTTATGTTTTTTGCGCAGTCTGCCGTCAGTGATCTATCTCTCAAGCAGACAGGCGCAATGACCGCCGCCTGGCTGTCCGGTTGGTTTGTCAAACCGTTTTCTGCCATCGGCCACTTTTTCGGCGCCACTGCTTCCCTGCTCAAAGGGGATAAGAGGGCCATTGTCAAAAAAGTGCTGCTGGGCCTACTGCTGACACTGCCCATTTTGCTGATTGTGCTGCCGCTTTTGGCGAGCGCCGACGCGGTGTTTGGCGACATGCTGGGCGGCCTGTTTCGCAACCTGTCACTGTCGAGCCTGTTCACCCATTTTCTCATTACGGCGGTGGCCACGCTGTTTGCCTACTCGTACTTCTGGAATTTGCGTTTCGGCACCGCTCTGCGTCAGCCGGAGAATGCCCGGCAGCCTCTCGACACCACCGTCTGCTGCATTGTCATGTCAATCACCAGCATCGTCTATCTGTTGTTTTGCCTGGTCCAGTTCACCTATCTGTTCGCCCGTGCCGGTCTGCCGGCGGATTTGACCTATTCTGAATACGCCCGCGAAGGGTTTTGGCAGCTCTTGATAATTACCGGGCTCAATCTGTTGCTGTTCGGATTTCCACTTCGCTACGCCAAGCCCAGCAAGGCGCTCAAGGTGTGCTTGTCGATTTTGGTGGGTATGACCTGCGTATTGTTGCTGTCGGCCTTTGTTCGGCTGAATCTTTTGATTGGGGTGTACGGTCTCACGTGGGCGCGGCTGTTTGGCGGCTGGTTTATGATCTTTTTGGCCGCCGTACAGATTTTGTGCGTGGTGCGCATGTGCATACCCGCTTTCCCTCTCATCTCTGTCTGTGGATTGCTGCTTCTGACCTGGTTTGTCATACTGGGCTACAGCAATCCCGACGCCATTATTGTCAGCGCCAACGATGCCAGGGGCATTCACACGGTGTTGGGCAACGATGGTTTCTTCTCCCTAGCCAGGCTGTTCACCTAAGTGTTTGGTTCGGCGCGGCACAAGACTTGGTCCGCGCTATGATCCCCTCCACCTCCCCGGTACACGCCGCAAAGGGCTTTCACGGCGGACAACTGTGAAAGTCCTTTGTCGTTTCGGTCGTCGGCCTGCGCTGCCTTGTCCGCCGGGCCGGATAATTATGTTTTGCAGTACATTGAAGTTGATTTGATAATAATACGGCAAGAGAAGGGGCTTTTTTCCCCTTCTCTTGCCGTTAAAAAGAACTTACATACCACCCTCATTGGGCACCAACTGTTGGCCAAACCAGGGGGGGATCATCATGTCTTCGTCGCTGTCTTGCTGCGTCTCCACCGGCGGCAGTTCGGCGATTTCCGGCGTCTCGTCCAAGACGACACTCAGCGTGATCTCCGTGCCGTCGCGCCAGACTTTCATGGTCACTGTCTCACCGGCTTTGTACTTGTTTTTCTGCGCCGTGAGTTGCTCGTTGGAGGTTATCTTGACGCCGCCGAACTCTGTGATGACGTCGCGGATTTTCAGGCCGGCCTTGTTGGAGCACGAGCCCTCCGCCACGGAGATCACATATACGCCGACCGGAAGGTTATAGTACTGGGCGCTGCTCTCGTCAATCGTTTGAATGTTGATGCCCAACTGCGGGCGTCCGGTGACATGCCCAAATTCAATCAGTTCGTCAATAATAGGCTTGGCGACGTTGGCGGGAATAGCAAAACCGATGCCCTCCGCTTCGGTGCTGACACTCTTGGCCGACACAATGCCAACCACGCGTCCGCTCTGGTCGATCAGGGGGCCGCCCGAGTTGCCGGGGCTGACCGATGCGTCAGTTTGCAGCATGGTCATGGGGGTGCCGTCGATGTTGATCTCACGTCCGAGCGCGCTGATAATACCTTCTGTCATACTGTTGGCCAGCTCGCCCAGCGGATTGCCAATGGCCGCCACCGGCGTGCCGACAGGCAAATGCTCGGAGTCACCCCAGGAGAGCGCGTGCAGGTTCTGGGCGTCAACTTTGAGTACCGCCAGATCGTTGGTGGGGTCTCTTCCGATCAGTTTCGCCTTGTGGGTGCTACCGTCGGACAGCAGCACGTTGATGCTGGAGGCGTCCGCAATCACGTGGTTGTTGGTGACCACATAGCCGTCATTGGAGATGATAAAGCCCGAGCCCGCCGCCGGCATGGCGACCTGCCTGCCAAAGGCGTTTCTCTGCACAATTTCTGTGGAAATGGCCACCACGCCCGGGTTGCACTGGCTGAATACATCATTCCAGGACAGGATCGTTCCCGGCTGGTAGACAACGGGGGTGATATCGTTGCTCTTGGGGATGTCCGGCGAATTGACCGCCGCAGGTGTCGGGCTGAAAGCGCCGGAGCCGATGGCGCCGCCCAATGTCCCGCCGACCAGTGTGAAGCACAGACAAAGCGCCGCGATGGGCAGCAAGGATCGTTTTTTGACGGGTTTCGATTTTTTGTCTGTCGAGGCCGCCTCAACAGCGGGACCCCTTGTCTGGCTGTAGTGGGAACCGTACGTCGGGTACTGGGCTTCGTAGCCGCCGTGGCTTTGCCCGGACCCATAGGCGCCCGCTTCCACCGGAAGCGGCGCGGCGCTGATTTTTTCCTGGGGTAGATAGGCGCCGACCGACGGATAGCTGACCGGGTGCGTGGACGGCACATCGGCGGCCGAGGGAGTGGGCGTCGCATATGCAGCAAACGGCTCGCCGAATGAAGTGTCAACACGCGGCGCGGGCGGTTTTTCCTCAAAGGTGCCGGCATAGGATGGAGGCGCAGACGGGGCATGCGGCTGTGTGTACGATTCCGCGCCGATCGACGGGTGGGTCGGCTCGGCCTGGTAGGGCGGAATATTGTTATCTACTGTGGTGTTGAGCATGTCGTTATTTTCCTGATTGTTGTACATCTGTGATGCTCCTCTCTTAAGATGTGTTATTTTGTGTTTTGATGTGTTCAGTATAGCGGTCGATTGTGACACAGTCATTGAAAATCTTAAAAGAGTTTTTGAATAAAGTTAGAACAAATTATGAACGATACACTGTACAGAAGCCCGAAGGAAACCTCTCGGCTTTCTTCGGGCCCCTCATCTCTGTCAGTATCATGCGCGGTTTAGGGGAACATTCCTTTGATCTTTTGCGCCGATACGATGCGCGCGATGGCCGACATATAAGCGCCCAGGCGCAGCGTAGTGTTTTTGGACGTGGCTTTCTCCCAGACATCCGTAAACGCCGAGACCATGATGGCCTCGAGGCGGGTGTTGACTTCCTCCACCGTCCAGTAGAAATTTTGCAGGTTTTGCACCCACTCGAAGTAGGATACCGCCACGCCGCCGGCGTTGGCCAGAATGTCTGGTGCTACATATTTGCCCGCTTTGGCCAGGATTTCATCGGCTTCCGGCGAAGTGGGCCCGTTGGCGCCCTCCACGATATAGGTCGCGCAGATTTTGTGGGCATTGTCGGCGCGGATCTGGTTTTCCATGGCGGCTGGCACCAGCACATCCACGTCGGCCTCGAGCACTTCCCCGCCCGGCATGCGTGTAAACGTGCCCTCCGTGTAAGTATCCAACAGTTTGCCGGGGTGCGTCGACAGATAGTGGCAAATGGCCGTGATATCCAGTCCGTTGTCGTTTTTCATGCCGCCGGACGCGTCGGAGATGGCCACAACAATGCCGCCCGCCTCATGGATGAGTTTGGCCGCCGTACCGCCGACGTTGCCCATGCCCTGCACGGCAAAGCGGGTGCCCTTGATTGTTTTTCCCATGCGGGCCAGCAGCTCTCTTGTGGTGATCATCACGCCGCGGCCTGTGGCCTCCGCGCGGCCGAGCGAACCGCCCAGCTCGATCGGTTTGCCGGTTACGACCCCGGGGGCACTCTGGCCGGTCAGCTGTGAGTATGTATCAACGATCCAGGCCATTGTCTGGCCGTTTGTGTTCATGTCAGGCGCGGGAATGTCCTTGAGCGGGCCGATGATGGGCGCGATCATGGCGGTAAACCGACGCGTCAAACGCTCCAGCTCGGTTTTGCTGAGCTGGGTGGGATCCACTGTGACGCCGCCCTTGCCGCCCCCGTAGGGAATGCCCACTACGGCGCACTTAAATGACATCCAGGCGGCGAGTGTGCGCACCTCGTCGAGGCACACATCCTGGTGGTACCGAATTCCGCCCTTGCACGGCCCGCGCACGCTGGAATGCTGCACACGATAGCCCTCGAAAACCTGGATGGCTCCGTTGTCCATGGTGACAGGAACCGACACCTTCAACTCTCGCTCCGGATACCTCAGCGTGATGTACTCCTGCTCCTCAAGGCCCAGCAAAGACGCTGCCTGCTCCAGAGACTTGAGCATGTTGTCATACAGACTGACTTGGTTTCCCATTTAACATTTCCCCTTATCTAGTTTGAGTGCGCTGTTGAAATGGACAAGGCTGGACACACCCGGCCCCTGTTTGCGTGCCGGAGTTTTCAACCCTATTATAAAATGTTACCACCTATGATTTTTCATGTCAATATTTTCTTCGTTTCATCCGCTGTTTTCGAGGTACCCTGACGGCCTTTTTATCTGCCTTTTGCCGGCGGCCAAAGACAGAAAAGTCGACCTGACGGCTGATATGCACGTATGTGGTATATCAACGCAAAATCTTAGTAATTGTGACAATAATGGGTCGTTTGTTTTAGTGCTTTTGTATGTGCATTGTAGCAAGATCAGCCTTCAAACGAGAAATATCGAAGAAATATGACAATATTCGCTTTACTTTTTTTTCTTTTCACAGTATGATAAAGGCTGTGAAAATGTTGGTAATTCACTGTATTTCACTCGGTTTTTTCCCTTATTTTATCTGCAGGCCCGTGCTTTTTTTGTCGTCTTGCAAAAAACGAGTTTGTAAACTGGGAGCATGGTACGTGGACGGACTGAATTGGCGTAAAGACATGTGGAACAGCGCGTTCTACCAATTGAGCAAACAGCGGCATCTGTATGCCATTAAGGGCGGTTTTGTATTCATCATGCCCCTGATGGTAATGGGTGCTTTTACTGTGCTGGTCAACGAGTTGCCGATCAAAGCCTATCAGGATTTGCTGGTGAGGCTTTTTGGTGTCAACTGGGTGAGCTGGGGCAGCTATATCCAGTCGGCCACCTTTTCAATCGTTGCCCTCGCCGCCACCATGTCCATCTCCTCTTCGCTGGCGTCCTGGTACCGCACTCACAGCTCCGTCGATATTACGAGCGTGCAGGCTTCGCTGGTGTCTCTAGCCTGCTTTATCCTGGTTTGTATGCCGCAGGAAGGGTTCTTCACCGAAAAACTCACGGGTTCCACCGGTCTATTTGTCGCCATCCTCGTCTCACTGTCGGCCACCGAGCTGCTGATTTTCTTTTTGAACTGGCAGCCCATCAAGCTGTATCTGTTTGTCGATGAGCCGGATCGGCGCGTGGGGCAGAGCTTTGACGCCATTATGCCCTCTGTTTGTACCATCACGCTGTTCTCCCTGGTGCGCCTGGTGCTCATTACATTTGATCTTCCGCCGCTCAATGAGCTGCTCTACAATTTCTTGCAATTGCCCTTGCGAGGGTTGGGCAACAGCCCCTTTACCGCTGTACTGACCATTTTTATGACGCATCTGCTCTGGCTGTTCGGCATCAACGGCAAAAACGCGCTCGACCAGGTCGTCACGGATGTCTTTCAACCCGCGTTGGCCTCCAACGCGACGATGGCCATAACCCACGCCGAACCCCAGCTGTTTACCAAGACATTTTTTGACGCCTTCGTATATATGGGCGGCGCCGGGGCCACAATCTGTCTGATTATTGCGCTGTCGCTGTTTGCCCGGCGTTCCGGGCAGGAACGGCTGTCCCGCATTTCGGCGCTCACGGTTATGTTTAACATCAACGAAATGCTTTTATATGGCTTGCCCATTATCTTTAACCCTGTCTACATCATCCCCTTTGTGCTGACGCCGCTGTGCGCGCTGGCGATCTCTTCGCTGGCCACGTTGATGGGGCTCATGCCCTATACGACGGTGGCCGTCTCGTCCGCCACGCCGATCTTGTTTAGCGGCTATATCAGCACCGGCGGCAGCTGGTCGGCGGTGCTCGTGCAAGCAGTAAGCGTGGCGGCGGGCGTTTTCATCTACAAGCCGTTTATTCAGATCTCCGAACGGCTGCGCAAGCGCCGTTTCAACGACGCCTACGCCAAACTGCGCGAGCTGTGCGAAGAGGACTTCACGGCTTACGAGGGCAAAAAATTCATCAACCGGGACGATGAAGTGGGCGCTGTGGCCCGTCTGCTGGCCATCGACATCAAGCAGGCGCTCAACAACCGCAAAGAAATGTATTACCTCTACCAACCGCTCATCGGCGGCGAGCACAACAATGTGGTGGGGGCCGAAGAACTGCTGCGCTGGAAGCATCCGCTGCACGGGCCCATCTCCCCCATGGTCATAGTGGCCCTGTGCGAAGACCTCGGGCTCAGCCGTCAGCTCGGCCAAATGGCGCTGTCTTCCGCTTGCCGCGAACTCAAACGCTGGCGCGAGTCCGGTGTGAATGACGCGTATGTGTCCGTCAATGTCTCTTCGACCGAACTCCGTGAGGCCGATTTTGCCTCTCGGATGATTATGACGACCAAGCAGTACGATGTGCTGCCTTCGTCTATCCAAATTGAGGTGACAGAGTCGTTGGCTGTGTCCCACGACGAGATCACAAAACGCAATCTAGATCAGGTGCGCGAAATGGGCTTCGGCGTAGCGATTGACGACTTCGGCATGGGTCACTCCTCTCTCGTCTATTTGCAGCGGTTCCCGTTCTCCACGCTCAAGGTCGACAAGTCGCTGTCCAAAGAGGTGTCCACGTCGCCCGAAAACCTGGAAATTATCAGTTCCATCCTGCAGCTGTGCCGTTCGCTCGGCATCGGCATGGTGGTGGAATATGTTGAAAACGACTGGCAGTTGAGCCTGCTGCGCTCGGTGGGCTGTAACCAGTTCCAGGGCTACCACTTCAGTCCGCCCATCACATCGGAGGAGTTCTGCTCCTACTACATCCGCTCCCGCAAGCGGGAGCAGGGCAAAGAGTAATTGACCCTGTAAAAATCTGACAACAGGCGGGAGGAGCGCGGCGCGTTCTCATCCCGCCTTCATTTTATCCATTTTTTCTATATCGTTACTGACTTTTTTATTATTTAGTGTATTTCATATATAGATGGCGCTATCATCAAGTTGCTTTATATTTAATATGACTAATTTTTGGGGCATGCGATGTGAATAAGACAATATGCATAAAAACTTTTGCCACAGCGCTTGCGCTCTTGATATGCATTGTCTATGTTGTTCCCGCGCAAGCCGTCGCTGCTGAAAGTGGTGTACAAGTTGTGCCCAGTGTTGTGACCGCTTGCCCCTATGGAAATGGCATTCACGACATGGATCAGCGCGGCACCGGTACTGTTTATATTGGTAGTTGGCCCTCTGCAACAACACTATTCCATGGTCTTTCTTGCTTTCAGTGGCAAAAGTGTTACGAGGTAATTATCTGTGAAGACAGCCCTAAATATCCATATAATTGGATCGGGCGCTACGCGACCATGGCCTATTATGATCCAATCAGCGGCTTCGGTTTCGACATTTTCACCACTTTGAATGCCATCGGCTATGTAAATGGAAACCGCCTCCCTGGGTATGCCTTTCGTTAATTGACCGGTTGCTGCCAACAACGTCAGACGTGAGCTTTGGCGCTGTAATTGGCACGCAGAAAGGAGTGATCGTTGTGTCCGTTGCGCAGCCAACCACCTCCACCACGCGCCAGCACGGGCGCGGACGCCCGTGGATTGCGGCGGCCGTTGTCGTCGCCCCGGCATTGGCTGTCTACTTTATCTGGCCGCTGTTGGTGCTCCCCTCCGAGGAGGCCGTCGTCAAAACCTACCTGACGGCCCTTCTGACCTCCGACAGCAGTAATTTTACCGAGACCGATCCTCAATCCTTGGCCGACGAGGTGACGCAAACGTACGGAGAATTCCTGACGTCCAAAGGGCTTGACGAGGCCATCAGCGCGCGTGACGCCGCTATGGTGCCCAATTTGGCTCGCATGAACGACTTCACCTTCGCCGTGCAAAGCGTGAGACTGGAAACCTTGGAAGAGTTGCAATGCCTCTATAAGGCGTCCGTCCGGGTCACCGACAACAAAACGAGCCAACAGACCACCAGCGAAGTGGCCGGCGTGGCGTATGTCAAGCAGGACAATGGTGTCAGCAAGATAGATTACATGACGATTGAGCGGAGTCTTACGGGCTTTGCGTTTTTAAAACACAGCGACACGGTTTCCGGATTTTCCGCAAAAAAGAGATGCGCCCATGGGCGCATCTCTTTTAGTCAGTCATGTTTCAATGGCGCATCGCGGCGGTTCGGCTTTTCCTATTGAACCATCTTGGCCACTTCGTCGGCGAAGTTGTCCTCGCGCTTGGCCAGGCCCTCGCCTTTTTCATAGCGAACAAAGCGGGTCACGGCGATCTCGCCGCCCAGCTCCTTGGCCACGTCGGCCACATGCTGGCCCACCGTGACTTTGTTGTCCTTGACAAAGGCCTGCTCGAGCAAGCAGTTCTCCGCGTAATACTTGGCGACGCGCCCGATCACCATTTTCTCGGCCACGGCCTGCGGTTTGCCCTCACCCAGCGCCTGCGCCATGAAAATGGCCTTCTCATTTTCCACAGCGGCCGTGTCAACATCAGCGGAGGTGAGCCACTGGGGCCGCATGGCGGCGGCCTGCATGGCCACGTCGCGGCCCAGTTCGGCCACGCGGGCGTTGTCTTTGAGATTGTCAGACACTTTGAGATTGACCAGCACGCCGATCTTACCGCCCATGTGGACATAGGCCAGATTGACAGGACTGGCAAACACTTCAAAACGGCGGATCTGAATGTTCTCACCGATAGTGAGTACCTTCTCGCGCAGCGCTTCCTCCACGCTCATCGCGCCGCCCTCAAACTTGGCGGACAACAGCGCGGGCATATCGGCGGGATTCTCTTTGACGATGGTGTTGGCCACACCGCTCAAAAAACTCATAAAATTGTCGCTCTTGGCGGCAAAGTCTGTCTCCGAGTTGACTTCAACAATGGCGCCGCGACCGCACTGGTCACAAACGACGGCGCAAACGGCGCCCTCGGCGGCCACACGGCTGGCCTTTTTGGCGGCGGCGGCCATGCCCTTCTCACGCAGATAGGCTACGGCCTTATCCATGTCGCCGTCAGTTTCAGTCAGCGCTTTTTTGCAGTCCATCATGCCGACGCCGGTCATCTCACGGAGGGTTTGTACATCTTTAGCAGTAAAAGCCATTTGGTAACGGCTCCTTTCTCATTCTATTTCTGCTCGGCAACCGCCGCTTCACTTGCGACCGGTGCGCTATTTTCGTCCGCCGGGGCAGCCTTTTCAGCTTCGCCACCCACTTCGAGCTGTTCACCCTGGCGGCCTTCCATAATGGCGTTGGCCATTGTCTGGGAAATCAGCTTGATGGCGCGAATGGCATCGTCGTTGCCCGGGATGGGATAATCAATTTCATCGGGGTCGCAGTTGGTGTCAACAATGGCGACAATGGGAATGCCCAGTTTGTGCGCCTCGGCGATCGCGTTTCTCTCTTTGCGCGGGTCGATGATAAACAGCGCCCCCGGCAGACGGCGCATTTCCTTCACGCCGCCGAGATATTTTTCGAGTTTTTCAATCTCGCCGTGAAGCTTGATAACTTCCTTCTTGGGCAGCATATCGAAGGTGCCGTCTTCCTGCATCTTCTTGATCTGGTTGAGACGGTCGATACGGCGGCGCATGGTTTTGAAGTTGGTGAGCATTCCGCCCAGCCAGCGCGCGTTGACAAAAAACATGCCCACGCGTTCAGCCTCTTCGCGCACAGCATCCTGCGCCTGCTTCTTTGTGCCGACAAACAGCAACGTTTCGCCCTCGCCGGACAGTTCGCGCACGAAGTTGTAGGCCTCTTCCAGTTTCTTCACGGTTTTGTGCAGGTCGATGATGTAGATGCCGTTGCGTTCTGTGAAAATAAACTGCGCCATTTTGGGGTTCCAGCGGCGGGTTTGATGTCCGAAATGGACACCGGCCTCCAGCAGCTGTTTCATGGATACGACTGCCATAATATGCCTCCTTTTGTTTTCGCCGACGATGCGGCGTCCTCCATCCGGTGTAATCCCAAAACCACCACCCCGCCAAGACGGGGCACGCGGCGTTTTGGTGTCCGGATGTGTGGATTGCGCGTCTGCGCCAAAGTAGTATAGCACATTTTCCCCGGTCTTGCAAGCTAAAAATGCTGTTTTGAGCGGACGCGGCGTGGGCACCCCAAAACGGGTTACCGGTTTTCCGGCAACACTTTGTTTAAGATAATGCCCAGCAGGGCGGCAATGGCCAGCCCCGAGACTTTCAGCGACTCATTGATGCCGATTTCGCCGATGCCGATGCCGAGCACCAAAATGATCGAGGCGATGATCAAATTGCGGCTGTGGGCAAAGTCGAGTTTGGCGTCGACCATAATGCGCACACCCACGCTGGCAATCATGCCAAACAGAATGATTGACACGCCGCCCATGACCGGCCCCGGCATGGAGGTGACCAATGCGCCCACTTTTCCCAGCAGTGACAGCGCAATGGCAAAACAGGCGGCGATGCGCAGGATGACCGGGTTGTAAACCTTTGTCACCGCCAGGACACCGGTATTTTCGCTGTACGTCGTGTTGGCAGGGCCACCCAGCAAACCGGCCAGCACGGTCGCGGTTCCGTCGCCCAGAAGCGTTCTGTGCAGGCCCGGATCCTTGAAAAAGTCCTTGCCCACGACGGCGCCGTTGGTGGTGATATCGCCCATGTGCTCCACGAACACGACAATGGCGATGGGCGCCAGCGCCAGCACATATGACCATTCGAACGTGGGCAGAGTCAGCAGATCGTCGAGCGTTTTGGTCGAAAACCCAAACCAGGGCGCCGCCTGTACCGCTTCCCAGCTCACCAGCCCGAGCATCCAGGCGGCCACAAACCCGGTGACAATGGCAATGAGAATGGGCACCAGCTTGAAAAAACCGCCGGCAAACATGGAAACCAGAATCATGGTCAGCACCACGACGGCGGCAACCACAAGGAATTTCCACTCGAACACGGCGCCGTTGTTGCTGTATAGCGCGTTGTTGACGGCAATCGGCGCCAGCCGCAGACCGATGACAATGACCACCGGCCCGGTCACAATGGGCGGAAAGAAGGAACGGACTTTTTCAGACCCGACCAGCCTCACCAATCCGGCAAACAGCACATACACAGAGCCTGCCGCGATGACACCGGTTTTTACGGCGCCGATGCCCTTTTCGCTGAGCAAAAGCGCAATGGCACCGATGAAGGCAAAGCTCGAACCCAGAAAGACAGGCACCTTGCCTTTTGTGCACAGGTGAAACAACAGTGTTCCCAGTCCGGCGCACAGCAGCGCCAGTGAGGGGTCGAGCCCGGTCAGCGCTGGCACGAGCACCGTCGCGCCGAACATGGCGAAAACATGTTGCAACCCCAGCGCGAGTTTACTCCCCAGGGTCAATGGCCTTGCGTCTGACAATGTCTCCATATGGATCCATCCTCCCATTTTTCTTTTGTCTATGGCATCACACAGGCCGCAAAAAACGACCGCGCGAAGACATCCACACGTTTCGGACGCGCCTTACGCCCAACGCATGCCGTTGGCGGGCGGGCTGTCTGCGCAGTAAAAAAACACGGCGCACAGCAGCAGCTTTGTCAGCCCCAGGCGCCGTAACGCCGCGCCGCCCGCCTTGACCGCGGCGCCCAAGGATTGTGTCAGCGCGTCGGACTTCTCTCCGGAAGCGGGCTCAATCGCCTTGTCACTTTTTCCAAAGAGCGCGTCAAAGAGCAGAAACAACGGCTCCACGGAGATCCCGCCACCCTCATACGCCTCAAAGACTTGGGCGCGCAGCGCTTCCATATCGCACTCGCCTGTCGTCGTCACACCCATGCACTGCGCCACAATTTCCAGAAACGCGCCGTAGAGCGTCAGCGATTGATCGTCCGGTGGCCAGAGGAACCGCTGTCCGCCATATTTTCGCAGGAGCGGCATCATGTGGCGGCAGACGGTCGACGTCCACGGCTTCTTGCGCAGCTTGTCGAGACAGTCGGCCAGGGCACGCTGTTCACACAGCCGCTCCGGTAAAACGGGGCCGGGCAGCAAATAGTACCGGTATCCGGAGGTCTTGCCCAGCGATCGGCGGGCGTCGAGATATCCGCATTCCATGTGGTGGCGGCACGCCTGCGCGTCAAATTGCAGGATGCTGCCCAACCGGGTGTTCGGCCGTATGGCAATCACCTGTTCGTCCGGTGTGAGTGCCCGTTGGGACGACAGCCCGTGCCAGGCGATGTCCACGGCGTACAGCTTTTTCAGCCCGCGGTCGAGCAGCGCCGAAACAGGCAAATTGTCAATGAGTCCGCCGTCCCAAAAGGGCTCTCCGTCCACCTTGCAGGCAAAGAGAAGCGGTAGCGCCGAGGAAGCCAAAATATACTCCACCAGCCGCCCCTGCGGAATATCCTCCTTGCCGAGCGTCAGCAGCTTGCGACGGCGCAGCGACACCGTGCACAGCACATACTGCATGTCGCTTTCGCGCACGCGGCGTTCGTCAATGTACATCGACAGCATTTCCCGCAGCGGCGAAATATCAAGCTTGCGCTCGGCCAGCAGCATCGCAATCAGTGACCACGGATCCACCGTATTCTCATGGAAGGACAGAGAGCGGCCTGAGTTGATTTTGATCACTTTGGACATATCGAGCACAGACCACGCTTCAACGGCGCGGTCGTAGTCGCCCTGCGCGATGAGCGCGCCGTTGATGGCGCCCACAGACGTACCTGCGACACCCGCAAAGCGGATGCCCTCCTCCCGCATGGCTCTCCAGGCGCCCATCTGATAGGCGCCGCGCGCGCCGCCGCCGCCCAGCACGAGCCCCACCGGCTCGGATTGCACAGCTGTCATGAAGTTTCACTTCCTCAAAGTGACATATTCCGGCGCCCAAGCAGCATGACCAGCTCGGACACCGACTGAACATAGTCGACGGGGTGATATGGCGCGAGCTCCTCCGCCGTGCCAAACCCATACAAAACGCCGATGGCGTCCATGCCGACGGCTTGTGCGCCCTCCATGTCATGGTGGCGGTCGCCGATCATGACCGAGGTGTGCGGGGCGGCACCCACCTGCTCCATGCCGTGGCGCAACACGTCGGCCTTGCTCTCCCGCGAGCCGTCGAGCGCGGCGCCCGCCACAAAGTCAAAGTACGGCAATATTTTGAAGTATTCCAGCACACGCGCGGCGTCGGCATCCACCTTAGTGGTGGCGATGACCATCTTGTAACCCGCGTCGTGCAGCGTTTTTAACATGTCCGGCACACCGAAGTACAGTTCGTTTTCAAACAGGCCGACAGGCGCGTAGCGCTCCTGATAAAACCCGAAGGCCTGTTCCACCAGCGCCGCGTCCCCCAAAATACCCATGAGGGTCTCGCGCACAGGCGGGCCGATATACACCGAAGGCGCCAGCGGCGGCGCGGGCGCGGGGCGCCCGATTTTCTCCAATCCATAGAGAATGCTGTTGTAAACACCACGCGCCGAGTCGGACAGCGTACCGTCCAAATCAAAAAACAGCGTATCGTAAAATGGCATGATTTCACTCCGTTTCTCCGTCTACTCCACCTCGCCGGAACTGCCTGTTATTATATCAGACCAATCGAAAAATTGCATCCATTTTTCCCGCGCCCGGTTTGACAAGCTCCCAAAAACGCATTATAATTGAGAAAACATGCGCGCGAAGCCCCGGAGCCTTGCCGTGTGACCAGGGGGATGAAACGATGTCCAGAGACAATGTGTCGCTGGCAGTTGTGCGGCGTTTGCCGCGTTATTACCGGCATCTGCAGGAGCTGCGCAGCGAGGGACAGACGCGCATTTCCTCGCGCCAGCTGGCCGAACGGCTGGGGCTGACCGCCTCGCAGATCCGGCAGGATCTCAACTGTTTTGGTGGGTTTGGGCAGCAAGGCTATGGCTACAATGTGGAGTCGTTGCTGCGGGAAATCGGCGATATTTTGGGTGTGAGCCGTGGGCTGAAGGCCGCCATCATCGGCATGGGCCACTTGGGGCACGCGCTGTGCAACAACTTCGACTTTGAGTGGGCCGGCGTGCGCCTGGTCGGTATCTTCGACAACGCGCCCGACATTGTCGGCACCCGCATCGGCCAGTTCACGGTGCTCTCTGTCGACACGCTCGACGCATTTGTGCAGGAGCATTCGCTGGAAGTGGCCATCCTTACGCTGTCGCGTCAGGCGGCGCCAGGCATGGCCGAGCGGCTGTCCGCGATGCCCTCCATACGCGGGCTGTGGAACTTTACCAATGTGGACTTTCAGCACGTGCAGGATAAAGTCGCCGTGGAGTATGTCAATTTTACCGACAGCCTGATGACGTTGTGTTATCGTGTGTAATTGGGAAAAAAACAAAATGATGCCGCCCGGAGTGATTGCTCTCGTCCGGGCGGCTTTGTGATTCCCCTGTCGGCGGTGTGCCGCGCTATGCCTTTTTGATGAACAGCTGCGTCCAGTAAAGTGTACCCCTGGCGTCCTTTGCGGCGCCCACACCGATTTCGTTGTAAGCGCTGCTCAAAATGTTGCCCCTGTGACCGGGCGAGTTCATCCAGCTGTTCATCACGGCGGCCGGTGAATTTTGCCCTTTGGCAATGTTTTCGCCGGCGGCCGTGTAGCGGATGCCGAACTGCTTCATCATTTCAAATGGGCTGCCGTAGGTGGGCGACTGGTGATCAAAATAGTTCTTCTTGATGAAGTCGTTTGATTTGTAGCGCGCCACGCGGGACAATTCCCAGTTGAGCTTGAGGGCAGGCAGGCCTTTTTTCGCTCGCTCGACATTGACCAGGCGCGCCACCTCTGCCTCCAGTTTTTTGACATCGTCGATATTGGGAATGTTGACAGACTGCCCCACCATGATCATGGCGGGATTTTTGATTTGCGGATTGGCCTCAACCAACTCGCTGATGCCAATCTGATATTTGACCGCAATGGTCCACATGCTCTCGCCGGACACCACTTTGTGTGTGCCCGGCTGCGCCAGCGCCGTTGTGGAGCTCAGCAGCATGAGAGCTAAGAATAGGAAAATAATTCCACGTTTCTTCATGACGGATACCTCCGATGTTATTGTTGCATTTTGGATACCAAATACACAAGCAGTTTCAGGATGACAAAAAATGGGATATTTTGCAATTGCAAAATATCCCATTTTTTGTCATCCAATTTTCTTGTGACAGGACGCCGTGCCTCAATCCGGCCGTTTGCGCGTCACATTGTCCATGGCCGCGGACGATGTGGCCCGATCGACCACGCCGGCAGCCGTCAGCCGGCCCAGCAATGTCTCTTCTTTTCCCGCCAGCTTGCACGACAACGCATAGTAGGACAGATAGACCATCTGATCGCGGTAGAACGGGTTCTTAACGGCGCTCATCTCCGCCGTGGAATACAGCCCCTGCTGCACGGCAAAGGCAAGTGACTTGTCCCACGAAAACTCACCTTTTTCCCGGTCGTCATAACCCAGCGCCCGCAGCACAAGCGTCGTATACTCCTCCGGCTTCATGGCGGTGCCCGGCGTAAATTTTCCCGCCGAGGTTCCGAAGGCATACCCCTTGCCATAAGCATACGCCGCATATTGCTTGCCCCAGTCGGGCACATCTTTATACGGGTTTTCCCCCGTGTAGGCCAGTGCGGCTTTTTCCTCGCCCAACAGACGGATCATCATGACAACGCCTTCGAGGCGTGTCCCGGCGCGTTCCAGATTGTACCCGGTGGGCGAACCCAAAAACAGCTTCATGGCATTGAGTGCGTCGGCCAGGTCGGTGTATTGCGCACTGTAGGCGCTTGTCACTTTGTATGTACCCTTGACTGCCACCGTGGCCTGCGCGGATGTGACGGAAAACCCGGTGCCGTCGTTGGCCACAAGCAGAATGTACTGGTTGGCCGGCACCGTCGCGCCGCTGGCAATATCTTTTCCGGCGGAGACATTGACCGCCACTTTCCCGCCGGCGCCGGCTATTTTGCCGCTGCCGGCACGCAAAATCAGCGCGGTGCCGAGATTGCCGGTGATGACCTGCCCTTTTTTCAGCGTGACCGGCGTAAACTGACGGCTGCTGCCGCCAACGGCGGCCAGGTAGCGCGCCGCGGCCTCCTCCACTGAACCGCCGCCCGCTATGCCTTTTGTCAGCGACGCTTTGCTCTCACCGAGTTTTTTGGCGATCTGGTCGGCTTTGGCCTTCCATCGCGCCGATGCCTTTTGCGCCACGGCCGCGTCAAATTTTTCGTTGAGATAGCTCAACGTGACCAACGGGTCGGACGAGGTGCCCGCTGTGCCGCGTGCCATCACAAGACCGCAAAACAAAAACGAAATGGCCAAAATGGCCGTCAAGCGCTTTTTCACATCGCATGCCTCCGCTCGTTCGGATTTGTCCCATTATATCCAATCTCAGGCCGTTTGTCAAAAAAACGCGTAATGGCCCCTTCTTGCGGGATTGCTGTCAAAACGATGGATCTGGCGACCGCTCCGGCTTTTTTCGTTTTTGCGCCGACCACCGGGGCGAGAAGCGCGGCCGTCCGCTGCAGCTTCCGGCCGTCAAGACAAAAAAAGTATGCCGCGCAACACCCGCAAAAAAGCGGCGCAAGGCCATCGCCTCACGCCGCCAAAGAAAACCGAGCTACAGTTCGCGCACAACAGCCGTAACCTTGCCCACTATCTGGCACTCGCTGCCGTCGATGGGCTCATAGTCGGGATTTTCAGGCATCAGCCAGACCTCTTTTCCATTCAGCAGCAGGCGCTTGACCGTGGCCTCGTCGTCAAGGATCGCCGCCACAATCTCGCCGGACAGCGCCGTGGCCTGCCGACGCACCACCACATAGTCGCCATTCAGAATACCGGCGTCACGCATGGAATCCCCCATCACGCGCAGCGCGAAAAACTCGCCTTGGCCGCCCGGGACATAGGGCAGCACGCCCAAATCCTGCTCATAGGCAAAAACTGGGCTACCGGCCGTGATCTCACCCAAGATGGGCACCCCGTTTGTGTCCATCTCCATCGGTACGCTGATGGCCCTAGTCTTGCGGTCGTCTTTGACAATGAGCCCCGCGTCGTGCAGGCGCTTGATATAGGCGTGCACCGTTGAGGGAGACTTGAGACCGACGGCCTCGCCAATTTCACGCACGGAAGGCGGATAGCCTTTGCGCGCGGTGGCCGATACAATATAGTTATACACATCTTGTTGCTTGTTGTCTGTGCGTGGCATAGCTCACACTCCTTGCGTTTTTTCCATTGTAGCACAGGTCATACACAATTTCAAACATTTGTTCTAACTTTTTCTAAAAAGAGACGGGCGGAAACCCGCCCGTCTCTTTCTTGCAAAGATTAGATCAATTTGACAACCGTCAGGGAGGCGGACACGGTACCCATCTGAACACCGGGCTGTGAAACGGCACTGCCCACGCCCACATTGACCAGCGTCAGCGTGGCCGGCACAGCGCCCACGACAACCAGCGCCTGCCCCGTAACAGGGACATTGGCCAGCAGCGAAGTGAAGCGACTGCCAGGCACCTCCACACCGTTGAGAAGCAGCGCCAGTGTGGTATTGGCTGTGGCGGCGGCGAAGGTATAACTGACAAGGTATTGTCCGACGATGCCAAAGTTATAGGTGTCGGGGGCGGTAAAGCCGATGCCAACAGGCAGCGGGAAGGGTAAGGGCGGGTTGTTGAACCCCACGGCAGCACCGGATACCACGGTCTGTGTACCGGTCGCGAATACGAGTGAAGCGGTGTTGATCGTGCTGGGAGGGCCTTGGGGTCCTGTCGGTCCGGGGATACCCTGAGGGCCTGTGGCACCTGTCGGACCGATCTCGCCTTGGACACCCTGCACGCCCTGCGGGCCTGTGGCTCCTGCGGGGCCGGTCGGGCCCGGGATGCCTTGGATACCCTGCACGCCCTGCGGACCGGTTGGGCCGATCTCGCCGGGGATGCCTTGGGTACCCTGCGCGCCCTGCGGGCCTGTGACTCCTGCGGGGCCGGTCTGGCCCGGGATGCCTTGGATACCCTGCACGCCCTGCGGACCGGTTGGGCCGATCTCACCGGGGATGCCTTGGATACCCTGCACGCCCTGCGGGCCTGTTGCACCTGCGGGGCCAGTCGGGCCCGGGATGCCCGGAACACCCGGGATGCCCTGCGGCCCTGCGGGGCCGGTCGGCCCGATCTGACCGGGGATGCCCGGAACACCCGGGATGCCCTGCGGCCCTGCGGGGCCGGTCGGGCCGATCTGACCGGGGATGCCCGGAACACCCGGGATGCCCTGCGGCCCTGCGGGGCCGGTCGGCCCGATCTGACCGGGGATGCCGGGGACACCCGGGATGCCCTGCGGGCCGATTGGGCCAGGGATGCCTTGGATACCCTGTACGCCCGGCGGCCCTGCGGGGCCGGTTGGGCCGGTCGGGCCGATGCAGCAGTGCCAGCAACAGCTACCCAGATTGGCGACGCAGGTGTCTGTTGTCGGTGTGGATACAGTGTTTGCGGCGGCACAGGCCGCGTTGTCCAGGCCGGCCAACTGTTCGCACAGCGGAGAATTGTTAAAGCTATCCAAAAGCGCGTCATCCAGTGAAACTTGACTGCCCTCTCTGAGTTCACCGGTGGGCGTGAGTGTGGTATAAGGACGGGGCACAATGAAGATTCCTTTCTGAATCGTATTGTAAACCAGTACGCCGTCAAACCGGCCACTTGGC
Source organism: Oscillospiraceae bacterium (assembly GCA_031556185.1). Classification (GTDB taxonomy): domain Bacteria; phylum Bacillota; class Clostridia; order Oscillospirales; family UBA929; genus JAIRTA01. Next base: position 20,377 of record JAVBTN010000006.1, read on the forward strand.
CATTGGGCGACGAGTTATCCCGCGCACCATGACGACAGGCTCACATCTTCATTGTATGTAAAGACCCGTCAGCCCGTTCAACCGGTTTCTGTGTGCAATGTGGCTTCTCCTGAACGAATTTCCTCCTGTCTGTCGAAAAATTGCACAATGAGGCCTCCCTTGTCAGATATGGCGAGTGCGCGTCCGGTTTCTCTTTTCTCACCCCGAGTCACGTCGACCAACTGGCCGACCGTCTGACAGTCTGCCCTATATCTTTGCAGCAGACCCCTGTCGTCCGCCGTCGCGGATGGATCGAGCAGTTGCGCCATGTGCCGCAGGATGACGGCGGCCAGCCGGGCGCGGCGCACGCTCCGCCCGGACGCCCGCTCTATGCTGCCGGCGATGCCCTGCAACGCCGGCGGAAAGCCATCGCCATGGCAGTTGACGCCGATGCCGATGACGACCGATTCAACCCGCCCGCTCTCCCCTTCCGTGGACAGTTCGGTCAGTATCCCAGCCACTTTGCGCCCGCCCATCAGCAAATCGTTGACCCATTTTACCTGCGGACGGCAGCCGCACACCTCTTCTATCGCGTCGCACACCCGCACCGCCGTGAACACGGTCAGCAGGCCCAACCGTTCAGGCGTCCAGGAGGGGCGCGCCAGCAGCGACAAATAGAGCCCCACGCCGGGCGGTGAGTAAAACGAACGGCCCAGACGTCCCCGGCCAGACGTCTGCTCGTCGGCGATGACGACCGTTCCGTGCGGCGCGCCGGTCAACGCCAACGCGCGCGCCGCGTGATTTGTGGAACCCTCAAGCCGCTTGTGACAGATGATGGGCGCGCCGGGAAAGGCGGCGTCTCCGCCGTAGCGCGCAATTTCCGCCCGGGACAGCACGTCCGGGCTGTCCGCCAGACAGTAACCGACGCGCGTGTGCGACTCAATGCGATATCCATCCCGTCGCAGCGCTTCAACCGCCTTCCAAACCGCGGCGCGAGACAGGTTTAGCTGCCTACTGAGATGCTCGCCGGATAAGGTTTCTCCGGTCTGCAGCGCGGCCAGCACCTGTTGTTTTGTCGACGTTTCCATACGCGTCCTCCTGTTCGCCTTGACAATGGATACTTCGCGTGTTATTGTAAACCATATTATATAATATGGTTTACAATTTGTCTATGGAAAGGTGTGCGCGCCATGCAAACACCACCCGCTTCCGCTGCGAAAAAAACACGCCTGCTGCTGCTCGCCGGTCTGATGGCCGCATTCACCGCCGTGGGCGCACTCATTCACATCCCACTGCCCGTCACGCCCATACCTGTTACACTGCAAACACTGTGCACCATGCTAGCCGGATTGGTTCTCGGCACGCGCTGGGGCGCGGTGTCGCAGGGTATCTATCTGCTCATCGGCCTGCTGGGCGTCCCGGTTTTCGCCGGCGGCGGCGGGCTTGCCTATGTGACACATCCCACGTTTGGGTTTCTCCTCGGCCTCATACCCATGGCAGCCCTGATGGGCCTGGCCAAAACGCGCGGCGCAACGGTGCTTGGCACGGTGCTGTATGGTCTGTTGGCCACAGCGGCCCTCTACGCGCTGGGTCTGCTATATCTGGTCTTCATCCTGCATGCGACCGGGCAGCCGCTGCCGGGCGCGGGGACATTGCTGCTCTCGTCGTGCGTTGTATTTCTGCCGGGCGACGCCCTCAAATTAGCGGCCGCAGCACTGGCCGGGCGACGGCTGTCGGCGCTGTGAGGGCAGCGGTGCCGCCGAAAAACGGGTAAAAGCAAACGGAACAGGATAATCCTGTTCCGTCGACTTATAATAGGAGGGGAAAAAGATGAAAACAAAATGAAATAAGCATAATAACGAACAATTGATCCGCGCTGTTCTTCATTTGTGTAATCTTAGTATAACCGCATTATGTTAAGAAAAATAGGGACAGATATTAAGAGAGTATTAAATCATCTGTTGGCACAAGCCCCTAAATGCAACGGTTTGCGCCTGCACGGCGCCGCGCGCTCAATAGCCAAATTCCCCCGTAATGGAGTCGTCGTTTTCCACCCAGTCTCTCATCACGTCATAGACAGTGTATTCGTCCGACGTATTGCGCACGACCACTTTACCAATGCCGGCGTTGATGATAAGCCGCTTGCACATGGCGCAGGAGGTCGTGTTTCGGAGCAACTCGCCGGTTTTGGCGTCGCGCCCGACCATGTATAGCGTCGCACCGATCATCTCGCTGCGCGCGGCCGAGATGATCGCATTGGCCTCGGAGTGCACCGAGCGGCACATCTCATAGCGCTCGCCGCGCGGTATACTGAGTTTTTCGCGCATGCAAAATCCCATGTCCAGACAGTTGGCGCGACCCCGCGGCGCGCCGGCGTATCCGCTGGAGATGATTTCGTCATTTTTGACGATGATGGAGCCATAGTTGCGGCGCAGACAGGTACCCCGCTCGAGCACCGTCTCGGCAATGTCCAAATAGTAATTTTCCTTGTCTCTGCGCGCCATATCCGCGTCCCCCTTATCAATAAGCCGACAGCTGTCTCTCGGGCAGAAAAAGGCTCTTGCCCGGCGGCGTCATGTCTGACACAACGCCGCAGATCACATAAAACAAGCCCGATAAAAAAACAGGGGCCGGCCTGAGCCTGCCCCTGCACGTGTATCAGTCGGTCACGAACGGGATGAGCGCCAAATGACGCGCCCGCTTGATGGCTTCGGTCAGGTCACGCTGGTGTCCGGCGCAGGTGCCTGTCATACGCCGGGGCAAAATCTTCGCGCGCTCCGAAATAAAGCGACGCAGACGGACGGTGTCTTTATAGTCGATATGCTCAATGCGATCCACGCAGAACGAACATACTTTGCGGCGCTTACGGCCGCGTTGGGGACGATCCATAGCCATGGTGCAACCTCCTTATTCAGTTACAGATTCAGTTACATTAAAACGGCAACTCGCCGTCGTCGTCATCGAGTTCCGCAAAACCGGAAAACTGGTTGGCGGGCACGTCAGCGATGCGCGCGCCCTGATCCGCCTGCGGCGCAGGCCCTGAAAAACCGGCGCCCGGCGCCGGATAATGGCCGCCGGAGGGGCTGTCACTGCGCTTTTCAGCAAAGTGAACCTCGTCCGCCACAATTTCAAAGCTGGTGCGATTGTTGCCTTCCTTGTCCTTCCAATCCCGCTGCTGAATGCGTCCGGCCACCGCTACGAGCTGCCCCTTGTGAAACCACTTGCTGACAAATTCAGCCGTTTTGTTCCAGGTGACAATGTCGATAAAGTCGGCGGTCTGCTGCTGGGGATTGTTGGAATCCGATTTGTAGCCCCGATCCACAGCGATGCGGAAGGAGGCGACAGGCGTGTTGTTCTGCGTGTGACGCAATTCGGGATCACGGGTCAGCCGACCCATCAAAACAGCCTTATTGAGCATGTCGTTTCCCCCCTATTCGTCCTTGCAGATGGTCAGCCAGCGGATCACACCTTCGGTAATGCTGTAAATACGCTCCAGCTCCGCCGGGAAATCGGGCGCGCACTCAAAGTTCATAAGCACATAGTAACCCTCGGTCAGCTTGTTGATTTCATAAGCCAGCCGACGTTTGCCCCACTCCTCGACATCACCGAGCGTCGCGTTGTTCTCGACAAGCGTTTTGAACTTCTGAACCAGTGCGGCAATGTCTTCCTCACTCAACGTGGCGTTGATAATAAAAGTGGACTCATACTTTGCCGTGATTTTTGCCATCGTTTGCACCTCCTTTTGGACATATGGCCCCCGTACACAGGCAGTTTCGCCGCGCCGGGGACAAGGATGTTGGCCCGTATAAACGGGCTTCGTCACAAGGACGCTAGTATATTATACAACAATTTGAAAAAAAGTCAAACACAAACTGGACGAGCCTCTTGCGTCAGCGGCGGTCGGAGCGCTTGACGCGATCTCTGAGCAGACCGTCCATCCAGTCGCCCACATCTTCCCGCTCCAGCGCAAAGTCCACATTGGCCTCCAGATAGCCGCGCAGGTTGCCCGTGTCATAGCGCCGCCCCTCAAACTCAAGGGCCATGACCCGCTGGCGCCGGCACAGCGCATTGATGGCGTCGGTGAGCTGGATTTCTCCGCCATAGCCCGGCGGCAGTGTCTCAAGGATGTGAAAGATCTCAGGCGTGAGCACATACCGCCCCAAAATGGCAAACAGCGAAAACACTTGATGCGGCGCGGGTTTTTCCACCAGTTTCCTGACATCGTACAATCCGTTTGCCACCGGAGCGACCTCCAGCGAGCAGTAACGCGATATGTCCTTTTCAGGCACACTCTGCACACCCACAACGGCCGACCCGTAGGTCTCGGCCACTTTTACCAGCTGCGATGTCACCGGCACGCGGCTCTTCATCAGGTCATCCCCGAGGAGCACGGCGAAAGGCTCGTCGCCGGCAAAATGCCGGGCGCAATACACCGCGTGCCCCAGTCCGCGCGCCACCTTTTGCCGCACAAAATGCACATTGGCCAGCTGCGCCGTACTTTTGATGAGGGCCAGCTCACGCTCTCTGTTGTTTTTTTCCAGGTTCGCCTCCAGCTCGGGGTCAAAATCAAAGTAGTCCTCCATGGCCGACTTGCCCCGGTTGGTAATGATCAAAATGTCCTCTATGCCGGCGGCGGCAATTTCTTCCACAATATATTGAATGATCGGCTTGTCCACAACGGTGAGCATCTCTTTGGGGATGGACTTGGTCGCAGGCAACATTCTTGTGCCAAATCCGGCGGCTGGAATGACTGCTTTCCTGACTTTCATCGTCATTATCCTCTTTCCATCGCTTCAAATTTGGCGGGAAACAGCTGTCGAAAATACGAAATGCGTGAAAGCGAATAGAGCAGCGGAATCCCCAGCGCGTATGTGATCACAGTTTCGCCCAGCGCCACCTGGCCGCCGTTGACCAGAAGGGCCAGCAAAAACGCGTCAGCCGGTACGCCCGCCGAGAAGGAGAGAATGGCGCCGACAACCACGGCGTTGACAAGGATAGTCGGCAGCGGCGAGAGCATGCGGCGCTTGATGCGGGACGTCCAGACGGCCGCTCCCAGGGTGGCCAGCGACCCGAGCACAATGTCGAGCAGCAGATTGGCGTTGGGCGAGAAAAAGTTGGCCAGCAGGCAGCCGACAAACAGACCGACGGCTGTCGAAGGTGCATAAAACGGAAGAAGGCACAGCGCCTCGGAAAAGCGAAACTGCACCAAACCGTAACTCAAAGGCAAAAACGCCACGGTCAGCGAAAAATACAAGGCGCCCACGACAGCGGACAAAACGATCTTATAAATGGTGCTATGGTCCCGTTTCATGTGATAATTCCTTTCTGTGGGCAAATGCAAAACTCATATTATTGTATCACAGAATAGCCAAAGGTCAACAGTACAACCGAAGTTTTCCTGTTTTCATTTGACAAAAATTGATACTATCTTTTTATATGGCCATACGCTATACTAAAAGCTAGAGAAGCGTTAGTTTTTTGGGGAGTGAAAATAAGATGACCATACATAGCACAGGGCAATACAGTGTGGCTGTTTACTTGCAGCGCGAGGAGCTTGCGGAGGACGGGGGTGCGGTGCCGGAGCCTGACAGCGAATGGACGCGGAAGCTGGCCCTCAGCGTCATGGACGAGCTCGGCATCCACTCCAAAGGAAAGTTGGAAATTGAGGCGTTTGCCGGGCAGGGCGGGCTGATGTTATTTGCCGCGCTGCACCCGGAGGATCAATGGGAAACCGCCTTTTTCACCTTTGATTCTCTGGAGGCAGTGATCACACTGGCGCAAGCGCTCAAGAAGTCCCCCCCCGCCAAAACAAAGCTGACATACATAGAAAATAGATATGTCCTTACCCTCTGCTCGCCGCCCGACGAATCCGTTCGTCAATGTCTCATCGCCAGCGACTTTGGCAACCGGCTGTATCGTTTGCCCCTCTATGACCGCTTTCTTTGCGAGCACGGCAAGACCGTGTTGGCCGACCATGCGGTACAACAACTGCTGAAAGTGATATGACAACATGAACGCGTCCACGGAACATGCGCATGAACCCCTGATGCACGCTGCGCTGGATTTGGCGCGGCAGGCCGCCTTGCTCGACGAAGTACCCGTCGGCTGCCTCATCGTCCGGAACGGCGTTGTGGTGGGGCGGGGGTTTAACCGCAGAGAGACGTCCCGCAACGCTTTGGCTCATGCGGAAATACTGGCCATTGATGAGGCTTGCCGCATGCTGGGCGGTTGGCGGCTGCCGGGCTGCGACCTCTATGTGACCCTCGAGCCCTGCCCCATGTGCGCCGGCGCCATCATCAATGCCCGCATTGCCCGCGTTTTTTTCGGCGCGCGCGATCCGAATGCCGGCGCGCTGGTCAGCCGGACGGCGCTTTTTTCGTTGGGTTTTAACCACACGCCTGATATTCACGAAGGTCTGCTGGCCGAGGAGTCGGCTGCACTGCTCAAGTCTTTCTTCGCCGCCAAACGAGGCTGACGCGCGCGTCAGCCTCGTTTTTATGCCCGCAAAGCCGCTTTTTTGACGGCATGACCACAACCAGAACGGGCACGGTGCGCCTATCATACAATGATATGCGCCCTATACCCATCGATCCGAAAAAACTGCTTGTCATCTGCCAGTCCGCCATGGTACAATGTTTAGCAATGGTTGAAGGGGGGTGTGTCGGTTTGGTGGGTGTCGCCATCATGGGCTATGGTGTTGTCGGTTCAGGGGTTGCCGAGTTGCTGCAACAAAACGCCGATCACATTGAAAAAAAAGCCGGTCAGGAAATTGCCCTGCGTTATGTGTTGGATGTCCGCGATTTTCCCGATTCTCCGCATGCCGGCCTGATGGTCAAGGACTTTTCAATCATTGAGCGCGACCCGGACGTCCAGGTGGTTGTCGAATGCATCGGCGGCGCCGGCATCGCGTTGGAGCTGACCCGCCGCGCGCTGCACTCCGGCAAGCATGTGGTCACCACCAACAAGGAGCTCGTGGCCGAACACGGCGCCGAGCTGCTGCGGCTTGCTGAGGCGCGCAACCTCAACTTTTTGTTTGAGGGCAGCGTGGGCGGCGGCATTCCCGTGCTGCGCCCCATTGCGCAGTGCCTGTCCGCCAACCGCTTGAGCGAAGTTACCGGCATCCTCAACGGCACGACAAACTATATCCTCACCCAAATGCTCGACCGGGGCACCACATTTGAAAAGGCACTCGAAGAGGCGCGGGCCAACGGCTATGCCGAAGCCGACCCGTCCGACGACATTTACGGCAGGGACGCCTGTCGCAAAATATGCATTTTGTCGTCTCTTGCTTTTGGTCTGCATATCTACCCGTCACAGGTGAACACGGAGGGTATCGCACAGATTTTGCAGGAAGACGTTCGGTTCGCACGCGATCACGGATACCGCGTCAAGCTGCTGGGCCGCGCCATCTGCACCGACGGCGGCAAGGACATTTATGTCGCGCCGCACTTGGTGCCGGAATCGCATCCGCTCTCGGTGGTGTCGGATGTGTTCAATGCCGTCTGGATCCGTGGCGACGCCATTGGCGACGTCATGTTCTACGGGCGGGGCGCCGGTCGGCTGCCCACCGCGTCGGCTGTGGTGGCCGATGTCATCGACGCCGTCAAACACATGGGCGCGCGCAAATGGCTTGGCTGGCAAACGTCCGACGACCACGCGGTGCACGAGCCCTGTCATCTGCAGTCGCGCTGGTATGTTCGGTCCGACGAAGGCGGATCGATTACCGATCCGATGACGACCGGCGAGTTTAACCGCTGGGCATCCGGCCGTTCTCAGACGCCGATTTATCGTATTCGCGTGTTATGACCTTGTTCTCGTGGCATGGAATTTTGAAGGGGGGATACCCGCATGGCTTTGGTTGTGAAAAAATTTGGCGGTTCCTCGGTGGCCGACGCCGACTGCCTGCGCCGCGTGGCCGGCCTGATCGCCGACACATACCGCGCGGGCAACGACGTCATTGTCGTGTTGTCAGCGCAGGGAGATACCACCGACGAACTCATTGAGAAGGCGCATCAACTTCATCCCAATCCCTCGCCGCGCGAGATGGATATGCTGTTGGCCAACGGAGAGCAGATTTCCATTGCGCTGTGCGCCATGGCGTTGGAGTCCATGGATCTGCCGGTCGTGTCTCTGACCGGTTGGCAAGTGGGCATGTTGACAAATACCGATTACGGCAACGCGCGCATCAAAAAACTGGACGGCGAGCGTATCCGCATGGAACTGGCCAAAAAGAATATCGTCATTGTGGCGGGTTTTCAGGGCATCAATCGCTATGACGATGTGACGACGCTGGGCCGCGGCGGCTCAGATACGACGGCCGTGGCCATTGCGGCCTCCATGCACGCGGATGTTTGCCAGATTTACACGGACGTCGACGGCGTTTACACCGCCGACCCGCGCCATGTCAAGGGCGCGCGCAAGTTGGAAGAAATCACATATGGCGAAATGCTGGAACTGGCCACGTTGGGCGCGCAAGTCCTGCACAACCGTTCGGTCGAGATGGCAAAGCGGTATCACGTGCCGCTGTCGGTCATCTCCAGCTTTAAGCCGGTACCCGGAACCCAAGTCAAGGAGGTTTTGAAAGTGGAGCAAATGAATGTCAGTGGTGTGGCCAAGGACAACAATGTGGCGCGGATCGCGCTCATCGGACTGGCCGACATGCCCGGTATCGCGTTTCGGATTTTTTCGCTGCTGGCCCAGAACAAGATCAATGTCGACATTATCCTGCAGTCCATCGGACGCGGCGAGACAAAGGATATCAGCTTTACCGTGGCCAAAACCAACATGGAAAAAGCGCGCGACCTGCTCGAAGCCAACAAGGACACCATTGAGTTTTCTGAAATGGAAATCAGCGACAGCGTCAGCAAGGTGTCGATCGTCGGGGCCGGTATGGTGGGCAATCCCGGCGTGGCCGCGCAGATGTTTGAGGCGCTGGCAGCCGCCAATATCAACATTCAGATGATCTCCACCAGTGAAATCAAAGTGTCGGTGCTCATCGACCAGAAAGACGCGGACTTGGCTGTGCAGGTCATCCACGACAAATTTTTCAGCTGAGTCACCGTCTGTTTTCTGCGGGTTCCGCGGAATCATCCCTCTTGATCATCCAATCCCCCGCCGGCAGCTGCCGGCGGGGGATTTTTCGTCTGTCAACAAACGATTGGCGGAGAGGAACATAAAAAGCGCGAGGGGAAGCTGAAACGTTGAGCAGGTTCCCGCCGCAGCGGCGCAAATGCGACAAAAAAAGCAGCTTGCCCTGTGGTAGTGTATAAACACTGAAAATGACGGGAGGTATAGGGCCTTTTGGGGCTCCCACCGTATGCCGGACAAGAAATACACAAAACTGTTGTGGCGAATGCTGTTGATTGCGCTCGGACTCGCGCTGGTCTGGGTCTTTTTGCGCTGGGGCCTTTTTTGGCTGCTCCCCTTCCTCATCGCCATGTTCATCGCGCGGCTCATGGAGTACCCCGTTATCCTGCTGAACAAACGCCTCAAGTTACCGCGCTGGGCCGCCTCGGCCATTTGTACTCTGCTGGTGTACGGCGTACTGTCGGTGCTTATCTATCTGCTGGTATCACGGATCATCATTGAGGTGGGCGGGCTGCTCAATCAGCTGCCCGAGTGGATGGCCGGCCTGCCCGACGTGGCGGATCGCTTCACGCGGCGCATACGCGCCATCATTGTGGCCGCCCCCGTCGGCATGCAGGAGTTTCTCAACAATTCGCTCGACAGCGTCATCAAAGAGGGCATCACCATTCCGCAAAGCCTGTACCAGACGCTGGGAAGCTGGGTAACGGGCGTGGCGGGGGCGTTGCCCAATCTGTTCCTGTTTGTCATCACCAGTGTGCTCTCAACCTATTTTATCAGCAGCGACTATCCGCGCGTGTCGGCGTTTATCATGCGGCAGCTGCCCGAGCGGTGGCAGGAGCGCGTCGCGCGCACCAAGACGCACCTGATGGGTACGCTGGGCAAGTGGCTCAAGGCGCAGGGGCTTTTGCTGCTGATGACATTCGTGCAGCTGTGCGTCGGATTCTTGCTCATCGGCGTGGAGTTTCCGCTGCTCATTGCGGCCGTGGTGTGTCTGGTGGATGCGCTGCCCATTTTGGGCCTGGGCATCGTGCTCGTCCCCTGGGCGCTGATCTCCCTGCTGGCGGGCAACACCGCACGCGCCATTGGACTCATTTTGGTGTTTGCCGTCTGTTCGCTGGTGAGGAGTTTCGCCGAACCCAAACTGGTTGGCGAGCAGATCGGCCTGCCGCCCATCGTCACCATGCTTGCCATGTATGTCGGCTTTCAGACCTTCGGCGTGCTCGGCATGGTGCTGTTTCCCATCGTGGCCATCACGCTCAAGCAGCTGCAAGAGTGGGGATATGTAAAACTTTGGCGGGCCTGACACCGGTTTTTAGTGAAACAAGGGTTGTGGACGCGGCGCACGCCGCCCATCCACAACCCTTGTTCTTACATGACAACACCCTAGCTCTTGTCCCTTGGCTTGGCCAGCAGCGCGGCGATGAGCCCAAAAAAGATGGCCGCCGCGACACCCGCCGACGTGGCGGAGAGTCCGCCGGTCAGCGCGCCGAGAATTCCGTTTTCGGAGACCGATCTTTCCACGCCCTTGGCCAGCGCATACCCAAATCCGGACAGCGGCACACTGGCGCCCGCGCCCGCCCACTTGATGAGCGGCTCGTAAAGGCCGAGGGCTGTCAGGGCGACACCCGAGACCACAAACACCACCAAAATGCGCGCCGGGGTCATTTTTGTCTTGTCAATGAGCAGCTGCCCAATGGCGCATAGCAGTCCACCCACAAGAAATGCCTTCAAATACGCCAGCATGCGTTACCTCCTTATGATTTGCGGCGTGTTGGAAATCGCCACCAGGTGGCAGATCGACGGGATCGACTCCCCCTGCGCCGTGGACACAGGCGACAACAGCGCGCCGGTGCCGCAAAAAAGCACCCGGCTCCAACGGCCCTCGCGCATACCCGTAAGTATATGCCCGCACAGCACCACGGCGCCGCAGGCGCAGCCGGAGCCGCCCGCGTGGACATCCTGGGTCTTGGTGTCAAAAATGAGCACGCCGCAATCGACGTATCGTGTACCCAGCGCAACTTTGTCTTGCGCGAACAGGTCGCGCAGCAGTTCAGCGCCCAGCGCGCCGAGATCCCCGGTGACAATCAGATCATAGTCCGCCGGTGTGGTCTGTGTGTCGGAAAAAAAGCCCGATAACGTGTCGTACGCGGCCGGGGCCATCGCGGCGCCCATATTTGAGACATCCTTGATGCCGGCGTCGACGATCTTTCCGATGGACGCGTGGGTGACATATGGCCCGGGGCCGTGCCCTGACAAAATGACGGCGCCGGAACCCGTCACCGTCCACTGCGCGGTGGGCGTGCGTTGACCTCCATATTCCAGTGGCATGCGGTATTGCCGTTCCGCCGAGCAAAAGTGCGACGAGGTCAGCGCCGCCGTGTACGCGGCAAACCCGCCGTCTACCATCACGGCGGCCAGCGCCAGCCCTTCGGCCATTGTAGAACAGGCGCCGTATATGCCCAGCAGCGGCCGCTCACACTCTCTCAATCCAAACGTCGTGCCGATGCACTGGTTGAGAAGGTCGCCGGCAAAAATAAACTCAATGCCCGGCATACTCAAGCCTGCCTTGTCCGCCGCGCGGGCAAGCGCTTCGCGCTGCATGCGGCTCTCGGCCTTTTCCCACGTGGCCTCACCAAACGTGGTGTCCTCACTGATAAAGTCAAATGTAGCGCGTAGCGGGCCCTCCGACTCTTTCTTGCCCACAACCGACGCCGCGCCCGCAATGCTTGGTGGATTTGCAAAGGCGATGGTACTGTTGCCGATGTGTTTTCCGGACAAAAAAACACCCCCTCGTACAAGTATCCTTGCACACGAAAGGGGGTTTTATTCGTCGATCTGTTCAAAAAGAGAGATTGCCATTTGGCGCGTTTAACCCGGCTGCTTTATGTCCAACATCGCCAGCAAGATTTGCGCGGTGGCCATAGTGTCTCCCAGCGCGCGGTGGTATGTTGTACCGTTCACGCCCAAATGGGCCGCCACCTCCGCCAAGGCACGGCTGGGCAACTGGGGAAACAGCTTGCGCGCCATTTGCAGCGTGCACACTTGCGACGGCGCAAAGACGATATTCTGCTTTTGGCAGGCCGCCTGCAAAAAACCCATGTCGAAGGCCAGATTGTGCCCCACAACCGTGTCCTCTCCGATGAAGTCGAGCAGTGTGGGCAGAAAATGGGAAAACGGCTCGGCAAAGCGCACCATGCGATCGGTAATGCCATGCACGCGGGTGGCCCCGGGCGGAATGGGCCGCGACGGCTTGCACAGCGATGCGATGTGCAGTCCAATCTCCCCGTCCTCCACGCGCACGGCGGCAAACTCGACCACCTCATCGAGCGCCGGATCAAGCCCGGTCGTTTCAAAATCAATGACACAATATCTCATGCCGGTTCCTCCCCTGTCAATAACGCGGTCGCCCTCTCCACCGCATATGTCTCCTCCTCGGTCAGCGCGCGCCCGGCCGACCGGTGGTCAAAGCTCTTGCAAAAGGCGGACAGATGGTCATGCGTCAGCGCCACACGCCGTGCAAGCGGCGACATGACTGCCTTTTCAAACGAGCTGCTGTCGCGCCGTCGCAACGCGCCGCCGGCAGCCGCCAGCAACGCTGCCACATGCGGCAGGCATATGTCCGGCCGGGCGGCCAGGCGCACCGCAAATTCGGGCTCTGTCTTCCACATGAGCACGGTATTTTCAAAAAAGTGACCCATAAAGTTCTCCACGCGGCGGCACACATAGCAGCCGCCGCGCAGCGTCGCCAGTCCCGCGGCCCCTTCGGCCGCCAGGCGGTCGGTGAGACTCTCAAGTATGAGCGCCAGGCTCAGACGGTTTCTCATATCCATCATGCGCACCAGATGCCGCGCGCAAAAGCCCTGCCGGTTGGTCTCGATGCGCACATCCGGTTCCATCATGGCCGGGCCCATCACATATTGCAAGCTGTCCTCCTCCAACTTGGCGTGCAGCGCGCACAGCGGACATCCGCACTCACTGTCAAAGGCGGCGCTGATGGGGATGGTGTAGATGCTCTCTTTCATGGCTCACCCCGTAATAACGCTGCGGCACCGGCACTCAGATCACTTTGATGTAGCATGTCCGTTTGCGCGGCCCGTCAAATTCGCAGATGTAAATGCCCTGCCAGGCACCCAACAACAAACCGCCCTTGTCCACAATGACCGTGACGCTCGCCCCGACACAGGACGCCTTGAGATGGGCGTGTGAGTTGCCCTCGGCATGGCGAAACTCCGGCCTGTCGGGAAACGCCTTCTCCCATCCGAGCAGCATGTCGCGCACGACGTCCGGGTCGGCGTTTTCGTTGATGGTCACCCCGGCGGTTGTGTGCGGGCAAGACACCACGCACAGGCCGTCGGTTACGCCGCTTTGCCGCACCGCCTCCCGCACTTCGGACGTGATGTTGCGCATGCCCCGGTGTTCTGTGGACAGCGTCAGGCTGACCAGCATGAATCAGCATCCCCTTTCTAAAAGCCGCTCTGGCGGGTTTTCGTTTTCTATTATATCATTCCGGACGCAAATGGGCGCGTTGTCTTTTTCTTATTTGGCCTCCAGCCAGTTGGGGCCGGCGTGCGACTCCGCCAACAAGGGGGGATTGAGCGCGTAGACCCGCTCCATCTCCTCAGTGAGCAGCCGCATCACCCGTTCCGCTTCAGACCGGGGGCACTCCACAATCAGTTCGTCATGCACTTGCAGGATCAAACGGGCGGACAGCCCCTCCACACAAAGCCGACGGTGCACAGCCAACATGGCCAGCTTGATGATGTCGGCGGCCGTGCCCTGAATGGGCGTGTTGAGCGCGACACGCTCTCCAAACGACCGCACGTTGAAATTGGAGGCCTTGAGCTCCGGCAGCCAGCGCCTGCGCCCCAGCAGCGTTGTCACATAGCCGTCTTTTTTGGCCTGCTCGACGATGTTGTTCATATAGTCGCGCACACCGGCGTACTTGGCCAGATAGTTTTCAATATAGGTCTTGGCCTCCGCGGGGCTGACGCCGATGTCCTCCCCCAGCGAAAAGGCGGAAATGCCATAGACGATGCCGAAATTGACCGCCTTGGCGTGACGGCGCATGAGCGCCGTCACCTCGTCGATCGGCACGCCAAACACCTGCGACGCCGTGACGGCGTGGATATCCTCGCCGGCGGCAAACGCCTCTTGCATGACGGTGTCGCCGGCAATGTGCGCCAGCACCCGCAGCTCTATCTGTGAGTAGTCGGCGTCGACGAGAACGCAGTCCTCGTCCTCCGGTACAAACAGGCGCCGCAGCTCGCCGCCCAATTCGGTACGAATGGGGATGTTTTGCAAGTTGGGTTCGGTGGACGACAGCCGCCCTGTGGCCGTGACCGTCATCTGAAAGTTTGTGTGCACGCGCCCATCCGTCCCGATGACGGCCAGTAGTCCGTCGACATATGTGCTTTTGAGCTTGGACAGCATGCGGTACTCCATAATTTTAGCGACCACCGGATGGTAAGATTTTAGTTTTTGCAGCACCTCGACATCCGTGGAGTACCCTGTCTTGGTCTTTTTGACCGCAGGCAGACCGAGCCGTTCAAACAGTATCTCGCCGAGCTGTTTGGGGGAATTGAGGTTAAACTGTTCGCCCGCCAGCTCATAAATATCCGTTTCCAGCGCGAGCAGGCGCTCGTGCAGTTGCCGCCCAAAGGCGTGCAGTTTGTCGCGATCCACTTTGCAGCCGATGTGCTCCATGTCGGCCAGCACGTCACACAGCGGCAGTTCCATGTCAGCCATCACGCCGTCCAATTCCTGCTCTGTCAGACGCACCTGCTGGCGCTGAGACAGCGGCAACAGGCAAGACGCCTGCGCCGACATGTCGCCTGCCCACACGGACAACTCCGCCTGGATCATGGCGTCAAGCGGATACTTGCCCTGCGCCGGTGCCAGCAGATAGCCCGCCAGCGCCGTGTCCGCCACAAATCCGCCGTAAGGGATGCCGGCATCCTTCAGCTGCCGCATCAGCGGTTTGACATGATGGCTTACCTTGGCAATATCGGACGCCAACACGCCGCGCAAACAGGTTTCATAGGCGGCGGCATCCACGCCCATGCGCCGGACGACTACGGTTCTCGACCCGGTGCACACGTACAGCACAGACAGGTCGTCGTCGCAAAGAAACCCAACGCGGGGCAACAGCCGGCACTCATCGAGAAGCGCCTGCAACGCGGTCGGCGCGGTCTCCTCGACGACCGGCAGCCAATCAAACCCGTCCGGCGCGGGCGAGTGTTCCGCCGACGCCGCGTCGGGGGCATTTTCCATTTTTCTCTTGCCGCCGCCCGGCCCGCCGACTCTCATTTTCTCAATAAGTTTGCGAAACTCCAACCGACACAGCAGTTCGTAAAGCACATTGTTGTTGTACGGCACACGGCGCGTGTCCGCCGGGTCAAACGTCAGCGGCACGAAGCGGTCTATGCGCGCCAGGTCTCGGCTCATAAAGGCCGACGCGCGCCCTTTTTCCAGCTTGCTCTTCACGCCTGGCTTTACGTCGGAGTCTTCGTAGCCTTCATACAGCGCGTCTAGCGAGCCGAAACGGTGCATGAGCTCGAGCGCCGTCTTTTCGCCGATGCCGGGCACACCGGGGATGTTGTCCGACGCGTCGCCCATGAGCGCCTTCAAGTCAATCAGGTCGGCGGGCGACATGCCGTATTCGGCGCGAATGGCCCCCTCGTCGTAAGGGGTTGTGTCGGTACGCCCCATGCGTGACGAGATATGCAGCACCTGCACGCGCTCGCCGATCAGCTGAAAACAGTCCCGATCTCCGGTGACGATGCGGCAGTCCCACCCTGCCTCGCCGCTCACGCGGCTGATGGTGCCGATCAGGTCGTCGGCCTCAAATCCCTCCCGCTCGTAGCGCGGGATACACATGGCATCGAGCAGGTGCTTGCACAGGGGCACCTGCGACGCCAGCTCCTCCGGCATGGGCTTGCGACCGGCCTTGTAGCCCTCATAGGCCTTGTGCCGAAATGTGGGGGCACGCAAGTCAAAAGTGACACACAGCCCGTCCGGTTCATGGTCGCCCACAAGCTTGAGCAGGATATTCATAAAACCCAGCAACGCCCCCGTCGGCTGACCGGCACTGGTAGTCAGCGGCGTCTTGACACCGTAAAAAGCACGGTTGAGTAAGCTGTTGCCGTCAATCACCATGATTTGCATGGCCATGGCCCCTTTCCCGGGTCGCAACCCGCATGTTGTCTTTTCTAGGCGCGTTTCCATTTGACGCCCTGCGGCGTGTCCTCCAGCGTGATGTTCTTTTCTTTGAGCAGGTCGCGAATGCGGTCGGCCTCGACAAAATTTTTGGCGGCCCTCGCGTCGGCGCGCGCCTGAATGAGCGCGTCGATCTCTTCGTCGAGCATGTCCGCCTGCGCCGGCTGCAACAGCCCGAGTACATCGGCCATCCCGTGCAGGGCGCCGGCGCACGCTTCGACCAGCGCCAGAGAAGGGCTGCCGGCAACATGCGAGTTGATTTCGCGCACCATTTCAAACAAGGCGCCCAGCGCGTCGGCTGTGTTGAGGTCGTCGTCGAGCGCTGCGTCGAACCTTGTTTTATAACCGGGCAGCGTGGCGACAAAGTCCGTTTCTTCCGGGGTGAGCGCGCCGCTCACACTGCGCGACAAAAAGGCGAGATTGTCACTGGTGTTTTGCAGCCTTCCCAGCGCCGCCTGCGCCTGCTCCAACGAATCGACCGAGTAGTTGAGGGGATTGCGGTAGTGCGCCGAGAGCATGAACATGCGAATCGTCTCATAGCCGTAGGCCTGCGCCGCGTCGCGCAGCGTGAAGAAATTGCCGAGCGACTTTGACATCTTCTGGTTGTCAATATTCAAAAACCCGTTGTGCATCCAGTATCTCGCCAGCGGCACACCGTGGGCCGCCTCGGACTGGGCAATTTCGTTTTCATGGTGCGGGAAGATGAGATCCTGACCGCCGCAGTGGATGTCGATGGTATGTCCCAGGTGCTCGCCCGCCATGGCCGAGCACTCGATGTGCCAGCCCGGGCGGCCGTCGCCCCAAGGGGACGGCCAGCTCGGTTCGCCCGGCTTGGCCGCCTTCCACAGGGCAAAGTCCATGGGACTCTCCTTGATTTCGTTGACCCCCACGCGCGCACCGGCCGACAGCTCGTCCAACGGCTGGTGGGACAGCTTGCCGTAGGACGGAAACGCGCTCACACGAAAGTACACCCCGTCGGGCGTTGCGTAGGCGCAGCCCTTGTCCACCAGCTCTCCCACCAGGCGCAGAATGCTCTCCATGCTGTTGGTTGCCAATGGCGCGACGTCGGCGTCGCGCACCCCCAAACCGTGCGCGTCGACCTTGTACTCCTCAATGTATCGCGCGGCGACATCCTGAAAGGGGACGCCCTCCTCGTTGGCGCAGCGGATCACCTTGTCGTCGATATCTGTGAAGTTCTGCACAAAGGTGACGTCAAAGCCGCCGTCCTCCAAATGGCGGCGCAGCACGTCAAACGTGATGATCGGCCGCGCATTACCCACGTGAATGAGATTGTACACCGTCGGACCGCAGCAGTAGATGAGCGCCTTGCCCGGGGTGATAGGCACAAATTCTTCCTTTGTGCGCGTCAGGGTATTGAATATTTTCATGGACGATTATCTCCTGTTTGATGGGACGGCGAAAGCGCCTCCACCTTTTTTTCCATTTCATCCAGTCTGATTCTCATTTGACAAAGCTCCTGCGCCACCGGGTCGGGGATGTGCACCTGATCCAGCGGCTTGATTTTCTGTCCGCCCACCTTGACAATGCGCGCCGGCACACCCACCGCCGTGCCGTTGGCCGGTACGGCTTCCAGCACCACGGCGCCCGCAGCGATTTTCGCGCCGTCGCCCACGGTAAACGGCCCCAAAATACGCGCGCCGGAGCCGATCATGACGTTGTTTCCGATGGTGGGATGCCGCTTTCCGGTGTCCTTGCCGGTGCCGCCGAGCGTCACGCCCTGATAGATGGTGACATTGTCCCCGATTTCGCAGGTCTCGCCGATGACGACGCCGGCGCCGTGGTCAATAAACAGTCCCTTTCCGATTTTTGCCCCGGGGTGGATTTCAATTCCCGTGCGGCGCACGGCTTTCTGCGACACCCACCGGGCGCGGAAAAAGTGTCCTTTTTCGTACAGTTTGTGGGCCTTTCGGTATGCGCGCAACGCCTTGAAACCCGGATACAGGAAGTAGACTTCCCAGAAAGAGCGGGCGGCCGGGTCGCGCTCGCGGATGGATTCGATATCCAGCTTGATGGATGCAAACATGATCATTTCTCCTAAAAAAACGGGGCGGACATCCGCCCGTGCAATACGCAAGCGGAAGTCCGCTCATCTCATTTTATTGCCAATCGACAAATGTGTTCCGCCGCTATTTTGCCTGCCGGATCACATCTTTATGTTTGATGATGTACATCACACCGGACCAAATCGTCACGACCACCATGAGCCAGACGGCAATTTGATCCAAGGTCAGTGTCGTGCGCGCAGACACCGTGGCTGAGCCCACCTGGGTAAGCAAAAAGGCGATGCACAGAATTTGCACCATTGTTTTGGCCTTGCCCTCCCAGCTGGCCGCGATGACCTGCCCTTCGGCCACCGCCACCATGCGCAGCGATGTCACCAAAAACTCGCGGGATATGACCAACATGGCAGCCACAGCCGACATCTGCCCCAGTTGCACAAACAGCAGCAGCGCCGCCGTTACCAACAGTTTGTCAGCCAGCGGGTCGATAAATTTCCCAAAATTCGTCACTTGATTGAACCGGCGCGCGATGTACCCATCCACAGCGTCGGTGGCACTGGCCACAATGAAAAACATCAGCGCCAACACGCGCGCATACGGAACCGACGATGTCATGGCCCACATGAAGGCCGGAATGAGCGCAATACGCGCCAATGTGATAATGCTGGCTGTCGTAAACGTGATATCACCCCACTTACGGAAAACAATATGCGAAAAATGGGCTGTTAATGCCCCCTGGCCTTGCCAAACGGGTCACCGTCGACAATGCCCGTGATGCGCACACGAACGAACGCCCCTTCCGGCACACGCTGGCGCGCCGTAAAAAACACCTTGCCATCCACCTCCGGGCTGTCGGCCCAGGAGCGGCCAAAGTGGTATCCGGCATACCGGTCAAATCCCTCCACAAGCACGGTGAGAATGCGCCCCTGCAGTGACTCGTTAAACGCCTCCATGATGCCCTGTTGAATGCCGAGAACGACGTCCGCCCGGCGGGCCTTTGTCTCCTCGTCGACCTGATCGGGCATGGCGGCGGCCGGCGTCCCCTCTTCGGGCGAATAGGGAAACACACCGGCGCGCTCAATGCACTGGTTGCGCAAGAAAGCACACAGCTGTTCAAAGTCCTCCTCGGTTTCGCCGGGCAGCCCTACAATGACGGATGTGCGCAGTACGACATCGGGCATACGGGCACGCAGCTTGCCAAAAAGCGCCTCGAGTTCGGCGCATGTGCCCCGCCGCCCCATGGCGGAAAGCATCCGGTCGCTGGCGTGCTGGATGGGAATATCGAGATATTTGACGATTTTGTCCTGACAGGCCATGGTCTCGATGAGTTGGTCATCGATTTCGTCCGGATAGAGATAGTGCAGACGAAGCCATTGCAGCCCTTCGATGCCGCACAGCGCTGTCAGCAGCGCGGACAGGCGCCGCTCTCCATACAGGTCAAGGCCATAGCGGGATGTGTCCTGCGCGATGAGGATGATCTCTTTCACGCCGCCTGCCACAAGCGCCTCGGCCTCCTGGACAAGCGCCTCCATGGGCCGGCTACGGAACGCGCCGCGCAGACCGGGGATGACGCAATACGCGCAACAGTTGTCGCATCCTTCCGCCACTTTGAGGTAAGCCGTATACGACGGCGTGCTCAGCACACGGGGCGTGTCGAGCGGCGTCTCCGCGGGCGGCGCGAACAGGACGGGCGTTTCGCCGGCCAGCGAACTGTCGAGCGCTTTGACGATGTCGTGAAAGCTGCCGCATCCCACCAGGCCGTCGGTCTCGGGCAGTTCGCTGAGGATTTCCTCTTTGTAACGCTCGGCCAAACAACCGGTGACAATGATTTTTTTGATTTTGCCCTCCTGTTTGAGGGCCGCCAGTTCCAGGATCTGCTCAATGGCCTCGCGTTTGGCGCTTTCAATAAAGCCGCAGGTATTGACAACCACAGCGTCAACACCCTCCAGTTGCGTTTTGATTGTACACCCCGCCTCTTTGAGCCGGTATAACATTTGCTCGGCGCTGACCTGATTTTTGGCACAGCCCAACGAGACCATGGCAACGGTTGATGGATTCAATCGAGTTCCTCCTCGGTTTCAAACCGCGCCAAACCGGCGCGGATGTCTTCCCAGTCAAAGCCCCTGCGGTAGAGCGCGTCAGCCACCCGCCGCCGCCGCTTCTCGTCCCAGATGCCGTGGCCGGCCAGGCGAACGATGGTCTGATCGACCGTCTCTTCCGGGTCGGGCATTTCTTCAAGCACTTTTTCAATGATTTCGTCGTCAATGTACCGGCGGCGCAGCTCAACGCGGGTGCGGTGCCGCCCGTAACCTCTGGCGACGTGGGCGCGCACGTACTCTCTTGCGTACTCCTCGTCGTCCAGGTAGCGCAGTTCTGTCAGCCAGGAAACCGCCTCGGCCACTTGCGCGGGATCGCAGCCCTTGTCCATGAGTTTTTCCGTCAGTACCCCGACGCTGTATGCCCGGCGGCTGAGCAACGCCAGCGCGGCCTCCCGCGTCGGCGACGGCTGCTCAATCATTGTCGTCGCTCTCGTCGTCGGCCGTCACTTTGATGCCCTTGCCCGCCGCCACTATCTTGCCTTTTTTGGGGCTACGAACCATTTGCAGCTTGTAGCCGTCGGCGCGGACTTTCGCTTCAATCTCGTCCGCCAGTTCGGGGTGCTCCTTGAGGTAGTTGCGCGCGCTGTCCTTGCCCTGCCCCAGGCGGGTCTCCCCGCAGCTGAACCACGAACCGCTCTTTTGGACAATCCCGAGCCGCTCACCCAGGTCAAGCAGCTCGCCGAAGCGGGAAATGCCCTCGCCGTAAAGAATTTCCACCTCGCAGAAACGAAAAGGCGGCGCCGTTTTATTTTTGACGACTTTAAACAGCGTGCCGGTGCCGATGGTCTCCCCATTCGACTCAATGGCGTGCCCTTTGCGCACGTCGATGCGCACGCTGGCGTAAAACTTCAGCGCCCGACCGCCGGTGGTCACTTCGGGGCTGCCGTAGACGATGCCGACTTTTTCGCGCAGCTGATTGATAAACACCGCCACCGTATCGGTTTTGGCCAATGCGCCCGCCAGCTTACGCATGGCCTGGGACATCAGGCGGGCGTGAAGGCCCACTACCGAGTCGCCCATATTGCCGTCGAGCTCGGCACGCGGTACAAGCGCGGCTACCGAGTCAATGACGATGATATCCAACGCGCCGCTGCGCACCAGCGCCTCGCAGATTTCAAGCGCCTGTTCGCCGTTGTCGGGCTGTGAAATGAGCAGATTGTCGGTGTCCACCCCCAACGCGCGGGCGTACACCGGGTCGAGCGCGTGTTCGGCGTCAATGAAGGCGGCCTCACCGCCATTTTTCTGCGCCGAGGCAATCATATGCAGCGCCAATGTGGTTTTACCGGACGACTCCGGCCCGTAAACCTCCACAATGCGCCCGCGCGGCACGCCGCCGATGCCCAATGCCAGATCGAGCGACAGCGAACCGGTCGGGATGGCGCTCACCTCAAGATTGGTACTGTCTCCCAGGCGCATCACGGCCCCTTTGCCGTGTACCTTTGTGATTTGCTCCAGCGCCGTTTCCAGCGCTTTTTTCCGGTTGTCACCCTGTTTTTGGTTGACCGGAGGAATATATTGTGGCGTATTTGCCATGTTGTGATCCACCTAACTTTCTCTGTATCAATTGATTTCGGCTATGCCTTCGCGGATGTCGTCATTCCAAACCGGTGTGGCCACAACCACGCGTTCAATGCCCTGCGAGTCCCGCAGGGTCGTCACCTGCCCGTAGGCCTCACGGGTGAGCAACTCCACCACAGCAGGGGCCTGCCCCGCGCCGCACTCAAACAGCAGATGACCGCCCCGCTTGAGCCCCTGGCGCCACCCGGCAGCCACGGCCCGGTAAAAGCGCAGGCCGTCAGCTCCGCCGTCCAGCGCCAGCCGCGGCTCATGGCAGCGCACACCTTCGTCGAGCATGTCCCAGTCGGCGCCTCTGACGTACGGCGGGTTGCAGCAAATGATGTCGAACGTCCCCAGCGACGCGGGCGCGGGGGACAGCGCATCGGCGCTCACACAGGCCACCCGCCCGGACAAGTCGTGCCGTCTGATGTTGGACCGCGCCACTTTGAGCGCCGCCTCCGACACATCCGCCATGACAACCCGGCAGTCCGACGCGTACGCCGCCACCGCCAGTCCGACACAGCCGCTGCCCGTGCACAAATCCAGCACACGGGCGCCCTCTCCGGCCTGCTTGGCAAAGGCGATGGCCGCCGCCGCCAACACTTCTGTGTCCACCCGCGGGATGAGCACATCCGGCGTCACGTCCAACGCCAGGCCAAAGAACTCCCACTCGCCCACAATGTAGGCGATGGGTTCCCCTTTGAGTCGCCTGGCCAACAGTGCGAGCGCTTTTTGCTCCTCTTCCGGCGGCACATACAGGTGGTAGTCACGCGCAATGGCCATACGGTTTTTCCCGGTCGCATGGCGCATGATTTCCCGGGCCTCCAGCGAGGCCATGCTGATGCCGCTGCCCAGCAGTTGCTGCCTGAGATCCAGGTACAGATTGTTAAATGTCCGTGCCACGCCCAAGACACCCCCGATACCCATCATTCTCTATCTGACGCAACCGGCGCAAAGTCACCTTTTCAGGCGTTGCGCCTCAGTTGTTGAGTCCCCATTTGTCTGCGCCCTCGGTATCCGGCAGCGCCATCTTCAGCGACTCAATGCCCACTTCAAGCATACTGTCGTCCGGTTCATTCGTGGTCAGTTTCTGCATCCACAGGCCGGGCGCGCGCAAAATGCCGGTCAGCCAGTTGTCATAGCGGCCCACCAGACGGTTGACCTCATAGCTCAGCGCCACCACGACGGGCAGCAGCACCAGCCGAGACGCCACACGCAAAAACATATTCTCAAAGGGCACCATAATGGAAAACACCAGGATGCTGATGATGACAATGGTAAACAAAAAGCTCGTACCGCAGCGCGGATGCTGCCGCGGAAAACGCCGCACATTTTCCACCGTCAGCGGCTCGCCCGCCTCGTAGCAGGCGATGGTTTTGTGTTCCGCGCCGTGGTACCCAAACACCCGCTGAATGTCCTTCATGCGCGACACCAGCGCCAAATAACCAATGAGAATGACCAGGCGGACGACGCCCTCTATCAGGTTGCGCAGGACACCCTTTTCCAGACTTCCGCCCAGCAGGCCGGTCAAAAAAGCCGGCAGCAGCATGAAGATGGCGATGGCCATGACAATGCCGAAAACCATCGAAGCGGTCATTACGGTTTTTTGCGCCTTTTCCGAGCTGAGCACGCGGTCGAGCCACTTGCTGAACTTCGAGGGCTCCTTGTCTGAGGGCTTGGTTTCCTCCTCGTCCTCGGGAAAAAACTCGGCCGACCACATCAGCGCCTTCATGCCGGTGGCCATGGAGTCGACAAAATTAACGACACCGCGGATAATCGGCCAGCCCAAAACGGGATATTTATTTTTGATGGGATTGAGCTTTTTTTGCTGCGTAATAATGCCCTCCGGGCCCCGCACCGCATAGGCCATTTTGTCAGGCCCGCGCATCATGATACCCTCAATAATGGCTTGTCCGCCGATCATTGTCTTGAAATTCTTATCTTTTCCCACGTTGTACCTCCCCGGAGCGCCCGCTCCGCAGTTTATTGTACCAGAGATGGCCACGCCACGCAATATGAAGCGGGTAACCCCGCGACATGTCTATGAGTACGACCCCATTTGGACAGGAATGCGGACACTCACCGTCGTCCCCTCGCCGAGCGTGCTTTCCACAGTCAGCTCACCATCATGCAGGCGCACGATTTCGTCGCTGATGGCCAGCCCGATGCCGCTGCCGCGCGCCTTGGAGCTGCCCTTGTAAAACTTCATCTTGACATGCGGCAGTTCGTCATGCGGAATGCCGGGCCCGTGGTCGCGCACCCTCACCACCACATGGCCGCTTTCAACGCCAATGGAGGTCTCAAGCAGTTTGCCGTCCGCGCCGTGCTTGGCCGCGTTGTCGATGATGTTGATGAACACCTGGCGCAACCGCCCGCGGTCGGCCATGATGGAAGGGATCTCTTCCGACTCCTCGTACGTCAGCGTAATGCCTTCCCGCGCCAGCGCGTCCATGTACAAAAACACGACTTCTTCAAACTCGGCGCGCACATCGGTGGGCTCCATCTGGAGCACCATGCGCCCGCCCTCCATGCGGGTGAACTCAAGCAGTTCTTCAACCATTTTTGTCAGGCGGTGCGCCTCCTTGAGCATGATGCGCACGCCCTTCTTAACCTCCTCCTGGTCTTTCAGGTTGGACTGCAGCAATGTCTCACCCCAGCCGGAGATGGAGGTCAGCGGCGTGCGCAGTTCGTGGGACACCGAGGAGATAAAGTCGTTTTTGATGCGCTCGGCCATGCTGATTTCGGCGGACATGTTGTTGATGGTGTCGGTCAGCTCTCCGATTTCATCGTTGTATTTTTTGTCGATGATGGCGCCGTAGCTGCCGCCGGCAATTTTCTTGGCGATTTCATTGATCTCCTGGATGGGGGTCAAAATGGTGCGTATAAAAAACAGGTTGGAGACGGCCACAAAGGCAATGACGGCCAGGCCGAAAAGCATGGCCACGCCGGCGGACATAATGACCTGCCGGTCGGCCAACCGCATGCTGCTCACATAGCGCATGACGCCCACGACCTGATTGTTGCTGAACATCAGCGGCGCCGACACCGACAGCACGCGCTCATTGCTCAAAGGGTCTATGCCGATAAAGCTGTCAACCTGCCCCTCCTGGAACGCGCGCTGCACGTCGGGCGTACCGGGCTCCATGCCGACAGTCAGGCCCATGGTGGACACCTCCACCCGGCCGTGCATGTTGACAAACTGAAGCTCCAGCTTGTCCCGGTCGGCGTACTCCTCTGCAAAGCGGTAGGCCGTTCGGAAGTACTCATTGTAGCCGGTGTTGATGTAGCGTGAAAAAAAACCGGCCGTGGCGCGGGCGCGACTCTCCACAGCGGCCCGCAGGTTTGACGTGTAGTAGCTGGCCGCCGCGATGGAGTACGCCGTGACCGCCACAATCACCAGCAGAAAGATTAACGCCAGGCTGTTGACCATCCAGCGTCCGCGCAGGCCGCGCAGCAGGTGCTTAAATCCAAATACCTTCCTGAAGGAGTCTTTCAGTTGCCCCATTTGTACCCAAAGCCCCAAACCGTGGTGATGTATGTGGGATTGGCCGTGTCGTCTTCAATTTTGATGCGCAGACGACGAACGTTGACATCCACAATCTTGAGTTCGCCATAGTAGTCCCGGCCCCAGACATGCGTCAAAATGGCCTCGCGCGAAAGCGCCGTCCCGGGATTTTCCATGAACATTTTCATGATCGCATACTCCACTTGCGTCAGTTTAACCCGCTCGCCGTTTTTTTCCAGCGTGCGGTTTTTGGTGTTGAGCAAAAACGGACCGCTGCGCAGGTCGGTGCGCGGCGTGCCCGCCTCGCCGCCGATGCGCCGGTAGAGCGCGTCCACCCGGGCAATAAGCTCGGTGGGCGAAAATGGCTTGGTCACATAGTCGTCGGCGCCGGTCATGAGCCCGGTCACCTTGTCCATTTCACCTGTGCGGGCCGTCAGCATGATGATGCCCATATTGCTGCCCAGGGCACGGATGCGCCGACACACTTCAAAGCCGTCGATGTCGGGCAGCATGATGTCCAGAATGGCCACCTTGATATCGTCATTTTCGCGCAGGCAGGCCAGCGCCTGGTCGCCTGTCTCGGCCTCCAGCACTTCGTACCCCGCTCTGTCAAGGTTAATAACAACAAAGGAGCGAATACTGGACTCGTCTTCCAACACCAATACCTTTTTCAATTCAAATTCAACTCCCCTGTTATCCATTCCCACTGTATCCAATAAAACCGGCCGACAAGTTCGGACTCCGAAATCTGATATTTGCTGGAAAACTGCGGGATGAGCTCCGCCGCCACAATCATGTCCGCGTGCCGCAGCAAAACAATCCGATTGTTTTCCTTGGCCTGCTCCTCACGGTTGTCGCCGGTCAGCGTGTAGACCACCAGCAGGTCGTGCGGCTCGGTCTCGTCCTCCCTCCACACCGCAAAGACACGGCCGCGCTCGCTCGGCGAAATGTCACGTATGGTCATGGTCAACCCGTCGCTCCAGGCCTCGGGAA
Source organism: Oscillospiraceae bacterium (assembly GCA_031556185.1). Taxonomy (GTDB): domain Bacteria; phylum Bacillota; class Clostridia; order Oscillospirales; family UBA929; genus JAIRTA01. The sequence goes on from JAVBTN010000006.1 coordinate 46,833, forward strand.
TATCAAAAAACCAGCTGTCGGTGTAGTTGTGATAGGTGATCATTTCGGTGCTCGAATTCCCCAGAATGTTATAGCCCTGCCAGTTGATCTTCATCCAGGGCGTTTCCGTACCTTCCTGCGCGGGGTCGTAGTACGGCATCTCCTCCGGCGCGGGCACTTCCAGCGTACCGTCGCCGGAGATGTCGGTGACCACCGGGGTGGTAAACCGCCGCACCGTCGAGTCGCTGACGCCGTTTTTGGGGTTGAGGGTAATATTGGTCAGCTTACCGCCCGGCGCGGCGAAAATATCGGTGATGGCGGCGCTGGTATCATACCGTCCGGTGACAAACAACCCACGGTGGCCGTCGGCCAACAGCCCGGTTTTGATGCGCGTCAGCTGGTCGATGCCGAGGGAGAGATCGGCCTGAGACAGCAGCTCCATTTCTATGCCGGTCATGCCGTACATGGCGGCCACGCCGGTCAGCGTCGCGGCGTCATGCCGCACGGTGATCAATTCGGTCTTTTCGTCTTCGTTTAAATCCATCAACGCAAAACCGCTGTAGCTGTCGGTCAGCATCAGCTCCATCTGGTCATTGTTGTATTGGTACACCGTCAGCGCCTTGAGCGCGCCCACACCCACGCGCCAGCCCACGACGATTTCGGTCACCTGGTCGCCGTCGATGTCGACATAGGTGATGCTGTCGACCGTCTCCCCGTCGCCCTCGATGTGGGCAAACGGCTCATAGCCTTCCCCCTTGCGGTAAAAGACGATGCGCAGGGGTTTTTCGCCCTGCTGACGATAAAACGCGATGGCTTCCTCCTGGCCGTCACCGTCGACGTCGGCTTTCTGAATGGCCTGGCGGTTGGCGCCGCTGACCGGAGAGATCAGCTGCGCGCCCATGCTGAGCTGTTTGTCGATCTGCACCTGGAGCTGCACGGAGTCCTGCGGCTGCTTTGGCAGCAGCAACAGATCGTCGCCCGACAGACGAAAGCAGCCGGTGAGGCTGACCATAACGGCCAGCGTGATTAAGATGAGCATCAGCCGTCTCACCGGGCAACCCTCCTTTGTGGTGTGTGAACGGAATATATTGTATCACACCGGATAAAAAAAGGACATGATTTTTTCCGGATCGTTAAAAAGAAATCCGCCTTTTTGTCACAAAGGCGGCAGAATGCCTGTCTGACCGACGCGTCCGGCGCATATACATGAACGAGGGAGGTGCCGATATGGTGTCACTGATCAAAAAACGCCCTGTTGTTCTCCTTGCCATCGCCATACTGTTGACTGTCGCCGTGCTGCTGATTGTATGCCCCCGCCCGCAGCGTCCCGTGCTGGGCGGCGTCATTCACGCATACCGCCATCCGCCGGACGAGACGCGCGCCGTGTCCGCGCAGGACACCGCGCCGACCGATGAGCGCATGCTGCGCCCCTTCACACGGCATCCGATGGAAAACCCCTACCGCTTTTCCGACTTTGAAAATCGTCCCACCCATGTCTTCGACGCCCCCGACCAGGCACTGCTGGGCTTTTTTGGCACGCTGCGCAACGCTTCCAACATGCTGTGCTACACCGGCGGATGCGGCACGGTGGGAGACGCCAGGCTGCCCTACCCCGTCGCCTATAACATGCTGTCGCCGGCGGCGAAAAAAAACATGTCCGAAAAGGCGTTTACCGACTCCTTCCGCGGCTTCGGACACGTCGAACTGCTGCAGTTGCTGCCGGCTTACACGCCTCCGGGCACGCCGGACGATTTGGCCTACTATCTGGCGGAGCTGGAGATCATCACCGGCGAAAAAATGCCGCGCGACCCCCGACTGGTCCTGGGAGGGTCACACTTTGCCTATGCCTATGCGCTGGCCACCGTCAGAAATGTCCCCGGGCAGGGATGGAAGATCGAAAAACTGGATTACTGGCCGGAGGATTTCCTTTGCGCGCCGTACCACGGATGGAATTACGACGCGCAAAGCATCATGGACATCGTGTTTTCCTACAATCTCAAGCTGATTGAAACGGTCGACAGCGTGCACAGAAACGACCTGCAAACCGAGGTGCTCGCCTCGGGGCACGGCAACCGCTACCGCTTTGTCTTCACCCGTCTGGCCAATGGCTATGACCTGCTGCTGCACCAGTACCAGTGGCACGACGGCGCCTGGCAGGCGCAGAACTTTTTGACGGAGGGCTGGGGCAATTTGATGTTTTCGCCCGAATTTGTGCCCTGAATCGATCAAAGCGCACCAATTTCCAAAAAAACGGCAGATGTTATTGACAAACACAGCCGCCCCTGTTACAATATATTTTGCGTTCCATAGACAGCAGGACACTTTATGTGCCAACGGGGCTTTGCCCCTCCTGCCGAGGGCGGTTGAGTCGCATGACAGTTTTTTTGTGACGCTTCTTCGTCCCCGTGTCAATGTACGCGAGGACTTTTTTTATACCCCATTTTGGTACACAGGAGGTGAATACATGCCAAATGCTAACATCCTGGAGGAAAAAAAGGCAGCTGTGGCCGCCCTGTCAGATCGCATCAAAAATGCCAGTTCAGGCGTCCTGGTCGACTATAAGGGCATCAATGTGGCCGACGATACAAAGCTGCGCCGCGACCTGCGGGCGGCTGGTGTCGACTATACGGTCACCAAAAACACACTGCTGACGTTTGCCGTCAAAAACGTGGGCTTCGACGATCTTGATCCGGTTCTTGTCGGCACCACCGCCCTGGCCACCAGTGCCGACGATCCCGTGGCGCCTGCCAAAATCCTCAACGAGTTCGCCAAAAAGTCCAACGGCAAGTTTACCATCAAGGCCGGCTTTGTCGACGGACGTGTCATCACACCCGCCGAGGTGTCGGTACTGGCCGATCTGCCGTCGCGTGACGTACTCATTGCGCGTCTGTTGGGCGGATTGAACGGGCCCATTTCCGGGCTTGTCAACGTCCTCAACGGCAACATCCGCGGCCTGGCCGTCGTGCTCAACGCCGTGGCCGAAAAGAAGGGGGCCTAGAAGCCCTCACCTGTCCCGCACGTCGCGGAAACAACAATTATGATTAATTTAGGAGGTACCCGTAATGGCTAGCGATAAGCTCACCAAGATGATTGAAGAAATTGATGTTCTGACGGTACTGGAGCTCTCCGAGCTCGTCAAGGCGCTCGAGGAGAAATATGGCGTGTCCGCCGCCGCCCCCATGGCCATGATGGCCGCGCCCGCCGCCGCCGCGCCCGCCGCCGCGGAAGAGAAAACCGAGTTTACCGTGGTACTCACCGACGCCGGCGCCAACAAGATCAACACCATTAAGGTCGTTCGTGAGATTACCGGTCTGGGCCTCAAGGAAGCCAAGGATCTGGTTGACGGCGCGCCCAAGCCCGTCAAAGAGAACATCGGCAAAGACGAAGCCGAGGAACTCAAAAAGAAACTCGAAGAGGGCGGCGCCAAAGTCGAACTCAAGTAATCCCGTTGTTACATTGACATGTCGAGCGGCCTGTCGAAACCTTCGTTTCGGCGGGCCGCTTTGTGCGCCGCCGTCCGTCCCCCTGGCGGGAACGACCGGCGCACAGATCTCAAAGCGGTCGCAGAAGTTCCGTTGTTCCACGGTTCTAACATAAGTGCGCGCACGAATTTGCAAAAAAATCACAATTTACCGAAATTACCTATGGCATTGTCTCGGCCATTATGGTATAATCACATGTGGAAGATTGTGATAAAATAGACAATCTTCCATTTCCACGCAGTTATCCAAAACCGATTTACAGGGAGGAGCATGACAACATGCCCAATAGCAAAACCACTGTTCCGTTTAAGGGCACAGCCGAACAGCATGAAAAACTGCTGGCGATTATTGAGCGCTTCAAAGGCCAGCCGGGCGCCGCCATGCCGGTGCTTCAAGAAGCGCAGGAGATTTACGGTTATCTGCCCGAAGAGGTGCAGATTGTCGTCGCGGAAGGGCTGGGCATGTCTCTGTCCGAAATTTACGGTATTGTTTCGTTTTACACACAGTTTACACTCAACCCCAAGGGCGACATACAGGTCAATGTCTGTCTGGGTACGGCGTGCTACGTCAAGGGCGCCGGCGAAATCCTGGCACGCATTGAGCGCAAGCTGGGCTGCGACGCCGGCGGCATGACAAAAGACGGCAAGTTTTCCATCGACGCCACTCGTTGCATCGGCGCTTGCGGTCTGGCCCCCGTCATCGTGGTCGGCGGCGACGTGTATGGCCGCCTGACGCCTGACGACGTCGACGGCATCCTGGACAAATACTTGAAAGCCTAGTGCGGGTGGTTGCATGAAGGATCTGTCTCTGCACATTCTTGATATCGTGCAAAACAGCCTCACCGCCGGTGCAAACCTGGTGCAGGTGCACCTGGTATCGGACGCCGACATGCTCACCGTTACCATTGAGGACAACGGCTGCGGCATGCCGCCCGACCTGCTCGCACAGGTGACCGATCCTTTCACCACGACGCGCACAACCCGCCGGGTGGGCCTCGGTCTTCCGCTTTGGAAGATGGCCGCCGAGCAGGCGGAAGGCTCTTTTTCCATTGTTAGCCGTGAGGGTGAGGGCACAACCGTTGTCGCCTCATTCCGTGCCGGTCATATTGACACGCCGCCAACGGGCGACATGCCGGGCACATGGGTCACGTTGCTGCAAGGCGCGCCCAATGTCAACTTTCTTTACCGGGAGTGCGGCCCCACTCACCAGTTTGCGTTTGATACTCGCGCGCTGCGTGAGACGCTGGAGGATGTACCCCTGGACAACCCGGACGTGCTCTCCTGGGTAGAAGACTACCTGCGGGAAAATTCACGGCTGTCGGACCCCTCGTCCGGCGCACCGGGCAGCTAACATAACACACACCCGCGCGGCGGGCCGTTTCCGTCTTCGCTTTAATTCATTCATGAGGGGGATACCGTTTTGAAAACGTTGGAGGAGCTCAAGGCCATTCGCGAGAAAACCCGGGCTGAACTTAACTTGCGCCAAGATGAAGGCGACCAAAAAGTGCGCATTGTAGTTGGTATGGCCACCTGCGGCATCGCCGCCGGCGCCCGTCCGGTGCTGGCCGCCTGCCTGGAGGAAGTGCATCGCAGAGCGCTGAACAATGTCAGCGTCACGCAGACAGGCTGCATCGGCGTTTGCCGCCTGGAACCCATTGTGGAAATCTTCGTGCCCGGTGAGGAAAAGGTCACCTACGTCAACATGACGCCGGAAAAGGCCGTGCAAGTCATCGCCGAGCACATCGTCAACCACAATGTTAAGTCCGAATATACCATCGGCGCCAATCAGTAACAAAGGAGGAAACCGCCATGGAACTTGTCAGAAGCCACATTCTGGTCTGCGCCGGCACAGGGTGCAGCTCATCCGGCAGCGAAAAGCTCATCCGTTCATTTGAGGAGGAGCTCAAAGAAAACGGGTTGGAAAAAGAAGTAAAAGTCATTAAAACCGGCTGCTTTGGCCTGTGCGCGCTCGGCCCCATTGTGGTGGTCTATCCGGAGGGATCCTTCTATTCCCGTGTGGAGCCCAAGGACGCCGAGGAAATTGTCAAAGAGCACATTCTCAAAGGCCGCATCGTGCGCCGCCTGCTGTACCAAGAAACATTGCAGGGTGACGAGATCAAGTCGCTCAACGAAACCGGCTTTTATAAAAAACAACTGCGCATTGCGCTGCGCAACTGCGGCGTCATCAATCCTGAACGTATTGACGAATACATAGCCTTCGACGGCTATCAGGCATTGTCACGCGCACTCACCGAGCAGACACCCTCCGAAATTGTTGATGCCCTCAAAAAATCCGGCCTGCGCGGACGTGGCGGCGGCGGCTTCCCAACCGGCGTCAAATGGGACTTTGCCATGAACCAGCCCAAGGGACAAAAGTACGTCTGCTGCAACGCCGACGAGGGCGACCCGGGCGCCTTCATGGACCGCTCCATTCTTGAGGGCGATCCGCACAGCGTCATTGAGGCCATGACCATCGCCGGCTATTGCATCGGCGCCGACCAGGGTTATATTTACGTGCGCGCCGAATACCCCATCGCCGTGGAGCGTCTGCGCATCGCCATCGCGCAGGCCAAGGAGTACGGCTTGCTGGGCGAGAACATCTTCGGCACCGACTTCTCGTTTGATCTGGAAATCCGTTTGGGCGCCGGCGCCTTTGTCTGCGGAGAGGAAACCGCGTTGATGACATCCATTGAGGGCAACCGCGGTGAACCCCGTCCGCGTCCCCCCTTCCCGGCGGTCAAGGGCTTGTTTGGCAAGCCGACCATTTTGAACAACGTCGAAACCTACGCCAACATCCCGTGGATTTTGGTCAACGGCAACGAAAAGTTTGCGGAGATCGGTACGGAGCGTTCGCGCGGCACCAAGGTGTTTGCGTTGGGCGGAAAAATTGTCAACACCGGCCTGGTGGAGATTCCGATGGGCACCACGCTGCGTGAAGTTGTCGAGGAAATTGGCGGCGGCTGCCCGAATGGCAAAGCTTTCAAGGCGGCGCAGACCGGCGGTCCTTCTGGCGGATGCATTCCGGCTTCTCTCATTGATACCCCCATTGAGTACGATACGCTGACGGCGATGGGCTCCATGATGGGATCGGGCGGCCTAATTGTCATGGACGAGGACAACTGCATGGTGGATATTGCCAAGTTCTTTCTCGAGTTTACCGTCGATGAGAGCTGCGGCAAGTGTACCCCCTGCCGTATCGGCACAAAACGGATGCATCAAATCTTGGAAAAAATCACAAACGGCCACGCCACAATGGCCGACCTCGATTTGCTCGAGGAACTGTGCAACCATATCAAGGGCAGTTCGCTTTGCGGTCTTGGCCAAACGGCGCCCAACCCGGTGCTGTCCACTCTTCGTCACTTCCGTCACGAATATGAAGCTCATGTGCGTGATCGCAAATGCCCGGCCCGCGTCTGCAAGTCACTGCTGCAATACCGGATTCTGGACAATTGCAGAGGGTGTACGGCTTGCGCGCGCGTGTGCCCCACTTCGGCCATCTCCGGAAAGGTCAAGGAAGTGCATGTCATTGAGCAGGATAAGTGCATAAAATGCGGCGCCTGCATGGAAAAGTGTAAATTCAGCTCCATCGTCAAAGAATAAGGTTCAATAAGGAGTGATGGCCATGGATACCGTCAAGCTGAAAATAAACAACATAGAAGTGGAGGCGCCTAAAACCGCCACCATTTTAGAGGCGGCACGCCTCGTTGACATCGAAATCCCCACCCTGTGCTTTATGAGAAACATCAACGCCATCGGCGCCTGCCGCATCTGCGTGGTGGAAGTCAAAGGCGCCCGTTCGATGGTGGCCTCCTGTGTGTATCCTGTCGCGGAGGGAATGGAGGTATTTACCAATACCGGTGCTGTCATTACCGCCCGAAAAAACACACTTGAGCTCATTTTGTCCAATCACCGGATGGACTGCCTGACCTGCCTGCGCAACCAAAACTGCGAGCTGCAAAAGCTGGCCAGCGACTTTGGGATGCAGGAAGTGCGCTTCCACACCGACAATATGGAGCCGCAAATCGAGGACTCCACGCTGCATCTGGTGCGTGACAACTCCAAGTGCATTTTGTGCCGGCGCTGCGTGGCCGTATGCAAAAATAACCAGTCGGTGGCCGTCATCGGCCCCAACGACCGCGGTTTTGATACACACATCTCCTGCGCCTTTGACCACAACCTCGACGAGACGGCGTGCGTCTCCTGCGGACAGTGCATCACGGTTTGTCCGACCGGTGCGCTGACCGAAAAAGACGACACAGACAAAGTCTGGGCCGCCCTGTCCAATCCGAACAAACACGTGGTGGTCGGCGTGGCGCCCTCGATTCGCGTGACCCTCGGCGAGGCGTTCGGCATGCCGATCGGTACCAATGTCGAAGGAAAGATGGTGGCCGCGCTGCACCGCTTGGGCTTTAATGGTGTGTTTGATATCGACGTAACCGCCGACCTGACCATCATGGAGGAGGGCACGGAGTTCCTCAAGCGGCTGGAGTCCGGCCACGACTTGCCCCTGATCACCTCCTGCAGCCCGGGCTGGATTCGTTTTTGCGAGCAGTTTTTCCCCGAATTCATCCCCAACCTGTCGACCTGTAAGTCGCCGCAGCAGATGTTCGGCGCCATGATGAAAACCTATTATGCCCGGAAGATGGGCATTGACCCCAAGGACATCTTCACCGTGGGCATCATGCCCTGCACAGCCAAAAAGTTTGAAATCCACCGCGAGGACGAGCAGGCTGTGCCCGGTCTCCCCGACATCGACGTGGCGTTGACCACGCGCGAGTTGGCCCGCATGATCTCCCGCCTGGGTCTGTTCTTCCCGCATCTGCCCGACGAAGAATTTGATCCCGCGTTCGGTATTTCCACAGGCGCCGGTCTCATCTTCGGCGCAACCGGCGGCGTCATGGAAGCGGCCCTGCGCACCGTGGCCGAACTGGTCACGGGCAAGGAACTGGAAAATCTGGACTTCCACGAGGTGCGCGGCATCGCCGGCATCAAGGAAGCCGAATATGACTTAAACGGTCGCAAAGTGCGCGCGGCCGTCGTGTCCGGTCTTGCCAACTGCCGCCGTTTACTCGAACGCATTAAGGCGGGCGAGGCCGATTACGATATCGTCGAGATGATGGCCTGCCCCGGCGGCTGCATTAACGGCGGAGGGCAACCGGTGCAACCGGCCGTTGTGCGCAACTTTGTCAGCCTACGCGAGCGCCGCGCCGCGGCCATTTACGACCAGGACAAAAAGATGAAGCTACGCAAGAGCCACGAAAATCCCATCGTCAAAAAACTCTATGAAGAGGTGATGGACGGCCAGCCCGGCAGTCACAACGCTCACAAATGGCTGCACACCTCTTATCACGCGCGTCCCAAGTATCCCGTCCAGAAATAGTATCGAAAGGCCTCCCGCCTGTCGGCGGGAGGCCTCTTATTGTTTCTTATCACGCCGGGGCCGGCGTCAGGCCCCGACGATGCTTTCCGTATCGAGCGCGATGACCAGTTCTTCGTTGGTCGGAATGAGCAAAATGCGCCCTTGGGAACCGTCCGCCGAGAGGTCTCGCTCGCCGTCGACACGCACCTTGTTTTTCTCCTCGTCGAGCACAAGTCCCATGTATTCCAGCCCGCCGGCAATCCAGTGGCGCATGATATCGTTGTTCTCCCCCACGCCCGCCGTAAACACCAGCGCATCCACGCCGTTCATGACGGCGGCGTACATGCCCACGTACTTTTTGACGGCGTATGCGAAGATGTGCAGCGCCAGCTCGGCGCGCTTGTCTCCCCTGTCGGCGGCGTCGTGAAGATCCCTGAAGTCGGACGACACGCCGGACAGACCCAACATGCCCGACTTCTTGTTGAGAACGGAGGTCACATCCGCGATGCTCATGCCCTTGTTGACGCACAAAAACTCGATGATTGCCGGATCAATGCTGCCCGACCGCGTCCCCATCGGGACGCCCTCCAGCGGCGTAAAGCCCATGGAGGTGTCAACCGAGCGCCCGCCGTTGACGGCAGTCACGGAGGATCCGTTGCCCAGATGACAGGTGATGATTTTCAATTCCTGTATCGGTTTGCCCAGCATGGCGGCCGCCCGCTCAGATACAAAACGGTGTGACGTACCGTGAAAGCCGTACCGGCGGATGCGGTCATTTTCATAGAACTCGTAGGGCAGCGCATATAAAAAGGCTTCTTGCGGCATGGACTGATGGAAGGCGGTGTCAAACACGGCCACCTGCGGGACACGGGGCATGACCTCACTACAGGCGCGGATGCCCACCAAATTGGGGGGATTGTGCAGCGGAGCCAGCGGCACACAGTCCTCAATGGCTTTGAGGACTTCCTCCGTGATGCGCACCGAGCCGGAGAAAAACTCGCCGCCGTGCACCACACGGTGCCCCACCGCGGCAATGTCGTTCATGCTGGCAATCACACCCGTGCCGTCGCTGGTCAGCATTTCGGTCACGGTGCGGATGGCGGCCGCGTGATCTGGCATGGTATAGTCTTCCATATGGTTTTCGCGGCCTTCCACGATGTGCTTGATGCGCCCATCCAGCCCGATGCGCTCGCACAGACCGCGCGCCAGTACCGTGCGCCGGTTCATATCAAAAAGTTGATACTTGAGCGACGAGCTGCCGGCGTTGATGACAAGAATATTCATTTTGAGTTTCCCTCCATATGTGTTACAATAAATAATGATTTTATATTTTATCACAGAATAACTTTTCTGACAAGCAACCCTGCCAACTTTAATGCGTTGGCAAAACTTAGGGGGGTTCCATGGCACAAGTAGTGGCGGGCATTATCGCGGAATACAATCCCTTTCACAACGGCCACGCGTGGCATATCGCGCGCACGCGCGAGAACCTGGACGGCGCGGCCATCATTTGTGTCATGAGCGGGCATGTCACGCAAAGAGGTTCCTTAGCCATTTGCCGAAAACAGGCCAGAGCCGCCATGGCTGTGCACGGTGGCGCCGATCTGGTGCTGGAGTTGCCCTCCCCCTTTGCCTGCGCTTCGGCCGAACGGTTCGCTCGGGCGGGCGTTGCGCTGTTGCGCGCCACCGGCGTTGTGACCCACCTCTCGTTTGGCAGCGAAACCGGCGCATTGACGCCGCTTGCGCAGATGGCAGAGCTGCTTGACCACCCAGCCTTTTTGCGTGAACAGGCTGAGGCGCTTCGTCTTGGCGTCTCCTATCCCCTGGCGCGGCAGATGGCCTGCGAAACGCTCACCGGGCGGCCCGCGCCGCTACTGGCGCAACCCAACGACATTTTGGGGCTGGAGTATCTGCGCGCGCTGCGGCGCCCGGGAGCTGACATCACACCGCTGGTCATCCCCCGCTGCGGGGTGCTGCATGACGCGCCGGACACAGCGGCTGCATTTGCCTCGGCCTCCTTTTTGCGAAAAGCCCTGCTGCGCGGGGATGAGATCAGCCTCTTTGTGCCCGACTCGTCCCTCTCGCTGTGGACGAACGAGCAGGTCGCGGGCCGCGCCCCGGTCGATCTGCATGCCTGCGAGCAGGCGGTTGTCTCACATCTGCGCCGGTTGACCCCTGCCGACTTCGCGCGTTTGCCCGACGCCACGGAGGGCCTCGACCGACGGCTGGCGCGCGCGGCGCGCGACGCCTGTTCGCTCGACTCCTTTTACACGCTAGTCAAGACCCGGCGCTATACGCACGCACGCATCCGCCGCCTGGCGCTGCGGGCTTATCTCTCGCTGCACGACGCCCCGTCCAGGCCGCCCTATCTGCGCGTTTTGGCCGCCAACGAAACCGGGTGCCGTCTGCTGGCCGATATGAAAAAAACGGCCGCACTGCCCGTGCTGACCAAACCGGCTTCGATTCGGCTTCTGGGGCGTGAGGCACGTTTGTGTTTTGAGACGGAGAGCCGCGTGACCGACCTGTATGCGCTGTGTTATCCTGATCCGCTCGCGCGGCGCGGCGGTCAGGAGTGGACAACGGGGCCTGTCATTTTAAGTAAATCCGACGCAATATGAACTCCATAAAACGATGGGGCAGGATGCGGTGCCCCATCACGACCAGTTTGTAATAGTAACCGACGGCCCGCCTGACAGGCGGGTTTTTTCGCGCCGCCAACCGCAGCGCCACACGGGCGCATTTTTCAGGCGGATGCCCGTTTTGCTCGTCGCTTGCCATTCGCGCCACCGCCCGTTCGCACGCCGGCAAGTATGCGGTGTCCGCCGGATAGGAGGGCTGCCGCGCGGCGCCAAAGCCCGTTTTCGTGTCCCCGGGTTCCAGCACGCAAGCGCGGATGCCATGTGCGCGGCCTTCCAAACGCAACGCTTCCACATAGCCTTCAATGGCGAATTTCGTGCTGGAATAGTGCCCCTGAAACGGGACGGCGATCTGTCCGGCCACCGAACCGATGACCAGCACCAGCCCGCCCCCGCGCGCGCGCATATGGGGCAAAATATGGCGATTGACGCGCAACACACCGAAGTAATTTGTCTCCATCTGCCGATAGATCGCCTCCGGCCACGTGTCCTCACACGGGCCGGTGACCCCGAATCCGGCACTGTGGATGACGATGCCGATCTCTTTTTCGCAGGTCATGATGTGCGCCACTGCGGCATGTACCGACGACTCGTCGCAAACGTCGCACTGCCACGTGCGGATGAGGCCCGCGCCCACGGCCTCCTGCGCGTCCACCCCGCGGCGAGACAACGACCACACCCGATATCCTGCCCGCGCAAAAAAAAGAGCGCAACTTCGACCGATACCCGAACTTGCGCCGGTAATGACAACGACCCGACCATAGGGTAGCGCCATGATACCACCTCTTACCTTACTGCTGTGGCTGGGGCTCGCCAAACAGCTCCTCTTCGCCATCGACAGTCAGTTCCAGCGAGCTCTTGCGTTGTCCGGCCATACGACCGATCAACTCTCTGTAAAACAGCACCGCTCGCCCCAGCGCCTCAATGCTCACGTGTTCGTCCACCCCGTGGATACCGGCCAGTTCTTCTTCACCGAGCACAAACGGGAAAAAGCGATACACGCAATCGGAGAAGTTCTCATACCGACGTGCGTCGGTGGCCGCCGTCATGAGCGAGGGCACGACAGGCACATCCCCGAACACAATCCGCACACTGCTGGACACCGCACGGAACGCCTCACCGACATATTCGGAAATTTTGGACGGCTCTTCAATGGACATCGCCATTACGCTAACGCCCAAGCCGGAGAAAAGGTCGCGCAGGTAGCGCAGTATGTCCTCCGGATCGTCACCGGGCAGCAGCCGAATATTGAGCATTGCTTCGGCTTTGCCGGGCAATACGTTAAACGCCTTACCGGCGCTGAGCATGGTCGGCGCAATGGTCGTGCGCACCCAGGCGGGCTCATATTTGGCCAGTTTGCCTTTGAGCAACCAGCGGTTGGCCACGCGCAGCCGCCAGCCAAACGACAGATAGGGGGCCAGCGCTTTGAGCTTGTCGTACACAAGCGGTGTCAGGCGGGCTGAGCGCGGCTTGAACTCCACGCGGCACACCGCCTCGCTGAGACTGCCCGCCGCCGTATGCCGGGGCGGGTCGGAGGCGTGTCCGCCGCCGCTCTGCGCCGTGAGACGCACATTCATCATGCCCTTTTCGCTCACCGCCACCTCAGCCACAGGCCGCCGCAACGACAAAAGGCCGCGTTTGAGCCCGCCGCCCTCGTCAAGGATCATGGCAAAATGCATATTGCGCGCAGCAAACAGACGGGAGATACTGCCGGCCCCGTCTTCACCGCCCACTTCCTCGTCATGCCCAAAGGCAAACCAAATGTCACGCGTGGGAACAAAGCCTTGCTCCACAAGGCTTTCCACCGCCTCCAGCAGGCAGACAAGCAAGCTCTTGCAGTCAAGCGACCCGCGCCCCCACACCTGCTCGTCGGCGATATCGCCGTCAAACGGCCCGTGCTGCCATCCCTCTTCGGCCGGCACCACATCCATGTGCGCGCAAAACAAAATGGGCTCCTCGTCCGTCTCGCGCCCGGCCCAGCGGTACAGCACACTGTATGCGCCCACGACTTCACGTGTCATTGCGTCGTGAGCCAGCGGAAACCGTCGCTTGAGATGCTCACGCATGCGTACCCATTGGTCAAAGTCGCCCTGCGCGCCATAGGATACGGTCTTATACCGGACAATCTCGCTGAGCGCCTCCGCCACCCGCTGCGACAACTCCGGGTCAGCAGCCATGCTGTTCACAGGCCCCACACGCGCACGGCGAATCCGGCCGGCGCGCGCCAGCAAAATCAGCACGATCAGCGTCAGCAAAGAGCCGACAAAAACCACAGCGTACCCCCAGTACGGAATGGCAATCACAACCTTCTTTAAATATGTCCGCTGTCGGCGGGCAACACGGGGTCAGTGACTCAGTGGCAGTGCTCGCAATCCGCGTTGCAGCCCACAATCGGCGTTGGGTCTATGCCCTGCCGGCGGTAATAGTCGGCAATGGCGGACTTGATGGCCTCCTCGGCCAACACGCTGCAATGCAGCTTGACCGGCGGCAGTCCATCGAGCGCCTCAGCGACGACCTTGTTGGTCAGGGAGAGCGCCTCGTCTATGGTGCGCCCTTTGACCAGCTCGGTGGCCATGCTCGACGTGGCAACAGCCGCCCCGCAGCCAAAGGTCTTGAATTTGACGTCCGTGATGACATTGTCTTCAATGCGCATGAACATCTTCATGATGTCTCCGCATTTGGGGTTGCCCACCTGCCCGACGGCATTGGCGTCCTCAATCTCGCCCACGTTGCGCGGGTTGGAAAAATGATCCATTACTTTATCGGAATACATTGTCTACACTCCTCATCTGTTCCAAAAGCGAACAGTCGGTTTCTGTTCTTTGACGTCCCACAGGGGCGACATACTGCGACCGCGCTCTACGGTGGCGGTAACCTTTTCTATGAGATAGTCGATTTCCTCGTCTGTATTATGTTCACTCAGACTGAGCCGCAGGGAGCCATGGGCGATTTCGTGCGGCAGCCCGATGGCCAGCAGCACGTGAGAGGGATCCAGCGAACCCGACGAGCATGCCGAGCCGGACGAACTGCACACGCCCACCGCGTCAAGACCCAGCACCAGCGACTCGCCCTCAACACACTCGAAGACAAAAGACGCGTTGCCGGGCAGGCGCCGCGTCGGATGGCCGGTCAGTGCAGCGTATGGAATTTTCAACAAGCCCGCAATGAGCTTGTCCCGCATGCCGGAAACGCGCATCATTTTTTCGTCCAGTCCCTCAATCGACTCCGCCAGCGCGGCGGCCATGCCGACGGCGCCGGCCACATTTTCCGTACCCGAACGGAGCCCGCGCTCATGTCCTCCGCCGTGCAGCAGCGTGGGAATGCGGACACCACGGCGCAGATAGAACGCGCCGATGCCCTTGGGGCCACCGAACTTGTGGGCGGCCATGGACATCATGTCGACATTCATCTGCGACAGATCAATGGGGATGTGCCCCACCGCCTGGACGGCGTCCGTGTGAAACCACACCCCGCGCGCGCGGCAGAGGGCGCCGGTCTCCGCAATGGGCTCAAGGGCGCCCACCTCGTTGTTGGCCATCATAACCGACACGAGAATGGTATCGGCACGCAACGCCTGCTCGACCTGCTCCGGAGTGACCAGACCGGACTCGTCCACCGGCAGGAAGGTGACATCATAACCCTCGTATTTTTTCAGGTACTCGACCGTGTGCAGCACGGCGTGGTGCTCGATAACCGTGGTGATTATATGCTTGCCGCGAGAAGCGCGGGCCTGGCAGGCGCCCTTGAGCGCCCAGTTGTCAGCCTCGGTACCTCCGGCTGTAAAATAGATTTCCTCGGGTTGGGCGCCCAGCGCCGCGGCTATGGACTTTCTGGCGTCCTCCATCGCTCTTTTGGAGGTGCGCGCCAGCGCGTACATGGACGACGCGTTGCCATAATTGTCGGTCAGGAAAGGCATCATGGCTTCGAGTGCTCGTTTTGACAGCGGCATGGTAGCCGCGTTGTCGGCGTAAACAAACATAGAGGTGTCCTTTCAAAGTCTAAAACAGGTAAATTCCCATGGAATATCTCATTTCTGAGTATAACTATACGCTTCTCTGCCTTTTCTGTCAAGGCAGGGCGTTGCGGTCATTTAGAAGAATTTTATGATTCTAACTTATGGTGTCCAAAAAGGATTTCCGCCGGTATGGGTACACCTGTGGCGGGCGCCGGCCTTCCGGCGCTCCTCACAAAAAGAGGGCGGCCTGCCGCCCTTGATGCGTCTCCCCATCCGGCCGTGCGCTGTCCGCGATTACAGCTCCTGGCGGCCTTCCAGCGCGCGGGCCAGGGTGATTTCGTCGGCAAACTCCAGGTGTCCGCCCATTGGAATTCCATACGCCAGGCGGGTGATGCGCACCCCGAACGGACGCAGCAAGCGCGCTACATAGAGCGCCGTCGCCTCCCCTTCGGTATCCGGATCGGTGGCCATAATGATTTCCCGGATGCCGCCGCCGCTCACGCGCTCAAGCAGTTCCCGGATGCGAATGTCGTCCGGCCCCACCTGCCCCATCGGCGAAATGACGCCGTGCAGCACATGGTACAGACCCTTATACTCTCTGGCGCGCTCCAAGGCAATCACGTCCCGCGACTCCGCCACCACGCACACCACGCCCGTATCCCGCGACTCGTTTTGGCAAATGGTGCACACTTCGTTTTCCGAGAGGTTTTGGCACATGGTGCAACTGCGTATGGCAGACCGGGCGACTAGCAACGCGTCGGCAAACTGCTGTGCACTTTCCGGCGGCAGAGACAGCATATGAAAGGCCAGCCGCGCGGCCGACTTGCGTCCGATGCCGGGCAGCCGCGCAAATTGGTCGATTAGTGTCTCCACGGTGGGTGGGTACTGACTCATACCGTCGTCCTCAGAAGGGCAGGTTCATGCCGCGGGTGAATTTTTCCATGCCTGTCTGCATGTCCTCTTCCGCCACCCGCTGCGCTTCGCTGACCGCCGCGACAATCATGTCCTGCAGCATTTCCACATCGTCCGGATCGACAACTTCGGGATTGATGACAATCTCCGTCAATGCGCGCTTGCCTGTGACGGTCGCCGTCACCATGCCGCCGCCGGCCGACGCGGTGTGGCTCTTGGCCTCCAGCTCCTCCTGCGTGCGCATCATCTCCTGCTGCATACGCTGCATCTGTTTGATCATGTTGGGGTTGACGCCCCCCATGCCGCCAAAGTTTTTGGCCATTGCCCAGTCCTCCTATATTATTTTCCGGGTAACCCCGGTCTAATTTTCGATTTTAATGACGTCTCCGCCGCGCCGGATGAGCTCCGCCAGTTTGTCTGGCTTGGGCTCTTCCCCCAGGGCGCCTGTTGTGACGACCACGTCCACCGGGTGACCCACGATGTCTGACGCCAGCGCGGTGACGGAGGCCAGTAGCGCTTTATCCTGCACATTTTTCAGCTCAAAGGACTCCACCGAAATGGTCAGCGTTTGTTCCGTCAGTCGATGCCTGGCGCGGCCAAGAATGGCCAGCGGTAGCATGGACACCTGCCCCGTGAGCATCGCCAGCAGTTTTTCCCAATAGGTGGCGTCGACATGTTGGCCGGGCACACCGGGCGGCGCGGCCACCGGCGGCCCCTTCGTCTCTTCCCCCGGGGGCGCCTCCGGCGGTGTCGTGGCAACCGACCGCTCTTTGTCCGGCGTCGTCTCTTCCCACGGGGCCGCGTCATCCGGCGCAGGCGTCACCGGTGCGGCAACGGGTGGTGCAACGGGCGGCGCGGAAGACGACCGGACGTTTGCCAGCGCCTCTTCCAAACGAGCCAACCGCGCTTCCAGCGCCGCCGGATCGCCGGACAGACGTTCATTACACAGCCGCAGCAGGCACAGCTCCATATCCACGCGCCGGTTGCCGCCTCTGGCCATCAACCCCTGCGTCTCCTGTATCATCGTGATTGCATACAGCAGATAGGGCCGACCCAGGCGCGCGGCCAGCGCGGACGTTCGGTCTTCGTTCGTGTCGAGTCCCGACAGGCTGCGCGCGCCGGTCAAATAGCCCGACAGCAGCAGATCTCGCAACAACACGCACAGTTCATCGAGAATCGAACTCATATCCCGGCCGGACTCATAGCGCTTTTGCAAAAGCGCCAGCGCCTTTGGCGCGTCGCGTTCCGCCAGCGCTTCGGCCAGTTCCCATGTGCGCTCCAACCCCGCCATGCCGAGCGCGTCATACACAGCCTCGGCGTCGAGGGCGTTGTCATGACGACCGGCACACTGGTCGAGCAGTGACAGGGCGTCGCGCAGCGCGCCGTCCGCCAGTCGCGTCAAAATGTGCGCGGCATCGTCGGTGAGCTCGATCCCCTCTCCAGCGGCCACCTTGTGCAGATGCGCCACCATGTCCTTCGGCGCGATGCGCCTGAAGTCAAACCGCTGGCAACGCGACAATATGGTGGCCGGCACCTTGTGCGTTTCGGTGGTGGCCAGAATAAACAGCACATGCGGCGGCGGTTCTTCGAGAATGGTCAACAGCGCGTTAAACGCGCCGATGGACAGCATGTGCACTTCGTCAATGATATACACGCGTTTTTTTACACTGGCAGGCGTATACACCGACTCGTCCCGCAAAGCGCGGATGTTGTCCACACCCGAGTAGGACGCGGCGTCGATCTCAATGACATCCAGGATGCTACCGTCCAAAATCCCGCGGCATGAGGGGCACTCATTGCACGGGTCGCCGCTGCGGGGCGACTCACAGTTGGCCGCGCGCGACAGAATTTTGGCGCAGCTTGTTTTGCCTGTCCCCCGTGTGCCCGTGAACAAGTAGGCGTGTGAGAGACGCCCGGCGCCGATTTCATTTCGCAATGTTTCGGTCACATGGTGCTGCCCCACCACGTCGGCAAAGACGAGCGGGCGCCATTTTCGGTAGAGCGCTTTGTACATGGGCCCGGACTCCTCTCCAGCAAAATGACCGCCCAAAACCCCAGTTTTGGGCGGCGTCTCGCGTTCGTTCTTTCGCAAGGCCGCACACCTGCCGTTGAAAGCCTCGATACATCCGATACCCGGGTAGCCGGCTCAGAGACGGCCCCCTCGCGGCACACGGGAGGTTCCGCTTAATGCTGCTCGGTTCCCCGCCTGACATGGTTCACGGGTTCTCGTTGCGCAAGACCGGCTCCTCATCGCTGCTTACCTGGGTCAGCAATACATCGCGGTTCCGAAGGCAGGATTTCATCCCTGCTAAGGCGGGTTGCAGGTACAGGGCACCGCCGGCTCCCCAACTAGTGCGGCCTTGCCAAAGAACGAATCAACGTGTCCTCCGTGAAAAGGCGCAGTGATATTATACACGCTGTTTCGGACAAAGGCAAGGAAAAATGCAACCTCCCGGGACGCGGTGTGCCGCAGCCGATGTCCTTTGCGAGCCGCTGACGATCTGTCAGGCAACACGGCGCGCCGGGGCAGGCATGTTTAGGTTGGCCGCGTTTGTCATGTTTATGCGAAAAGAAGCGCGGTTGCGGGGAACGCCACACAAGAGGGGGGAAGACAGCTTCTCCCCTCTTGTGTGGCGTTTTGTGACAAGTCTTACTCTTTGACAGTTCCGGCAACAATGCCTTCAAACACCTGCCGCTGGAACAAAATATACAAAATCAGTGTGGGCAGCATGACGCAGATGATGGCTGCGCTCAAGGTGCTCCAATTGGAATACTTCGAGGCGCTAAACTGCATCAATGTGGTGGTCAGTGTGCGCAATGCCTCTTTTTTCATGTACAAATACGGGATGTACATGTCGTTGATGACATCGACGGACTTGATGATGGCCACCGTGGCGATGGCGGGGCGCAGCAGCGGCACGATGATGCGCAAATACACCCGGAACAGACCCGCGCCGTCGATCATAGCGCTCTCGTCCACCGCCCGCGGTATCTTTTCCAGGAACTGCGTGTAGATGTACAACTGCATGAGATCGGACGCGGCATAGATGACAATGGGCGCCCAAATGGTGTTGTACAGCCCGATTTTAGAAATCACCTGAAAGCGTGAGATCTCCGTGATGAACTGCGGCATGATCATGCCCAGCAAAAAAATCCCAAACACCACTTTTTTGAGTTTGAAGTCAAATCGCGTCATGGCATAGGCCGTCATGCTGCCAATCATCAGATTGATAAACAGAGCGGCGATGACAAGCAAAGAGGAGGTACGGAAGCCGACGGCCAGTTTTCCCTTTTCAAACACCGTAGCATAGTTGCTGAGCATGAGCTGCGTGGGCGGCGCCATGGCAAAGGTGGAGCCGATTTGCTCCGGGGTTTTAAAAGACGCAAACAGGACAATGAGAAGGGGCACAAACACGATTGCCACAATCGCGATCAGCATCAGGTAGCTGCACAGGCGCGACAGCAGCACGCCGGGTACGATGACAGGACCTCTCGGCCTGGTGTTGGCGGGTGTCTCGGTCATCACATTCTCCCCCCCTCTCCGAAGAGTTTTTGCTGAATCAAACTCAACGTGACAATGATCACCATCATAACCACGGCCATGGAGGAAGCAAGACCGTATTGGCCGAATTTGAAGGCCGTTTCAATCGTATACAGCGTAAAGGTGGAGGACGCGCCGTTGGGACCGCCCGACGTCATAACAAAGGGAATGTCAAAGACCTGCAGCGCGCCGCGGATGTTCAAAAACAGTAACACCTGCGTGATGCGGGAGACAGACGGAAGAATGATATGTACAAACGTATGAAACGCATTGGCGCCGTCAATTCTCGACGCTTCTATGATCTCAGTGGGAATGGACTGCAGCGCCGCAAAGTACAAAATCACGCCGAACCCGAAGTAGCGCCACATGGACACAAAAACCAATGTATAGTTGACAAGATTGGGGTCGCTAAACCACTTGGGAAAATGCTCGGCGGCCACGCCAAACTGCGCCAGCATGCCGTTGAGCGCGCCGTTGACAGGACTGAAAAAGTAGGAAAACATATATGAAATAGCCACGCCGTTAATGATATACGGCATGAATGTTGTCACTTTGAAAAAGGAACGTCCGCGAATCAACTTGTTGTTGAGAACGACAGCCACCAAAAGCTGCAACGGAATGATAAGGCCGTGCGCCAAAAAATAGAGCAGGTTGTTGAGCATGGATTTCCATGCCTGCGGCGAGTCGGTAAACACCTTGACATAGTTTTTTGTGCCAATGTATTCGCGCACCGCGCTGGCGCCGTTCCAACTGGTAAAGCTGGTGCCAATGAGGTCAATAACCGGGTAAATGATAAACATGAGGGACAAAAGCACCGGCAACGCCAAAAAACAGATCAGAAGCACGTTGCGCTGTGCTTTGAGCGATCTACCCATCTGCGATTCTCACCTTTCTGCGCCGTATTGGGGGTTGCCAGGATACGGCAACCCCCAATACAGTCATTGATGTGCCGGTTGCAGGCTATTGGGGCCACGCCCCGCCGATGGGCGCTCGTTCCGTCAGCGTCAGCCGGCTCGGGCCGCTTTCCATTTGCTGTTGAGGTCGGCGATAATCGTATCAAGGTCGCTTTTTTGTATCATGGCGACGCCAATCTTTTTTACGTCAAACTGGGTGGTATTGCGCAGATTCATAAAGGCTTCGCTGCCATCGCGGTAGGAGATAAATTGCAGGCCTTCTGTTGAAAGCGCCTCGTCAAACTGCGGGGCGGCGTTTTCCAGCTTGACGCCCTTTATGGTGGGGAACAGGCCGGCTTTGTTGATATACGCCGGATACCAGGCGTCGCTGAACCAGAACTCGATGAATTGTTTGGCGGTGTCCAAATGTTGTGTCTTGTTGTTGATGCACCAGTAGGTTTCCAGCATGCTGGTAGTCACCAGCGGCTCGGAGGCCGTCTCGCGCACCGGCAGGATAAACGCGCCCACGTCGTTTAAGTCAATGCCCTTTGTTTTCAGTGTGTCCAGCAACCAAGAGCCGCCGGCGATGATGGCGCCCTGTTTGGCAACAAACATGTCGACCGTCTGATCCCAGCCGATGCCCAGCGGGTCGTCACCCATGACTTTGGCGTCGTACAGGCGCTGAATCATTTCATAGGCGGTATAGAAGGGTTGGCCTTTGGCAAAAGGTTCGTCCATGTCGGCCATCTTGCTCCAATAGTCGCCGTCTTTGGCCACGATAGAGGGCATAAACTCGTTGTACGGATAGTCCGGCCACTCGTCTTTGGCGCCAATGAGCAGCGGAATATAGGTTTTGCCGTCTTTAATTGTTTGGCAGGCGGCGATAAAATCGGCCCATGTGGTGGGCACGGACAGGCCGTACTCGGCAAATATGCTCTTGCGGTAATAGACAAATTCATTGAACTGGCTCTGCGGGATGCCCAGAACGGCGCCGTCAATGGTGATCTGGTCAGGCACGATGTGGTTTTGCACAGCGGTCAAGTCGTCAATCGGCGTCAGGTCTTCTTTGAAAACGGTCATCCATTTACCCTGAAGCGGGAAAACATCGGGCAGCTGGCCGGCGTTCTTGCGAATTTTCATATCGTTTTCAAACTCTGCATCCTTGAGGAGCTCCACTTCGACAGTGAGGCCGGGGATGGCAGCCGCGACTTTGCCCGGCAGATCCAACTCGGCCAGACGGTCATACTCGTCGGGACTCCAAACCGGGATGCTGAATGTAACATTCACCGCTTGATCAGGGGTTTGCTCAGGAGTCACTTCGGGTGTGGGCGTGGCGGACGTCTCGTTCGATTCGGTCGGTGTGGGGGTCGGTGAAGTCCCGGCTCCGCCCCCGCAGGCACCAAGCAGCAAAGTCATCAGGAGCATGGCCGCCACAATGAGGCCCAGTGTTCTGTTTTTCATGTGAATCCTCCTATTATATGTTTCGGAGCCTAGTCGCCAATGATAACCCCTCCGACACTATCATTATACTGCATTCTAAACAGGATACGTTGATGAAAATTACTTTTTTTTGCGCCTTTTTATGAAATTAACGATGGTTTACCCGGGTTGGCGGCAGCCAAACAACGTGGACAGCTACCGCATGAAATACCCCCACGCTTTCCCAGAATTTCTTTTGTTTTCACTTTTGTCCGCGGCCCAAAAACCGCGTGTCCAGAAACCCTACGACGCAAAAGCCCTGCGGCCTTGAGGCCGCAGGGCTTTCTATGGCTATGGAGGGAAATCGGACTTGGTTACACGGTGACAGTAACCAGAATTTGGGCAATCAGGTTGGACCCGTCGGTTGTTTTGACCGTGATGACTGCCATACCGGTTTTGATGGCGCCGATGACGCCGGTGTCTTTGTTGACCGAAACGACGGTCGGGTTGGAAGAGGTGTACACCAGCGGCAGCGTGCCGTCATAGACCGGTGTGAGTGTGTCTGTCTTGCCCTTTCTCACGCTCATGGACGACATCGGGAATTTTAGGACGGTGGCTTTGAGCACAAGGGCTTCGAGCGCCTCGTTGAGCGCGGCGCAGGCCGCATCAACGGCCGCCTGCGTGGCAAGCGGGTCGGTTTCCACTGCCTTGGCCGCCGCCAGAGCAGAAGTCACGTCGCTGAAGGAAACATAGACACTCGGATCGCGGCCCTCAGCATCGGCAATGGCTTCTCTCAACGCTGTCTTGTCGGCTTCGACCACACCCGAAACTGAGATGATGTCGTCGTTTCTGTACTCAATGCGATAATCTGCGGACACCTGCTCATATCCGATCACGGCTTTCTTGGTGGCGCTGGTGTATCCAAACGTATGCACCGTGAGCGGCAGGTATTCTTCGCCGGACTTGTAGCTGAACTTCAAGGCCGATTTGGCGAGCGTCTTGTTGAAGTTGCTGTCCATAGTCAGTGTAAGGGTTTTGGCGCCGACATCCTGCGTAAGGTCGTCAAAGACGCTGATGACGTTGACGGTCGCTATGACCTTTGTGCCTTCCACGCCAATGTCGCCTTCCACCGTGATGGTGCCAATCTCTCTGACCTCATCTGCGCTGACGTGCTTCCACACGACGGGAGACAGAATGGAATCACCATCAGAGAACTTGAGCGCAACGTTGGACGGCAAGTTGGGGAGGACGCCCTTAAAGGTATTGATGGTCAGCGGATCCACGCCGGTGAAGGTGCGCGAATCACCATAGTAGCGGATTTCGGCCACGCTGGCAAAGCCGCCAACACCTTCGGTAACGCTGAGCTTGAGTCGGCGATATCTGACAGGGGTGTCAAAGGTGATGATGCGCGTGGCACGTGCCGTGTCGAGGAAGGAGTACTCCGTGCCGATCTGCGTCCAGGTTGATCCATCATCGCTACCGTAGAAAATACATTTTTTGATGACGCCGTTGTCACCGCTGATGCGGCGGTCGATCTGCACACTCTTGATGTTGAGCACACGGCCGAAGTCGGCGGTCAGTTCGTATGGGTATGCGTTGGTCACGCCCCACGGGGAGTGCCACATTGTGCTCGTATCATTGTCCACGGCCTTGTCGGGGCCTTCGCCGGATTGGAAAGCGCTGGCGCTCATGGCAGCCGGTGTCAGCCGTGTGAAGTCGCTGAGCACAGGCGCACCGCCCGTGTTAATGGTTGTCAGCGGGGTGGAATCGGCCACCTCTTCAATCTTGACGTTGTCAATGGTGAGAGCCATGTTGCCGCCCACCAATTTGTCAAAGGCCAGATAGACATCGCCCTCACTGGGATCCTGGGCGCTGTGGTAATAGCCCGTGGCAAAGACGATTTCCTTATGGATGGGCGCCGGCTCTGTCAGATAGGCAAGGCCCGTGTAAGCGGTCTTGTTTGAGTTTTGAAGCGGCAGTTTCAGCAGGTCGACGTATCCATCGCCCTGAGTGCCTCTGACGGCCACGGCGTAGTAGGGAACCGTCTGGCTGGTAATGCTGTTTTCGTTGTATGCGCGGTAGTCAAAGCTAAGTTTGTATCTCTTCTTGGCCTCAAGTCTAAGATCCTGCGGGAGCGTTCTGATAAATTCGCCGACACAATCCTCTTCCTTGCTGCGCAATGACCAGTGTCCGTCGATGACGTATGTCATGCCGGACTGCAGGCCGGCGGCAATCTGCGCGTCGGTCGCCTTTTCGGCCAAATGCGTCTGGATGCCGCTGCGGTAGGACATTTCAAACGGGCCCCAGTAGTCATCCACGTTTTCAAAATCTTCAAAGAGCGGAACCTTGGGATCTTTCAGCGCATAAGTCGGCTCTTCCAAGAACTTGAACATCTTTGCATTGTCAAAGTAAACCGTCGAAGTGCCTTTTTCAACGACCAGCTTGTAAAGGACTTCGGTGGCGCTTTCCGGTACTTTGAAGTCCACGCGGATGGGGTGGAACCAAGTGACTGTGTAGGGATGGTCATCGGCAAACTGATTCATAACGTTTCGGGTGATGTAATTTTCACCCAATACATTGCCATTCAGGTCCTCAATGACCAGGCGGGTTTTTCTCATCGCGGTGTTGTTGGTGCCGCCGATGCGCGCCCAAATGGACGCCGTGTAGGTTTTTCCGGATTCCAGTCCGGACAGTTTCTGAGACACGGTGGTGTCGGCCGAGGCGTTGGACGCAACGGACAACTGTGTTTCGCCGCGGCTGTCGCTGATAATGGTGGCGTTGGCGCCACTTCTCTCCCAACTGTCAAAGCCGCGGCTGTCAAAACCGTTGTCCGGGATCAATGTGCCTTGGCCCCAATTGGCGGCGGCGGCAGCTTTGGACGCGTCTTTTTTGTAGACGACATAGCCGTCGCCGGCGCGCAGCGTGACTGTGACCTTGCCATTGCTGACGGGCAAAACTCTATCCAACAAGCGACCGGTGTCGGTCAGTCTGTACAGTTCGACCTCGGTTACGTCGCTCCAGCTGTTCGGCAGTGTCCATGTGGTTGTGCCACCGGCATAGTCGTAGGCGTATATCTTTTCTTCGGTTTCAGGGCTCCATGGGATAAAGACCTTGCCCTGGATGTTTGTCGTCCACGCTGTGTTGGGGTTGTAGTTGGTATTGTACGGTAAGGTAGCAACCACTTGCCCGTCTTTGCCGTAGATGACCGTCTTGGTGCCCTCCTTGACGGAGCGGACACCCTTATCAAAGGTAGCCGAAGCGCCCATCTGATAGTTGAGCAGACTGAAATGCTGGAGATACTTGGTCGGCAAGTCAATGCCATAGAAGATTTTTGTGGCGTTGCCGTAGTTGTGCAGTTCTTGCCAGTCGCCCACGGGCAGCATGATGTTTCCGCGCAGCAGAGCGTCAGGCTCAAATTCGTCGGCCACGCCGTTGAGCACAAAGCGTTTGATCATCGATGTGTGCCCTGTGTCGCTGTTGGCTGCCGTCTGACCCGGATACCCGATGTCGGAGCCCCAGTGGGTCATGGAGACATGAGACTGAATCGGGCCGCCGAACTCGGTGGCGATCATCCAGTTGTGTTTTTCAAACTGGCTCGTGATGTAGTTGCCCACCCAGTCGCTCTCGGAGTAGACGTCGAGGTAGACCCAGCCCAGGTCGGGGGCGTTGTCTTTGAGTTCTTGCAATCTGGCGCCCAATTGGCCGCTCAGTGTATCGCGCTCAAGGTACATACCCAGTGTTTTGTCAACCCAGTTGTAGTTGGACGAAAGATCGTTTGTCTTTCTGTCAAAGGTGAACGCATCGGGCGCCACCGCCACGGCGTTGATATGGATGCCAATTTTGGTGTTGTACTTGGCAGCCTCGTCAATGAGTGTGTTAAAATCGTCCTGCCCGCCCAGACGGACACCGAAGTGGTTACCGTAGTCGGGGTGGCTGTCGTCATGTCCTTCGGCCTGATATCCTTTGTGCATGGCCAACTGTCCAAAACCGTCAGTAAGGTTGTAAACTTTCTTGGCGGTGTCGAGGGAGCGCAGGAAGGGGTTGCCGGCAGTGGACATGAAGTTCATGTTGATGTATCCGATGCTGTTGCGGATATAGTCGGAGTTTTTGGGCTTGATCATGTTGTTGCGGTAGCTGACCGCACCGTCCATCCAGTTAACCTTGCTATCACCTGTGATGTCCTCGCTCAAAATGATTTTTGTGTAAGGCAGCGGGCCTTGCAGCATGGACTGGTCAATCGGAATACCAGAACTGAGTGTGCTGGCCGTGGGCGTGTAACGGTAATAATGCACCGCGTCTTCCAAGGTGCCTGTCCGGACGCCGCCGGACTCGCTCACACGATACACGACATGATGGCGCTCATTGACACGGTTGTTGATAATGGTCGCGGCGACAGCGCCGTTGGACAGGAAAGCGTAGGCAACGCTCTTGTTCATGTCACCGCTGGCAATGGCAACGGCGGTTTTCACTTCTCCTGTGCGGTTAGGCACCGGGAGGAGCTCGCCTGTGCGGTTGAGGTTGGCCTTGAGGTCAAGCAGAATGTCATACTGGAAGTTCCAATTGTATTGTCTATCAATGTTGTTGTCCAGCGGCCAATAGGCGGCAATTTCTGAGTCGGTGTCTGTCGACAGCGTACTTACATAGGCATTTTCTTTAAACGAGATTGTCTTAACAGTACCCGGGGTGGTTTCCCGAATGGCCGTGGTTTCATAGATCAGCGAAGTGCCTTCTACGGCAACACGCACGTCGATTGATACTTCTTCCAGCACCAGTGTGTATTCGGCCGAGGAGGCCGTCTTGTTTTTGATGGTAACAGAGGTCGGCAGGTTATCCGCGCCGTTGATTGTCACGTAGCGGACACGTTTGGCCTGGCCCTGCATGGTTTTGCTGGAGGACAGCAGTTTGTACTCCATGACACGCGGGAAGGTGTTGTCCAGCGTCACTTGCATGTCAGCAGATGCAATTGTGAAAGGTTCAACAGGCGCATCCGGGATTTCCGGTTCCGTCTTATCGGTTCCACGCAGCACAATGTTGTCCAAGTTCAGCGAAAGACCATAGCCGCGGAAGCCAAACTTGCCCGCTTTTTTTGGGAAATAGTTCCCGGCGTTGGTTGAGGAAGCCAGCATGGTACCGTTTTGGTAGACCTTGAAGGTGTCTCCCGCGCGAACCAGGCGGAAATGATTGGCCTTGCCCGATTCAATTCTACCCACATTGGTGGCCATAACCAGGGCGTTGCCAAGAGCGCCGTTTTCGAACTTAAACAGGTTCACCTGCATGACGCCTGTCAAGGCGTTGGGGTAAATCACCAGCAAACTATATGTGAGGGGTGTGTCTGACAGCATCATCGGGATCATCAGCGGGGTGCCGATGTTTACCGGCGTATAGGCAAACTCCATATCGAAGTCGGCAAGCTTAGGCGATTGATAGTCCCAAATGGGGACGATGGATTGGAGCGGCAACACAAGCCCGCCGTTGGCCAGCGAGGGTTTTTCCCCCGGAAATTCGTTCCGGCTGTCAGTATATCCGCGCAGTGCGTATTCTGCTTCGTTGGTGAAGCTGCGGACATAAGAGGAACTGCCAGGTGTCAGGTTGCAATAGACCAGGTCACGGATCTTAACGTCGTTGCGGGAAAACGTGTGCGACCGGAAGCCGATCTTGCCAGCCGCGGTGGGCATGCGGGCGTCTTCAATCGTGCCGACGGTCTCACCGTTGACATAGATGGTAACACTGGTGCCCGTGTAGGTAAACAGCAGGTCAACCTCTTTGCCTGTCTCCAGCGGATCACTGGAGACCGTGCTGCTCCAGGCCGTCACGCCGTTTATCCACCACTGAACCAGCCAAACGCCGTTTGTTTGATAGTGAATGGACATGTAGTTGTCGGCGTCCACATATCGGACAATGAAGTTGAAGCGACCCACCGTTTGCGCCGCGTTCACGTAGTCGGGCGTCATGGGTGTAAATTTCATGGACAACTCGCCGTTGGCAATGCTGGGCGACAGGTTGTCAATGACGTTGGTATTGATATTGGCTGTAAAACGCAGGTGATTGTCCTCCAGACGGGGGCTGCCGCCCGTGTAGAACGAGCCGGTGGTGGCCACGTTCCAGCCGTCGGTGGTGTCAAGGAATCCGCGCGAGTAGATACCGTTGCTCGAATCCGTCCCCGGTTCGGGCTCGGGCTCTGTTTCGCCAGGCGTATAGGTAAAGGAATATGTCTCGCCCGCCGTCGCGTTGAATGTGACGAACGCGCCTTCCAGTGCGGAGTCAACAACCGCGCCGGCGCTGTTTTTGACTTCCACGGTGCCGCCGTCGAATTTTTCATAGCGCACCTTGCATGTGCCGGTGGTTTCAGCCTTCACTGTGGCCTGGGTCAAAGCGCCGTCGGCCCAGTCCATATCCACCACGTAGCCGCCGCGCGCGCGCAGACCGTCGACCGACCCGGTTTTCCAGGCGGAGGGCAGGGCGGGCAGCAGGTCAATGGACTCGAGGTGACTTTGCAGCAACATCTCGCCCACGCCAGCGGTGTAACCGAAGTTGCCGTCAATTTGGAAAGGAGGATGCAGGTCAAACAAGTTGTTGGCCACATTGCTCCGGAGCAGGTTTTTGATGAGCGTATGCGCATGATCGCCGTCGAGAGCGCGCGCCCAGAAGTTGATCTTCCAACCCATGCTCCAGCCGGTGGCCGTATCGCCTCTGCGCTGCAGTGTCTTTTTGGCCGCGTCAAACCAGGCGGTGGTGTCACGGTTGATCTGTGTGCCGGGATAGAAACCGACGAGCTGAGAAATGTGACGGTGTGTGACATCTCCACCCGCGTCGGTCGGATTGTTTTTCCACTCCTGGATCTGGCCGAAGTTGCCGATCTGGATGGGGGACAGTTTGCTGCGCGCCGTCATCAGATCCTGGCGCAGACTCGCATCGGTGTCAAGAATTTCAGACGCTTCAATCACTTCGGTGAACAGCTCCCAAATGAGCTGCTGGTCGTAAGCGACGCCGTAGGAGAGCGGGCCCTGTTCGGGCGAATAGCCAGGGACAGCCACCAGGGTGTTGTCACTCGGATCCACGCGCAGTGTCTGGAGCCAGAACTGGGCGGCTTCGCGCATGACGGGATAGATTTGATCTCTCAGGGCTGCCTTGTTGCCGGTGAACTGATAGTAGTCCCAGAGGTTTTGGGAAATGAAGGCGTTGTTGGCCGGAGACCAGCCCCACGCCCAACTCCAGCCGGGGGAAGTCATGCCAAAGATATTGCCCTGGGTGTGCAGCGTCCAACCGGTTTCTGTGCCAAAATAAGCTTTGGCTGTGTCGCGGCCCGCCGGCACAATCGCCTGGACAAAATCGTTGAGCGGCTCGGCACATTCGCTCAGGTTGGCGTTGCCGGCCGGCCAGTAGTTCATTTGCAGGTTTATGTTGTAATGATAGTCGGAAGACCAGGGCGGTGTGTTGGAGGTGTTCCATTTGCCCTGCAGGTTGGCGGGCAAGCTGCCGGGGCGGGAGGACCCGATGAGCAGATAGCGCCCGTATTGATACAGCAGCGCCTCCAGCGCGCGCGCGTCGGCTGTTGTCTGCGATACTCTGTAGGCCGCCAGCAACTCGTTGGTCGGCACGGTGGGCTTGTTCTGGCCAATGTTGAGTTTAACGCGGTCATATAGCTGCTTGTAATCGTTTTGGTGTTCGGTCATCAATACGTCGTAACCTTTTTCAACGGCTGCAGCAATGCGAGCGGAAACCGGCTCATGGGGGTCGATGCCGCTGCGGTATGTCGATGTGGTGCGCCCTGTGTACTCATTTTTATAGTCTGTGGCGGCGGTAAACAGGATCACCACCGAGTCAGCGTTGCTGACGGTAACCGTGTCCCCTGCGGAGGACATGGTGCCGCCGGTGGGGATGACCTTAAACTGCGATTCATAGCGCAGTTTGTTATCTTTTACCTTGCCCTTCATTGTCACTACGCCATCTTCAGCTATGACGGAAGCGTCGAGCGCGTCGGGCTGCGCCGACGCGGCGGAAACGCCCAGATTGATCTTGCCGGCCGCGTCAGCCGTGATCTTCACGCCCATCACGTGCGACGGATAGTTGGCAAAATACTCCCGGTTGTAGTGAACGCCGTCGAGCTCATAGGAGACGCTTGCGACGCCGCTGCTCAGGTCAAGGTCACGGCGATACTCATTGATCGTGCGGCTGCCGGTAATCTTGTGATCCAGCTTCAAAGCGCCAAAATTCTGATAGGCGCCGGCGCCAGCTTGTGTTCCCTCCATGTAGGTCATCAGAGCTGTCGCGCCAGACTGGTTGTTTTGCCTGAGCAAATCAAAGATTTCAGTGGTTTTATTTTGCGCGGTGCTCTTGATGCCAAAGTCATAGGGCACGGTGCCGTCGGCGTTTTCATACTGCTTGGTGCCGCCCGGTCCGCCTGTCCACAGAGACTCTTCGTTAAACTGGAGACTCTCTTGGGCGATGTCGCCCGTCACCAGGGCACCCATATATCCATTGCCGATCGGAAGACCCTGGTTGAGCGCATCCGTTGCAGGCGTGCGGAACCACAGCGCCGTGTCGCCGGCCGGCGCCGGCGCGTTGGTGCCCATGCTGATCACGTCAGGCTGCGCGGCCGGATCATATGTGACCTTGAATTCTTCGATGAAAATGGTCTCGGCGTAACCGCGCATGCGCACGCCGACGCTTCCGGGCGCGACGGTGAAGTACTGGCTGCCGTCACCGGAAAAAATCTGCTGCTCGGGCTGTGCGTCGTCCAGGCAGTCCAGCCAAGTCTCATAATGAGTTGCGTTAAAAATAAAGCGAATTTTGTAGCGCGCGCCCGCGGCATTGGAGTACGTGGTGGAGCCCATCGGATCGTACGATTCCACATTGTCCGTATAGCGGGAGCTCCAGAAGCGCCCGTCCAGATCCCACCCAATACTGTTCATATTGGCCGTGTTCGGGGTGCGCATCACAAGACCCATGCGATTGCTGGCCATGGGCGCCATGCGGAAGGTAAGGGAGATCTCACCGTTGACGATCTGAGGCGCGTTTTTGTCAATCAGTATGTTGCCCTGCGCGGATGTAGACGGTGCGCTGATTTTCAACGCTGCGGGATTTGTCTCGTCTGCGGGCACCGCTTCAATGGACGTACCCGAGGCGTACATGCTGTTCATATTGTACCAGCCCGCCACGTTGGTCAGATCGGAGATGTACGTGGTGACCGCGCTCTCGTTGGCGTGCGCCGTCGCAAACGGCTGCCCAACCACGAGAACGGAAACCAGCATCACGACCACCAACAGATTGCACAGAATTCTGCTTCTCTTTCTCATATGTTTTGTATCCCCCTTTTCAATTTTGAACAAGCACAGCTCTCAAACGGAAGCTGTCTATGTAATTATAAAACAAATTAGATAAATCATATAGTTTGTTTTTACGTTTTATTGATGGTTTTTTACATCATGTTTTTTTTCGCCAAAAACAATGCTATAATAGGAGCCGTGAAAACGGGCCGCAAACGGGGAGGTGTTACCAATGACGCGCAGAAGCATTCTGTATGTGTTTCTGTTGGCATTCTGCCTCTTTATCGCTGTACCCACCATCCTCTTTTTCTGGCTGCTGCGCACCAACTATACCAACACCCTCAACGAGTCTCTTATGGAAAAATCTTCCTATACTCTCAATCAAATGGCCAGTCAATATGACAAGGAGCTCGAAGCGCTCACCTACACCATGGCGGTCATCGTCACGTCAAATAACAACAGCCTGCTGCACATGGCCAACGATTTTCACTTGCAGGGCAGCAGCTCGCCTGAGCGCCACCTGCTGGAAAACCAACTGACCATGCTGACCAGCATTAACCGGGGCATCCTCTCCGTCGTGTTTTTTTTTGATGACGGCGAATATTACGCCCACCGGCGCCAGCCGTCGCTCAATAGCGCCTCGCTGCGCAACGAGCCCTGGTTCACCGCAGCCATGGCCAACGACAACCGCGCGGTGTACGCCTTTACACCGGGCGAAAGCTTGCGTTACAGCGGCGCCAAAAACCTGCTGGTGGCTGCCCGCTCGCTCGGGGAGCCCGACAGCGCCAGCGGTGTGGACGCCGTGGCGATTTTAGCAAACGTCAGCCTCTTTGACGCGGTGCGTCCGAACACGGACACGGCGTCTGGCGACTTTTTTGTGCTCGACGAGTTGGGGCGGGTGATCACGTCGTCCGCCGCGTTGCCGCAGCCGGAAGGGCTGATGACGCAACTGACCGAGAGCGTGCGGACGAACACCTCCGGTTCCTTTATCTTTGAAGACGACCGAAAAAGCGTTTTGGTTACCTATACACAGATGGATTTGGCGAACTGGACCATTGTCAACACGGTTCATATGGAAAACCTCACGCGCGACACCAACCGCACCGTCGCCTCGGCACTTCTCTTTTACATTGGTTTTCTGTTTGTGTTCATGGTCTTTTCGGTGCTCACCTATCGGCGGATCATCCGCCCCGTCCGCGCGCTGACAGCGGCCATGCAGTCGCTGGACAAAGACGGGCTCGAACCCGATATCCAATCTGACTGGCACAGCTATGAGTTCAATGCGCTGGTCTCCACATTTCTCAACATGTCCCGTAAAATTCGCGAACTGATCGATGAGATTGACATCAGGGAGCGGCGCAAGCGTGAGTTGGAAATTGAGGCATTGCAATACCAGATCAATCCCCATTTTATAAAAAACACACTCAACTCCATTCGCCTGCTGGCCATGATCTCAAAAAACGACAGTATCCGGGAGACCACAGAGGCGCTGGAGACCATTGTCTCAGACTCACTGACCAACACCAGCACCACCACCACCCTGGCCGAAGAGCTCAACCGTTTGCACAGCTATTTCACCATCATGTGGGTGCGCTACGGCGACCAGTTCACTGTGGAGTACGATGTACCGGACGAGCTACGCGGATGCCGTCTGCTGAAAATGCTGCTGCAACCCATTGCGGAAAACGCAATTTTCCACGGAATGGTCGACAGGGAAACCCCCGGGCACATTTGTATCGGCGCGCAGCATTTTGACGACGTTCTGGTGCTGTCTGTCACCGACAACGGCGCCGGCATGGCGCAGGGGCAGATCCGCAGTCTGCTGGCCGGCGACGGAGCGGACGGACACAAGACCACACGCATTGGCGTGCGCAACGTCGTCGACCGGATCCGGCTCAACTATGGCGAACAATACGGGCTGAGCATTCAAAGCCAGCTCGGCGCTTATACCCGTGTCATCATCCGCATCCCCTATCTGTCTGGCTCCGAAACATAAAACGTACAGAATCCACCGAAAGGAGCTCCTTTGTGAAACATGTCCTTCTCGTGGAAGACGAACAGATTGTCCGTCTGGCGCTGCGCAGCCTCACGAACTGGGAGGATCACGGCTTCGACCTGACGCTGGATGCTTTCAACGGGCAGAAAGCACTTGAAATGCTGGCCACACACCCGGTCGATCTGGTTCTCAGCGATTTGAAAATGCCCGGCATGGATGGTTTTGAGTTGCTGGAGGCCATGCGCGGACGCGGCATCGAAACCCCCGTCATTGTGCTGAGCGCCTATGACGAATACGACAGTGTCCGGCGCGCCTTTACGCTGGGGGCCAGCGACTATATCATCAAATCACGCATGAGCGCCGAGAGTGTGCTGGAGGTCATGCGCCGCGTGCTCAGCCGCGAGGGCGCCGACGACCTGGACAGCGCGCCGCCCGCCCAGGTCAGGCGAGATGACTTGATGGCGCTACTGGACGAAAGGTGCGAAAACCCGGCGGTGGCGGCTGAAAAACTGGGCCTGTCACCCGGGCTCATGATCGCCGTCTGTCTGCATGTCGACCGTTTTTCGTCATATACCGAAAAAAACGGCGCCCAGAAGGCGGCGCTGCTTGGCAGAGGCATTTCGGATTTTTTGGACCGCATCCAAAAAGAGATCGGGCACATGGCACATACACAGGTATCGCCCGCCGAACACTGCATTGTCCTGTCCTTTTCGTCGGCCAGCCGCAACGCCGCGCTGTCTCGCACGCACACGCTGCTGTCCCGGTTGCACACACAGTTGCACACCTATTTCAACATCACATTTACTGCCGGTATCAGCGACATGTTTTTCGGTGTGGAAAACTTGCCCGTTTCCTACGCCAAGGCGGCCGAGCACTCCCTGTACCGTCTGGCGTTCGGCTTCGGTCGCGACATTCACCCCGAGATGGTCGGGCAAATGGTGCCCAAGGGCTCGCTGGACACGAGCGAACTGCGCCAAAACCTTCTCAAAGCCTTTGACCGGCAAGACGCCGATAGATTTGAGGCGACGCTCAAAGAAATGTCAAATCGGGTGAAGGCTTACGCGCCGACCCTGTTTGAAACCGGCCTGCCGTATTTTATGGACGCCAGCTACGCCCTGTTTGAGCGCATCGGCGGCGCGGGCGGCGGCAACATGGAGATTCTGGAGAAGAGCGTGCGCTTTTTCGAGCACATTTGCCGCTGCGAAACCTATGAGG
The DNA here is from genome assembly GCA_031556185.1 of Oscillospiraceae bacterium. GTDB lineage: Bacteria > Bacillota > Clostridia > Oscillospirales > UBA929 > JAIRTA01. Next base: position 81,485 of record JAVBTN010000006.1, read on the forward strand.
ACGTATTCGTCTACACGCGCAATTTCTTTCTGTGGGCCATGGATTTACAGAAGAGCGCGGGCACGAAGCATTCGCACGCCGTGACAGAAGCACTGAAATTTATGCGCGCCAATTACGCCGAAGACATCAGCCTGAAGCTCATCAGCGAATACGTCGAACTGAGTGAAAGCTATTTTTCGGCGCTCTTTTCGCAGGAAACCGGCATGGGATTTCTCGACGCGCTCAAAAACATCCGGATTTCTCACGCCAAGACGCTGCTGAAGTCCACCAACCTGAAGGTATATGAAGTGGCCGAGAAGGTGGGTTTCTCCAATACGGAGCACTTCTGCCGTGTTTTCAAGAAGATCACCGGCGTCAGCGCCGTGGCCTACAAGCGCATTTGACGCGCGGCGGATGGCCAGCGCAAAAAGCAGTGACTGAGGTGTATCATGCAGTACAGAGCTCGCAAACTCTCGCAGATCAGTTTCCCCCTGGGCGGTATCGGCAGCGGTTGCATTGGGCTGGCAGGCAACGGCGCGCTGCACGAATTTGAGATCTTTGGCCGCCCCAACAAGCTGGGCCGCATGGGATACTCCGGTTTTGCCGTTAAAGCCGAGTCCGACGGGCAGGTGCTCGACGCCCGCGTGCTGCAATCCCCCCTGGCGCCCCCCTATGCGGGACAGCCTGTGCGCGGAGGGCCGCTGCACAGCGGGTTTGGCTTTGGCCCCGCGCAGCAGTCGCTGGCCGGGTTTGCGCACTTCCAGGACGCCGTGTTCACTGGGACGTTTCCCCTGGCGCGCATAGACTTTATTGACGACGCCTTCCCTGTGTCCGTCTCACTGAGCGCCTGCAACCCTTTTATCCCCATGAACGCCGACGACTCAAGCCTGCCGGCCGCCTGCTTTGAAATCACAATGAAGAATATAACGGACCGCCCGCTCACCAGCGCCGTGTGTCTGTTTTTGGGCAGCCCCTTCCCCGCCGGCACAGGCTGTCACACGCCGCTGACGGCGAATGGCATGCAGGGCGTGCATCTGGGCACCTTTGACACCTCTCTCCCGCCCGAGCGGCGCGGGGATTTGGCCATCGCCACCGACTGCGTCTCGGCCGCTGTGCAGCCCCACTGGTATCGGGGCGGCTGGTGCGACCCCGTCGAGGTGTTTTGGCGTGAGTTTACGACCCCCGGCCCGCTGAAAAGCCGCCGTTATGCGCAGCCGGCGGACGCCTTCCCCGGTCTCAACACCGACACCGCTTGCCTCGAGGCGCGCGCCGAGCTGCCGCCGGGCGGCTGTGAAACGCTGCGTTTTGTTGTCACCTGGCACTTCCCCGTGACATACAACCACTGGAATCCGGAGCCTGACGGGCAAAAAACATATTGGCAGCACCATTACGCCGCGCTTTTTCACGACGCGGCCGACTGCGCCGCATACACCCTGCGCCATTGGCGGCGGCTGTGGGACACCACGGTGGCCTTTCGTGACGCGCTGTTTTCCTCGACCCTGCCCGAGGCGGTACTCGATGCGGTCAGCGCCAACCTGTCGGTGCTGAAAAGTCCCACCGTGCTGCGCCTGACCGACGGCTCTTTTTATGGCTTCGAGGGCTGTATTGAGGATGTCGGCTGCTGCGAAGGCAGTTGTTCTCATGTGTGGAACTACGCCTACGCCCCGGCGTTTTTGTTCCCTTCGCTCGCCCGGCGTATGCGCGAACTCGATTACACATACAACCAGCGCGAGGATGGCCGGATGGCCTTTCGCCTCATGTTGCCGCTCGGTCGGGCGCGCCCCGACTTTTCCGCCTGTGTCGACGGCCAGATGGGCGGCGTGATCCAGACCTACCGCGACTGGAAGTTCTGCGGCGACGACGAATGGCTGCGCCGTCTCTGGCCCAAAGTGAAGCTGTGCCTGGCCTATGCGTGGAGCCCCACCAACGAGGATCGATGGGATCCCGGGCAGACCGGCGTCATCTCCGGTCGTCAGCACCACACGCTGGACATGGAACTTTACGGCCCCAACTCCTGGCTGGAGGGCTTCTATCTAGCGGCGCTGCGCGCAGCCGCCGAAATGGCGGACGCCCTCGGCGAGCCGGACACCGCTGACCATTGCCGGCAGCTGTACCGTCGGGGCATGGCCTGGACCGACGAACACCTCTGGAACGGCCGCTACTATCAGCAGCAGGTCGATTTGACCGATGCGCGCCTGCTTGTGCCGTTTGACGCATTGTCGCCGCTGACCGGCGAAACGGTGAGCAACTCCTATTGGAACGCCGAGGCCGGGCAGCTCAAATATCAGATCGCCGACGGCTGCGCCGTCGACCAGGTCATCGCCGACTGGCACACCGGTCTGTGCGGTCTGCCGCCCGTATTTGACCGGGAAAAGGTGAAAGTGGCGCTGCGTTCGCTGTTTAAACACAACTTCCTCACCATGTCGCGTATGACCAACACCTGGCGGCTTTTCGCCCTCAACGACGAGCAGGGGCTTGTTGTCTGCACCTGGCCGGACGGCGCGCAGAAGCCCGTCATCCCGCTTACATACGCGTCGGAATGTATGACGGGTTTTGAGTATCAGGCCGCCTGCCACATGCTGCGCGAGGGTCTGACCGCGCAGGGCCTGGATATTGTGCGCGCCATACGCGACCGCTACGACGGAGAAAAGCGCAACCCCTGGAACGAGATGGAGTGCGGAAGCAATTACGCCCGCAGCATGGCTTCCTACGCGCTGCTGCCAACACTGAGCGGGTTTACGTTCGACCTGCGCGCGGGCGTTCTGGGGTTTCGACCCACCGTGTACCCGGCGCCGTTTCGTTGCTTTTGGAGCGTGGGTGAAGCGTGGGGCACCGTATTCGTCGACGCCGCCCATGTGGCTTTCACCGTCCTTTACGGCCATGTGACGCTGCGCGCTTTTGACCTGCCAACCGACGCGGACGCCACCGCCGTCACGCTGTCCGGCCATCGGTTGGAGGCGAGTCAGGCGGGCACCCGCTTACGCTTCGGCGCGCCTGTCTGCATGGATGTCGGTGCCGTTTTGGTCATTTGTTTCTGACAGACTACCACGGCTGGGAGGATCGGCCATGAGACGCATTGTACACAATTTAAAAATTTCTTCTGCACAAAATCATGTGGTGCTCATCTGTGTGTTCTTTCTGTTTATTTCCATGCTCATCATCGGAGCCTACATGTCGGTGAGCATGTACTCACAGGCGTTTGAGGCCACGTCCGACCGCATGCGTCTCTATGCCGACAAGTCGGTGGAAAACCTGGAGCAGAGCTTTTCTTTTGTCTCCAACACCACCATGGCGGTGGCCACGACAGACATTGTCTTTCAGTGGATTGACAATCCGTCGCTGTTTGAAAAAAACGCCCCGGACTACTACAACAATCTGGCCGCCCTGAAGGCCCAAACGCGGCACATTCTGGCTTACTCCAACGCGTGGCAGAACAAATTCATCAGCTACATCGCCATTTTTTGCAATGACGAGCTGCTCATGTATTCCTACACCAAGCCTCTGGCCGAGAGCGCCATTATCAAGTCCTCACAGCAGGCCTATGACGAACTCATGAGTCGGCAGCCGGCGTTTGTATCCGACATTCACCCCTTCGTCGGCGACCGGCAGATTTTTCACGCGCGCATTCTCAAGCCCATCTACACGTCCGCCCCGTCACTGGTCATCATGATCGCCACCGATGAGTCGGTCTTGCAGACGCAGTACACCCGCTCGCCGGTCATGGATTCGTCTCAGATTTACCTCATCGACGATGCGGGCCGCATTTTTTCCTCCAATCGCGCCGACATGCTCGGGCAAACCTGCGACCCCGCCATAATGGAGGGGCTGAACACCGGGGCATCGCAAGTTGAACTCAACGGCCAAACCAGCTTGCTGCTGGCCCGTCCGCTGGCCGACAAAGCGCTGATCTTTGCCAGTCTTGTGCCCATGAAATACGTGACCGGTCAGGCGCTGGGCAGATTGCCCGCCCTCTTGCTCATCTGCTTCGGCCTGTGCCTGGCGCTGCTGGCAGTCGGCACCGTCATCTCGCTGCGAAGCACCGTCTTTATTCGGGATCTGGCCGCCGGCATGGAACAGGTCAAGGCCAAAAACTACGACGTCCAAATCCGACGGTACAACAACTACGCCGTCGACATCCTCGGCGCGTCCTTCAACTCCATGACCAACGCCATGAAAGTGCTGGTCAAGGACACATACGAGTCGAAAATCATGTTGCGGGAGATGCAGCTGACATTCTTGCAACAGCAGGTCAATCCGCACTTTTTGTTCAACATTCTGCTGACCATTCAGATCAAGGCCAGGCTGTGCTCCGACGAGACCATTTTTCACATGCTCGAGTCGCTGTCCGGCTTTCTGCGCGCCGGGCTCTACGCCAGCAACAACATCTATACCACGCTCGAAGAGGAGCTCCAGTGCATCCGGTTTTACCTCTACTTGCAGCAGCAGCGCTTTGGCGACAGACTGGTCTATGAATTGGACGTGCCCGACAGCTTGCTTGGGCTGCGGCTGCCGCGGCTGTCGGTGGAACCGCTGGTGGAAAACGCCATTGTACACGGCATGGAAAACCACGAAAAGCCCGTGCACATCCGCCTGACCGCCGTGGCACGAGGCGACGACGTAACCATTACGGTGTGTGACGACGGAACAGGCTTTGACATGCAGGCCGTTGCCTGGCATCAGGCGCCCGAATACGCGCAGGATGGGCGCGACAAAATCGGCCTGCAGAACACAAACCACCGCCTGAAGCTACTGTATGGCGAGGCATATGCACTCAGCATTGACAGCGCGCCGGGTCAGGGCACCCGCGTGACGGTACGCATTCCGAGGATAGGGGGTCAGGCTTCATGTACCGGGTGATTGTGGTCGACGACGAAGAGATTATCCGCCGGGGCATTGTGCAGCTGGCCGACTGGCAGGCCATGGGCTGTGTGGTTGTCGGCGAGTGCGTCCATGCGCGGGAAGCGTTGGCGTTTGTGAAGGACAATCCGGTCGACATTGTGGTTACGGACATCCGAATGCCGGTTATGGACGGGCTGGCTTTGGTCAAAACCCTGTCGGAGCAGTACCCCGACATCTTGTCCGTCATTTTAACCTCCTACTCCGATTTTGACTACGCGCAAAAGGCGCTGCGCTACGGCGCGGCGGATTTCCTCATCAAAAATGAATTCATCACCGAGCTGCCGCAGGCGATGGCCCGCGTGATTGCCCGGCTGGAGGACAGACGGCGCGTCCGCGCCGAGGCCCAGCGCGCCCAAATGCAGGCCACGGCCCGGCAGTCGCAGACCAAGGCCGTTCTCCTTGAACAGATGCTGCTGGGCGACGGCGCCGTGCTCACACAGGACGAAAAGCAGGGCTTCGGATGGATCGACCGGTCATTTTGCGCAGTGGCGTGCGAACTGACCGGGATGACACAGCCGTCTGTCGCCGACCACACCGGGCCGAGTATATGCGCTTATTTGCAGAGTGTACTGCCGGGATGGGACATCCATGCTCTGACCGCCGCGCCCACGCTGCTTGTCTTTTTGTTCGGCGCGAAGACCGCCGAGACCGAGCGCGTCACCGCGGCGCTTTTGTCCTTCCTGACGGTGTCAGATCAGTTTTTGCCCTGGACGCTACTGTTTGGCGTCGGCGACCTTGTCAACGACATCACGCAGGTAGGAGACTCTTGCCGCCGCGCGCGTGAGGCCCTCTTTGGCATTGTCAGCGCCGAGTGCCGTATTGCGACATACAGCCAGACCTTAATCGAGCATGTCTCGGCCAAGAATCTGTCGGCCGAAGCCAATGACATCGGCGCGCTCATACGCGAAGGCGAAAGCGAGGCCGTGCTGGCCGCGCTTTTCGCGTTTGCCCAGTCCGCCGCCGTCAGCGTGTGGCCGCCCGAGACCATTCGCCAATGCTTTCTGCGCGCCTGCATGCCCATGTTCGCGACGTGGCCGTCTGCCGAACAGGACATCTCTCACGCACAGGCCGAATTTGTCCGCAAGGCCGGCGCGAGCGCCAGCCTTTTCTCCCTGTACGCACTGTGCCGCGGCACGCTGCAAGCCTGGGCAGACGCGTCGGCCGACCGACCCGATCGACGTCACTATCTGGTCGAGGCCGTCGACAACCATCTGCGCGAGCACTACTGCGATCCTTTAACGCTGCTCGACATCAGCAGGGCGCTGCATGTCAGCCCGAGCCACATCAGCCGCCTGTACAAGTCCAAAACGGGGCACAGCATCACCAGCACGATCAATCGGCTGCGCGTGACACGCGCCAAAACGCTTCTGCGTGAAAGCACATACAGAATCTACGAGGTGGCCCGCATGGTCGGCTTTGACGACCCCGGCTATTTCGCGCTCGTGTTCACCAAATTTGCCGGGTGCAGCCCCAGCGAGTACCGGGAGCAGTGAGCCATCGCACAAAATAGTCAGGAGAATTACAAAATTTTTTGGGTTTTTCTTCCGCCTGCCCGGCCGGGAGAATAACCTTCTTTTTTGCGCAAAAATTTCTCATGTTGTCCATCCGATTCTATTCATTTTGCACAACGCGAGCGATACAATACTGTTGACTCAAATCATGAGGAGGAGGCATTTATGAAAACACGTTTTTATGCGCCACTGGCCCTTGTGCTGTCCGCCCTGCTGCTGTTCGGCCTGATGGCGGGTTGCAGCGGCAACGGTGCGGCGACGTCCCCGCCCCCGGTCGACCAGACGACCCCCACCCCCGGCGAGCCCACGCCGCCCACGTCAGACCCGACAAGCGCCGCTCCGGAAAGCACACTGCCCGAACCGATCGAACTCAAGGTCGCCACCTTCCGGGTCGGCACGCACAACGCTGCGGCCGCCGAGACCGAGTACTTCAGCCGCTTTCAGGAGATGTACAACGGTGTCGATAAGCAGAAAATCACCCTCAAAGTAGAAGAGATGCCCAGCGACGAAGAGTATTACAAACAGATGAAAATCCGCGTCACCTCCAATGATCTGCCCGACATCTTTGAAGGCAACCAGGGCGTGCTGGAGTTGGCTGTGGAAAACAAGGTCGCGCTGGACATGACGCCTTACGTGGATGCCGACCCGCAGTACAAAGCGGAACTCGGCGAAGCGTATGCCTTCGGCAAGAGCTGGCCGGACGGCGGACTCTACAACATCTCCTACGGTCTGCAGGCCATTGGTTACTACTACAACAAGGAGATGTACGGCAAGGCCGGCATCACTGCGCCGCCTGCCACCTGGGACGAGTGGATGGCCAACCTGGAAAAGCTCAACAAACCTGAAATCTGCAAGGCGCCTCTGTCCCTGATGACCGGCGAAAACGGCTGGACGACCAACCTCATTCTGGCTTCCATGATCGGCACCAGCGGGGACAGCGGCAACACATTTATGAATCACAAGTATGTCAAGACATATGATACCCCCGAGTTTGTGTCCTCACTGGAAAAGGTGCAGACCATGCTCCAGAAATACGCGCTCAAAGACGCAATCGGCTCCGATTACGCCACGGCCGCCAACCACTTCCTCAACGAAGAGACCGCCATCATCGCCAACGGTCCATGGATGACGCCCGATTTCTCCAACCCGGAAAAAGCGGCGGCGGGTTTTGCCGACAAAGTGGGCGTGGCCCTCTATCCGGGCGGCGGCGCCGTGTCGCAGTTTGAGCGCGGCTACTCCATCGCCAGGAGCGACAAAGCGCGGGAAGACGCCGCCTTTGAGCTGGTCAAGTTCAAAACCAACGCCAACGGCCAGAAAATCCATTTGGAGTTTGCCGGCGTTTTGCCGCTGACCTCCAATGTCCCCATGAGCGACGAGTTTGCGTCCAAAAATCCCATTGTCGTGGAATTTGTCAGCCAGCTGGCCGGTCTGAAGTACAAGTATCAGACCATCGACACCGTCAGCTACGCCACCGTCATGAATTCCCTGACCACGCTGTATCCCGAGCTGGCCTCCGGCGCGATGAGCGCTTCGGACATGGCCAAAAAGCTTGACGAGATGGCGCAAAAAGACGCGCTGTACACTGCGCAATAGAAGCGACGCGCGCCAGGGGGCTATGCCCCCTGGCGCCAAAATTCGGTACAAAGTGGTACAGTTTGGAGTTTTGATTATGAAGCTCAAAAAGCCGTGGCTTATCACCTTCCTGCTGCCCGCCACCGTGCTGTTTTTGTTTGTATACGCCATCCCCCTTGTGGTGCTGACCGCCACCTCTTTCTCCAAGTGGGTGGTGGGCTCCCAGCCTATTTTCAACGGTCTGGAAAACTACGTCTCCCTGTTCACAAAAGACAGTGAGTACGGCAGCGCGTTGTTCAACACTGTCATCTGGATGGTGCTGCAGTCCACCGTGCATGTGGCCATCGGTATCTTGCTGGCTCTGATTTTGCACCGTAAAAAGTTCTACTGGAAATTTACTCGCACGGTTTACATGCTGCCCAACATCATTTCCAGCGCCGCCGTGGGCATGATGTTTTCCATTTTGCTCAACCCGTCGTTCGGCGCGGTCAATACGCTGCTGTCGGCGTTGGGTGTCAAGGATCCGCCCAACTGGTTCCAGGACCCATCCACGGCTTTTGGCACGGTAACGATGACCTGGCTGCCCTATGCCGCCACCATCACCATTCTGCTGCTGTCGGAAATGGCGGCGCTCGACGAGGGACTCATTGAGGCGGCGCGCATTGACGGCGCTACAGAGTGGCAGACCAACATTTACATTATCCTCCCGCTGATGAAAAACATCATTGGCACCTGCACCATTTTGGCGGCCACCAGCATGCTGCACAAGCTGGACATCATTATGATGACCACCAAGGGCGGACCGGGTTCCCGAACCATCAACCTGCCCATTTATGTGTACAATACGTCGTTTACCGCCAACAACTTCGGGCTGGGCAATGCCGTGGGCGTGACCATGATTTTGTTGGGCCTGCTGGCCGTACTGCTCATCAACAGGGTCTACGCTATGGGAAGGAGGGACGTTTAATGCTTTTAAAAAAAGCCACCGCCAAGACGTTTATCTTCCTGTTTTTGTTTCTCATCCTCTTTCTCTCCCTCATGCCCGTGCTGTGGGTGCTGTTTTCCTCGTTCAAGACCAATCGCGAAATTTTGAGCGGCAGTTTGGCGCTACCGCAGGTGTGGAACCTCAAAAACTACGCCGACGCCTTGCGCATCGCGCCCATCCCCCAGTTTTACCTCAACTCACTGCTGGTCAACGTCGGCAGCACCGCCGTCAGTGTCTATTTATTGAGTATGGCCGCCTATGTCATCTCCCGCTTTCGCTGGCGCGGCCAAAACGCCTTCCGGCTGATGTTCTCCATGGGACTGCTCATTCCGGGCGCCGCGCTGCTCTACCCGCTTTACAGTCTCATGTCGACCGTCGGGCTGTATGACTCCCTCTTCGGGCTGAGCTTGGTGTATATGGCCTTTGGCCTGCCCACGACCGTTTATGTCATCAGCAGCTATTTTCAAACCATCCCGCGCGAGCTGGAGGAGTCGGCCTACATGGACGGGGCGGGTTTTTTTCGCACCTTCTGGCGCATCATTTTGCCCATTGCCAAACCGGCGCTGGGTACGGCGGCCGTTCTGCAGTTTTTGCTGGGCTGGAATGAGTTTCAATTTGCGCTGACGCTGACCGCCTCGAATACCAACCGCACGCTGCCCATCGCGCTGTACTATTTCAAAAGCCAGTTCGCCAGCAATTACGGCGCCATGTTTGCCGCCACCATTTTGGTGGTCATCCCCAGTATTGTTGTGTACATTGTCCTGCAAAAGCAGGTCATTTCCGGTCTGGCGGCCGGTGCCGTCAAAGGATAACGGCGCGGCCCACTACATGTCAGGATGGTTGATATGAATTTTTTGTCCGATCTCTTCCTTCTCTCCGACAGCGTGAGCCGCTCGCTCAGCGCGGAAAACCCCGACGGAGAAAAAGGCGGCGGTTGCCGTGCTGTCCCTGAAGACGAGAAAAGCGCGGCGTATGACCTGGGCGTCGGCTGGAAAGTGCGTCCCTGCGTGCAAATCCCCGCCGGAGACGTGTTTGCGCTGGGGCGCATCGAGGGGCCTGCCATCATCAAAAGTCTGTGGATGACCTGTTTCCCAGACGCCCTGCGCTGGCTCATTCTCCGGATCTACTGGGACGACGAGGACACCCCTTCCGTCGAAGTGCCGCTGGGCGATTTCTTTTGCAGTGGCTGGAACACGCCCACTTTTGTAGCGTCGTTGCCCATCAATGTCAACCCGGCGGGCGGCTACAACTGCTATTTCCAGATGCCCTTCCGGCGCAGCGCGCGCGTCACGGTGGAAAACCTCAGCCGCAAAGTGCAGACGTTGTTCTATCAGCTCAATTACGATCTGACCGCGGTGCCGGAGCGCGCGGCCTATTTTCACGCGCAGTTCAACCGCACCAACCCGCTGCCCTATCAACAGCCCTATGTGCTGGCGCAGGACATTCGCGGGCAGGGACACTATGCGGGCGCCTATCTCGCCTGGCAGACCAACAACAATTGGTGGTGGGGCGAGGGGGAAATCAAGTTTTATATGGACGGTGACCGCGACAATCCCACCATCTGCGGCACCGGCACAGAGGACTATTTCGGCGGCGCCTGGGGGTTCGAGGAACCCAAGGGCGAATACAAGCAGTTTTCCAATTTGTACTGCGGGTTGCACCAGGTCATTGCGCCCGGCGGTGCGTACAAGCTCAACACCCGCTTCGGCATGTACCGGTTTCATATCACGGATCCCATCCACTTTAAGCAGGATTTGACGGTCACCATTCAGGCGTTGGGCTGGCGCAACGGCTTTGAGCGGTTTTTGCCCCTCATGGACGACATCTCCTCGGTAGTGTACTGGTATCAAACCGAACCGCATGCCCCCTTCCGGCCCCTGCCGAACAGGGATTTTCTGGAGAATATTTGACAGCAGATGCCGTGTCGCCTCAATTATTTCCTCCTTGCTCCCCAAGCGAAACCCGCCGGAGAACTCACGTTCTCCGGCGGGTTTCTATCTTATGTTATCTGATATCAGCTATTTGCTTCGGCGGGCGCCGATTTGTTCTCATTCTCTTTGTGATGTGTCCTGTAGACGTCAAATTTCTGACCTCTGACAATATACACCGTACACATCAGGTGCAGCATGGAGAAGACAAACCGGGCAAAATCACTCCAGTTGATGTTGTCCACCGGCCATATGCCCCACAGCACCCGGTACATCACCAGGCCCAACACCGTGATGAGCGAGAAGAAACCGCCCAAGATGGAGTACACAAGGGTCTGGCGCATGCGGGGCAGGTTAAAGAAGAACCCAGCGGCGGCGTACAGCGAAAGCAGCGTAAAAATAATGCCCAGCATCTCATACAGGTAACTCAGCGGCACAGGATTGACCGCGTGTTTACTAAAATCCAAAATAAGCCAATAGCACGCCCAAAAGACCGGAACAGTCATGTAAAACCCATAGGCGCGTCCCAACACACCTTTGGAAGCCGCGCGCGCAATAAGAATGACCGAAATGCCGGCAAACAGAGACAACACAGCAAAAATGAGCATGGACGCTGTTCCCATGGCCGGGACGCCCTCTCCGGTAATGAGGGCCTGGACATCCTCTCGATTGCTGTAAATGTCCATCACGCCGCTGAAAATCAGCGCCAGGGCCGCCAATGTGTCAACCGTCAGATAGATGGGAATCTGACGCGGTGCGGCCACGCGCTTGCCCTTAAACGGCGGTGCGCTGCGCGAAACAATCAAGGCAAGCACCGTAAAGGCGACGGAGAACACCAGCAAAGAAATGGAGGACGGGTGATAGGACTTCATCAGGCCCAATGCGGGCTCCCAGGCCAGGCGCAGCTCAAATGTGCGCATGAGCCCGGCCATGATGCCTATAATGACTGTCATCAATATGAGCATATACGGTCGGCGCAATGCAAAGACCCCTTGTTTATGTCCCGGCATTCGGCCAATGCGCTCCGCCCGGACATATGTTTTGATTGTATCGTACATCATATCACGAGCATGGCCGATTGGCAATGCCCAAACAAAAAATGAGCCCGCATTTTTTCAGTCAGCCGAAAGTCTCATCAAAAAATGATACAGCGGTGCAAGTCGGGCAAAACCCGCCCGCAGTTCGTCGACAAGCGCCGGTTCATACAGCTGCGAAACCGGATGCCCGGTGTGCACAACATAGAGTTCCCGCCGGTTGTGCCACAGGCGGATGTCCTCCGGCAGCGTGGGATCCTTGTCCCGTTTGTACATCTCCCCGGCGACCTCAAACCAGGCAAGTGCGCTTCTCACCACCTGCCGGAACCCCTCAATGTCCCGCGTGACAGCCGCCCGGAAGCGCTCCATGGTGCGCGGTGTCGCCGCATAGTAGCCCATGCCGTATCGAAAGGACACCGGCGTGATCTCAAAAAAGAAGGTGGGGTGGTCAAACCACTCGTCCATGGTGCATTTGACGCTCATCCACATGTTGTCCCGATACTGTGTCTTGTCTTTGGAAAATCGCGTGTCCCGCCGGATGCGCGAAAAACAGCGCTTTGGGTTTGTGTCGAGCGCCGGGTCGATATCGGCAAAGACGGTCGTCAGATCCGACAGCAGCGCCGCGAAGGGATCCGTCAAAAGCCGCCTGTAGTCCGGCTTGTGTTCGTCATACCACGCCTTGCTGTCGTGCAACTTCACCAGCGCCAAAAATTCCAGCGTCTCGGGGCAAAACCCGGCAAACGCCATTGCGATCAACTCCTATGAATTTTTATCTGTGTCACGCATGACTTTGAGATTGCCAATCTTAGCGCGGCGCGCCTCCAGTTCGGCCCGCAAGGCCACAATGTCAATGCCCTGCCGGGCCATAAGCACCAACAGATGGTAGGTCAAATCAGCCAGCTCGGAGACAGTCTGCGCGTTATCGCCGTTTTTGGCGGCGATAATGACCTCCGAACACTCCTCGCCCACCTTTTTGAGGATTTTGTCAAGCCCTTTTTCAAACAGATAACAGGTATATGAGCCCTCTGCCGGTTCGTTTTTGCGGTCGAGAATCAGTACGTACAGCGCGTCGAATACGTCGTTCATGGTGTCCACTCCCCTATTACATTGAAAAAACAGGATGTCTGGCCGGTGTGACAGGTTGGGCCGACCGGACGGCAGATATACAGCAGAGTATCCTCGTCGCAGTCGGCGTAAACCGCCCGCACATGCAAATAGTGCCCCGACGTCTCACCCTTGTTCCAAAGTTTTTGGCGGCTGCGGCTCCAAAACCACGCCGTTCCGCTCTCCAGCGTGCGCGCCAACGCCTCTTGGTTGACATACCCCAACATCAACACCTGTTTGCTGTCGGCGTCCTGAACGATCGCCGGAATGAGCGCCGCTTTTTCAAACAACCGACCGGCGTCGAATGACCTGTTCACAGTACGTCAACCCCGCGGCCCCGCAAGTAAGCCTTGACCTGCGGAATGGTGACAACACCAAAATGGAACAGCGATGCGGCCAGCGCCGCCTCTGCGCCGCCTTCGGTCAGCCCTTTGAAAAAATCCTCCAGGCATCCACATCCCCCCGACGCCACCACCGGAATAGCCACCGCGTCCGCCACGGCGCGCGTCATTTCAATGTCATAGCCTTCCTTGGTGCCATCGGCGTCCAGCGAGGTCAGCAGCAGCGAGCCCGCGCCCATCGCCTGACACTCTTTGGCCCAGGACACCACGTCCATGCCTGTGCCCTCTTGCCCGCCTTTGACAAGCACCTCATAACCGCCGTCCGACGTGCGGCGTGCGTCAACGGCCACGACAATGCGGTCGCTGCCGAAGCGTTCAGCCGCCCGGCGAATCAAGGTGCGGTCGGCCACCGCTGCAGAGTTTACGGACACTTTGTGGGCGCCCGCAGCAAAGATAACCTCCATGTCCGCCAACGTGCGAATGCCGCCGCCCACCGTGAAAGGGACGGACACTTGCTCGGCCGCCCGGCGCACCCACGCCGTCATCGTGCCCCTGTTTTCGACGGTGGCGCTGATGTCAAGAAACACTACCTCGTCGGCGCCCTGTTCGCTGTAGTAGCGGCCAAAAGCGGCCGGGTCGCCGGCATCAACCATATTGACAAAATTCACGCCCTTGACAACACGCCCATCCATGACATCCATGCAGGGAATAATCCGTTTGACACTCATCGTGTGTTCTCCTCACATATTAATAGGCAACGCCGTAAATCCACAAGCCCCTCATACAGCGCCTTGCCGATGATCACGCCCGACAGTCCCGCGTCCCGCAGCGCGAAGACATCCTCGTCCGAACCCACGCCGCCGCTGGCAATCAGGCGGCAGTCCACCGCCTCGCGCAGCGCGCGCAGTTCGCCCACATTGGGGCCCGCCAGCATTCCGTCGGTGTCTATGTCCGTATAGATAATCGTCTGCACACCCACCAAAACCATCTCTTGGACAAACGTGACGGCGGCGCGTCCGGAGTTTTCTGTCCATCCGTGGGTACGCACCTGCCCGTCACGGGCATCCACGCCCACGGCGATGCGTTCCCCGTAACGCGCAACGGCTTGCTTCATAAAACCGGGATCGCTCACGGCGGCGGAGCCGATGACAAACCGCCATACACCCAAACTGTCGGCCTCCTGCAAGTCCGCCAGCGTTCGCAGCCCGCCGCCCAGTTCCAGCTTCGCCGGCGCGGCCTCTTGGGCCAGCGCTGCCACCAGCCCGGCATTGCGCCGTTTTCCGCCGAGCGCGCCGTCCAAATCCACGACGTGAATGACGCGCGCACCCGCGTCCCGGTAGCTGCGCGCCACGGCCTGCGGGTCGTCCGCCACCTCATGCACGGTACCAAAATCGCCCTTTTTCAGACGAACGCAACGCCCGTCTTTTAGATCGATGGCCGGAATAATGGTCACAACAACACCCCTCTACAAAGACCCTTTTGTGGATGGTACCGACGTGCCCTCCACGCGCACCGCCTGTTTTAACGCGCGGGCGCAGGCCTTGAATATGGCTTCGGTCATGTGGTGGGCATTTTGCCCGCACACGGTGATGTGCAGCGTCAGCCCGGCATGTTGGCAGACCGCCCGCCAGAACTCTTCCGTCAGGCAGGTGTCATACGACCCCACCATGGGCTGCCCGGCCGGTGCGCCGTAGACCAAAAAGGCCCGGCCGCTCAAGTCCAGCGCCACGCTGGCCAGCGATTCGTCCATCGGAATGCTCGCCTGCCCAAAGCGGGCGATGCCCGCGCGGGTGTCCAGCGCCTGACTGATCGCCTGCCCCAGCACGATACCCACGTCCTCGACCGTATGGTGCCCGTCCACGCACAGGTCGCCCTGCGCCGACAGTTGCATGGAAAAGCCCGCGTGCACCGCCAGGGTGCCAAGCATGTGGTCAAAAAACCCGATGCCGGTTTCAACGGTGGTGTCGGCGCCGCCGTCAAGTTGCAACGCGAGTGTGATGCGGGTCTCTTTTGTGTCGCGGCGGATGGTGGCCTGTCTTGTCATATCGTCGTCTCCTGTCTTTGGCATATGTCGTCCAACGCGGCCAGCAATGACGACAGTTCCGTGTCGGCGCCGGCCGTGACGCGCAACAGCGTCGGTCCGAGCAAGCGGACGAGAACACCCCGATCTTTGAGCGCTTCAAACCACACGGGCGCATCGTCACACCGCAGCAGTGAAAAATTGGTCTCCGTGGGCAGCGCGGCCAGACGTCCGCCCGAACGCGCGGCAACCTCCCGCAAACCTCCGTACAGCGCCTCCGTGGCGCTTTTGATGCGCTGCGCACATGCGCGCAAATAGTCCGGCTTTGACAACACCGCCGCGGCGGCGGCCTGGGTGAGCGCGTTGACGTTATAGGGGGATTTTGTCTTTTTGAGCGCGTCGGCCAGCGTTTCCGACGACAGGGAGAAACCCAACCGCAGACCCGCCAGCCCAAAGGCTTTGGAACAGGTTTTCAGCACGATGGCGTTTTCAAACTGATCCAATGCGGGCAGTATACTCTGATTCCAAAAATCCATGTAGGCCTCGTCCACCACCACGGGGATGTCGACGTGACTGAGCAGATACTGCACCTGTTCTCGCGCAACGCCCAATCCACTGGGGTTGCAAGGATTGGAAAAGACAATGAGATCCGGTGACAGGCGCGCGGCCTCGGCGCAGAGCGCCTCCACGTCGTGACGCCTGTCCGCCTGGCCAAGCGCCGTGCACTGAATCTCCAACAACTCGGCGTAAAAGCGGTACATCGAAAAATCCGGGTCACTGATCAGCACGCGTCCGCCGCGCGGGACAAAGGTCGACATGACGAGCCCGATGAGCTCGTCGGAGCCGTTTCCGGCCACAATCTGACTGTCCCGCACGCCGTAGAGCGACGACGCCAGGCGGCACACCCGCGCCGCCGCTGAATCGGGATAGCGGTGCAGCTCGACATCCAACAGCGCGCTGTTAATCTCGGCGCGCATCTCCTGCGGCGGCGGCAAAAAGCTCTCGTTGGCGTCCAGCCGCACCGGGCAGTCGCCCTCATCAGGACGATAAGGCTTCATATGGGTCAATTTTCCCGGCAGCTTCATGGCGCAACCCTCATGCGCACCGAGGCGGCGTGGGCGTGCAGTCCTTCAGACAGCGCCAGCGCCTCGATGTCTTTCCACAGCGGTTGCAGGTCGTCGCGCTCATACGCAATCAGACTGGTTTTCTTCAAGAAGGAGTCCACCGACAGCGGCGAGAAAAAGCGCGCTGTGCCCGATGTGGGCAAGACATGGCAGGGTCCTGCCATATAGTCGCCCAATGGTTCGGGACTGTAGACGCCCAAAAAGACGGCGCCCGCGTTTTTGATCCCGGGCAGAAGCGCGCGCGGATCCTTTGTCATGATTTCCAGGTGCTCGGGCGCCAGGTGATTGGCCACATCACAGGCCTGCGCCCAGTCCCTGCACAGGATGACCGCGCCGAAGTTTTCCAGCGAGGCGCGCACCGTCTCGGCGCGCGGCAGCAGCGCTGTCTGCCGCGCCAGCGCTTCCTGCACGGCCCGGGCGACCGGTTCGGCTGTCGTCACCAATATGGCGCTGGCTAGCACGTCGTGCTCGGCCTGCGACAGCAGGTCGGCGGCCACAAAGCCCGGGTTCGCTGTCTCATCGGCCATGACGAGCACCTCAGACGGCCCGGCCACCATATCGATGTCGATGTGCCCGTAGAGCTGCCGCTTGGCTTCCGTCACATAGATGTTGCCCGGTCCGACAATTTTGTCCACACCGGGGATGTCCCCGGCGCCAAACGCCAGCGCGGCCACAGCCTGCGCGCCACCGACGGCAAAAACGCGATCCACGCCCGCGATCATGGCGGCGGCCAGCACCGCCGGACTCAGATGTTCGCTCGGCGGCGTGACCATGATGAGCTCTTCCACACCGGCCACCTTGGCGGTTATGGCGTTCATAAGCACAGAAGATGGATAGGCCGCCGTCCCGCCGGGCACATAGAGGCCCACCCGGGTCAGTCCGCGCACCAGTACGCCCACCCGTCCGCCGCCGGGCGCGTCCCACTCCTGCGAGCGTACCAGCAGCGTCTGTTGATAGGCGCGAATATTCTCGGCCGCGCGCGCGAGCGCCGCATAGACGGCGGGGTCACAGCTGTCGGCGGCGACCTGCCACGCGTTTCGCGGCACTTCATAGGGCTCTGCGCCGTCAAATTGCCGGCTGAAACAGCACACGGCCTGCCACCCCTCCGCGCGCACGGCGGAGATGATATCCTCAACCGCCGACTTGACGGCCGCGTTCCGGGCGCTTCGTCTGTCGTTCTGCGCACGAAACAGCGCTTCGGCCTCCGGCGTGCCCGCTTGTACCAAGGCGATCATAGACCCTTCTCCAATCCGCGCTCGCACAGGCCAATGAATGCCTGCACCTCGTTTTTCCTCATTTTCATCACTGCGACGTTGACAATGAGCCGGGCGCTTACCGGGCAAATGTCCTCAATGGAAATCAGCCCGTTTTCCCGCAGGGTCGCCCCGGTCTCCACAATGTCCACAATGGCGTCGGCCAAACCCAAAATGGGCGCCAGCTCCACCGAACCTTCAATTTTAATGATCTCCACGTCTATGCCCTTGCCGTCAAAAAAGGTGCGCGCCACATGGGGATACTTCGTGGCAATGCGCCGATGGCGGTATGTACCGAAAAAGTCGTCCCCCTCACGCACGGCCAACGCAAACCGACAGGCGCCAAAACCCAAATCCACCACCTCATAAAAGGTGCGGCCCTGCTCCAAAATGGTGTCCTTGCCGACAATCCCGAGCGCGCACACCCCATGCTCCACATAGGTGATCACGTCGGGCGCTTTGGCCAGCACCACCTCCACACCGGCTTCGGGCAACAGATGGGTCAGGCGGCGGCCGGTGTCGACAAGCGGTGTGATGTCCACGCCGGCGGCAGACAGCAGCGCACGTGTTTTGGCTTCCAGGCGCCCTTTGGTCAGGGCCAACCGCAACGGATCGTTCACAGCGCCACTTCCTTTCCGTCATGCTCAAGATCCACGAGCATACGCATGCCGCGAGCCCGCGCCAACGCCATACTTTCTTCGATTGTATCACAAGAGGACAGCGCGCAGCCACCGGGCGGATACTTTTTTTGCAGCGCGAGCGCTTCGGCCAGCCTGTCGCACGAAAAGTGGATGAGCGTTGTTGTCTCCGCCTCGCCCGGCCAGTCGCGGCAGCCGCACAGGGCATCCAGGTCGGCGGCAAACCCGGTGGCGGGGGCGGCGCGCCCCAGCGTCGCCATCAGGTTGTCGTAGCGTCCGCCGGTGAGCACCGCGTGACCGGCGCCGGTCACATACCCGCGGAATACGACGCCCGTGTAATAGTGCATTTGGTGAACGAGACCCAAGTCCAACTGAATGTATTTGCCAAAACCGGCTCGCGTCAGCGCGGTGTATGTATCCCGCAAATAGGCCAGGGCGTTGTCGGCGTCCGGCACACCCAGCGTACCCGCGTCGTCAAACACTTCGCCGCCGCCAAAAAGCGAACACAGGCGGCGTATGGTCTCGCAGACAGCCCTGTTGTCATACCGCGTCAGCATATCATTGAGTGCCGCGAAATTTTTCTGCTCAATCAGCAGGCGCAACTGCTCAATTTCGTCCGGCGGCGCTTCCAGCCGGGCGGCCAACGCGCGAAAGAGCGCCGCATGGCCGAGTTCAATGCGAAAATCCGACGCACCGAGACCGGCCAGCGTTTCCGCCGCCAGAGACAGCATCTCCAGGTCGGCCTTCAGCCCACCCGCTCCTATATATTCCACACCGGCCTGCCGCGTTTCCACCGAATGGCCGGTGTGGTGTCCATCGGAACGATAGATATCCTGCACGTAAAACAGCCGCGCGGGCAGACTTTGCGCCAGTTTGGCCGAGACCACGCGCGCCACCGGCGTTGTCGAGTCGGGCCGCATCGCCAATATCCGGCCGCCGCGGTCGATGAGCTTGCACATGGACTCGGGCGGAATGGGCAGCCCGGTGCGCGCGAAGAGCTCGTACAGCTCTAGCGCCGGCGTCATGACCTCCCGGTACCCAAACCGTGAAAACAGCGCGCGCGCTTTCTCCTCCAGTGCCCGGCGGCCGGTGCACGCGCCAAACAGGTGATCCTTCGCACCTTCCGGCGTCCCCACCCACGGAAGTTTCACATGCATACTCCTTTCAACTGTATCGCTTTAATGCATTAATGTTTTATTATATTAGCACAATGTAACCCTAGTGTCAAGCTGTTTCACTTATCATATCACAGCAGCAACATGCCGAAAAGTGTCTGCGCGCATACTTTGGGTTTGTCACATTTTTTTGCCGCGTTTGCCTTCAAAAAGCGGCGCCGGGGTTCGATATTAGAAACAGGACGCATTGGCCCGTTTTTTAGCTCGGTCCTGCATTACCGCGACAGTACTCTTCGGAGGTACATATGAAGAAGAATCGTTTGGGCATACGGCTGCTCTGCCTGCTGGCCGCCTGCACGCTGTGCGTCGGTCTGGTGGGTTTTGTCGGCGCCCCTCTCGGCGCATCCTCCTACGCAGAAACCATCGTCAAGGTGGCCTCCGGCGCCAATCATACACTGGCGCTGCTGTCTGACGGGACGGTGTGGTCCTGGGGCAAAAACGACTCCGGTCAGCTCGGCGACGGCACCCTAGCCATGCGCACCTTGCCCATCCGCGTCACGCTGCCCGATACAGCCGTCGACATCGCCGCCGGCAGCAGCCACTCGATGGCCGCGCTGTCAGACGGCACACTGTACGCCTGGGGCGCAAACGAAAAGGGTCAACTGGGCGACGGCACGACCGGCAACCGCAACCGCCCGGTCAAGGTGCAGAACATCGAGGGCGCGAACGCGCTGGCGGCGGGCTTTGCCCATTCGCTGGCCATCGGTGGCGACGGCACACTGTACGCCTGGGGCTACAACATATACGGCCAGCTCGGCATGGGCAACAACAGCAATGTCACCGCGCCGCGCCCTGTCAAGTACATCTCCGATGAAGACACCGACGGCGACGGCGTCAAAGAGCCCCGGCCGCAGCCGACAACCACCCTGCTGGCGGCGGGCTACAACCATACGCTCGCCTACGCCGACGGACAGCTATATGCCTTCGGGTACAATTTGTCCGGCGAATTGTGCGACGGCACATATGTCAACCGGAATTCGCCCGCTGCGATCAACGAACTGCCCGGCGCGCCGACGGCGCTGTACGCCGGTACCGCCCACTCGCTGGCGCTTGTCGGCGACATGTTGTACGGCTGGGGCAGCAACAAATATGGTCAACTCGACCCGCAACGCGACATCCCCACATACAACCATCCGCTCCTGCTCATGAGCGGTGTGGCCGCCCCGCATCCCGACGCAGCAACCGTAGCTGCCGGCAGCAGTCACACGGCCGTCATTTTGGACACACCGGCCCCCGGCGGCGAAACGGTCAAAATTTGGGGCAACAACGGCTGGGGTCAGCTGGGCAACGACACCTCCGGCCATGTCAACGGCACGCACCTGCTGGCCGACTTGCCGGGTCAATCGCTGGCCTCCGGGCACAACAGCATGTTTGTCCTCGATACCGATAATGTGCTGTGGGCCTTTGGATACAATGGCTTTGGCCAACTGGGCGACGGCTCCTTTCAGCAGCGTGTCCGTCCGGTGTCCATGGATATGAAATCCTTTTTCGAGTCTGTCGCCCCCGTTTCGGGGTTGACGCTCACCCCCTCTGTACTCGACTGGTGCATCGGCGAGCCCTACACAGGCTTTGTCACACGCCTGCTGCCCGCCAACGCCTACAATACTGACCTCGAATGGTCAGTCAACTATCCGGCCGTCGCCGACATCGACCGCGACACCGGCGTCCTCGTCGGACGCAAGGCGGGCGCTGTCACCGTCACGGCCAAGGCCTACACCGGCCTCGTGGCCAAGTGCTCGGTGGTCATCAAACCCGACCCCGCCATGGTGGTCATCACCACGTCGCCGCGGCACATGGTTAATGTGGGCAACACCCTCAAGCTGGCCGCCAGATTGACACCCGACGACGCGTACAACGGCAAAGTGGTCTGGGAGATAAGGTCCACCGTGAACGAAAATAACGATCCCGTGTCCGTCGACCCCGCCGACATCGGCGCCGTGGCGCAGGTCGACCCCCGTTCGGGCGTGCTGACCTCGCTGGGCACCGGCTTTGTGCTGGTGCGCGCCGCCTCCGAGATGAATCCTAACATTTATGATGAGATCGTGGTAGAATGCGGCTTTTTTGCGCGCGCGGTGGACATCCGTCTCGACGACGACACCAGCGTGCCGGAATATCTACTCCACGTGAATATGAACACCAACCCCATGGAGTCGGACACCGTACACCTTAACGCCGTGGTCATGCCTGACGACAGGGCCAAGCAGGATGTCGCCTGGCGCTCAAGCAACGAGAACATTGCCACCGTGGACGCCACCGGTCTTGTCACCGCCCTCAAATCGGGCAGCTGCACCATCTCGGCGCTGACACACGACGGCAGCGCCCGGTACGGCATCTGCCGCATCACCGTTGAGCCGCTGGCCATAGAATTGCTGCTCAACACGCAGACCCTGAAACTGCCTTTGGGCGAGAAGTTTCTCTTCAAAGCGACCGCCGCCCCGTCCAGCGCCAGTCAAGCGGTGGACTGGTCGGTTGAAGAACTGGTCAGCGACACAGGCGACCCGGTGCTGTCCCTGTCCGCAACGGGTGTGGCCAAGGGCCTCTCCCCCGGCACCGCGCGCGTCACGGCCACGGCCAAAGACGGCAGCGGCAAAACAGCCGTTTGCCTCATTGAGGTGGTGGTTCCCGTCACACGCGTGACACTGCAGCCCACCGTCATGGAACTCAACGCCGACAATCCGTCGTACAAGACAAAACAGATTGATGTATCCTTCCTGCCGCCGAGCGCATCCTATCCGCAGGTTGACTGGACCACCAGCAACGCCAATGTGGCTGTTGTCAGCAGTAGCGGCCTGGTCACCGCCATGGGCCCCGGCACCTGTAAGATCCTCGCCACCGCCGCCGACGGCAGCGGGCGTTCGGCCGGCGCGACCGTCACGGTCAAGAGCAACGCCGACGCCATGTCGCTCAACTACGCCGTCTACCCCACCCTGGCCGTGGAAAAAACGCTGTCGCTCAGAGCCACCGTCTATCCGCTCTCGTCAGACCAGGCCGTGACCTGGCGTCTGTCCGACGACAGCCCGGGCGGCGTGGCCACCGTGACAGACCGCGGCGTTGTGCGCGCCTTCGGCGCGGGCACTGTCACAGTCATCGCCGCCAGCAAAGCCAATCCGTCGATTTCTGCCACCTGCGTTGTCACCTGCGTTGTGCCGGTCTCGGAGCTGCGCGTTGCGCCAAGCTCGATTGTCATGGCCGTGGAAAAGGTGGTCTCTGGCGGCGTGACAACGGTCGTGCCCGCCGCGGCCCAAATCGCCGTGAGCATGCAGCCCTATGACCATACGAACACCGTTGTCTCCTGCATCAGCTCAAATCCGCTGGTGGCGGACGCCGACCGGGATGTGTCCGGCGTCACGCTGTCGCCGCAAGGGTACGCCACCGTCAACGCGCGGGCGGTGGGCACGGCCACGCTGACCTTTATCATTGACGGCAAGAGAGCAACACTGCGCGTCACCGTGCGTGAGACACCCGCCGGGGTGCGCATCATCCCCCCGCCCGGCACCCTCATTTACCGCGGCAAGCCCCTCGTGCTCAAAGCCACCGTCACGCCATCCACAGCCGACCAGTCTCTTGAATGGACGTCCGACAACCAGGGCGTGGCCACCGTCGACGAAAAGGGCGTTGTCCGCGCGGTCAGCGCAGGTACAGTGACCATCCGGGCGCAAGTGCCGGGACATGACGACCTGTATGATCAGCTGACATTTGACTGTCAGATCCCGGTGACCTCCGTCAAGATTGAGAAAACGGCCCAGACCCTGCTGGCGGGCGAGACATCGGAGCTGACGGTGACTGTCAATCCCACCGACGCCTATCTGGGGCCGTCGGGCTGGCTGGCCACATCCAGCAAGGACACGGTGGCCGCCGTGCAAAAGACCGCCGACGACGGAGGCATCCGCGTCACCGCCGTCGCGCCGGGCACCGCCGTCATCACCGTCAAAGTGGGCGACCGCCTAGCCACGGTCAACGTCACGGTCAAAGCCGTTCCCACCGGGCTGGAAATCACCAACAAGCCATCATCATCTTTCCTTTTGCTGCGCGGCGTCAACACCTTGACACTCAGAGCACGCGTTCTGCCTGCGACAGCCTTTCAAAATATCGACTGGAGCAGCTCCGACGAAAGCATCGCCACTGTCAAAGACGGCGCTGTGACCGTCCGCGGAAAGGGCACCGTGACCATCACGGCCACCTGCCCGTCCAACCCCGATCTCTACGACGAGACGGACATCAACTGCGATCTCCCGGTGACCTCCCTGCGCCTGAGCAGCACATCGCTCGGTCTCAAGCTGGCCGACGGCGCTTCGGAGCTGACCGTTACGCTCAATCCCGGCGACGCCTATGTCGCTCCCGGTAAGGAGCTGTCCGCGCGCGTTATTTCCGGTGCGTCGGTCATCGCTCTGTCCGACGGCGGCGGCGGTGTTTACACCGTCACCCCCCAAAAAACGGGCACCGCCACCATCAGCTTTTCCTGTGGAGGGAAGAACGTCACGTGTAAAGTGACGGTTAAGTAAGAAAAGAGAGCAAAAGGGCCTCGCGTGTATGCAGCATGCGAGGTTCTTTTGTATGCGCCTATCGAAACAACCCGGTTGCGAGAAAAAAAAAACAGTGGTATGATGTCAGTCGAGGAGTGATGACATGCCGGAAAATTCGAGCGACCGCTTTTGGCTGGAAAACAGCACATTGTCCGTGCGCCTGTTGATGAGCGGAGGGCTGTTGTGCCTGTTCTGGATGCCGATCAACGCCATGATGCGCGCCTGCACCCGTGGCGATACGGGTGACCGTATGTTTATGCTGGTGCTGTTTGTCCTGCTGTTTTTGGGTTTGCTGGCCGTATTGTGCTTCTCCAGACAATCTGTCTCCCCCATGGTGATGCTGGTGAGCGGCGCGTTGCTGGCGCTGGCGCTTGTGCTGCGGGCGGCCTGCCTGAATGAAGTCAGCGGCGACTATGTATCCTTTCTGTCCGGGTGGATGGAAAAACTCCGGCAGGGCGGCGGTTTCGCCGCGCTTTCCGGGTTGAACAGCGACTACAATGTCCCTTATCTGTACCTGCTGGCCGCCGCCTCCTATGTCCCGGTCGACGACCTGCTTCTCATCAAGGCCATTTCAATCGTGTGCGATGTCCTGATGGCCTGTGCCGTCGTGGGGCTGGCGCGCCGTCTGGGACTGGCGCTGGGCCGGCGGCTTGTTCTCTTTGGCGCCGCGCTGCTGGCACCCACCATCTGGCTCAACAGCGCGCTGTGGGCTCAATGCGACGTGATCTATCTGCTGTTTGCACTGCTGAGTTTTCAGTCGGCGCTCGATGATCACCCCTGGCGGTCGGTCGCCTTGGCAGGGCTTGGATTTGCCTTCAAGTTGCAGATCATCTTCTTTTTGCCCATGCTGCTCATCTTTCTGCTGACCCGAAAATTGAAGATACGCCATATGTTGGCCCTGCCCGCCGTCTATCTGTTGGTGGGTTTGCCTGCGCTGGCGCTGGGCCGGTCGTTTGCTTCGCTGTTTACCATATACTCCACGCAAGTGTCGCAGTACAGCCCCTATCTCAACCTCAACGCCCCTTCGGCTTACGCTTTCTTGTCGAGCCGTGTGTTTGCCAATCAAGTGGTGACAACGGGGGAGGCGCAGTCGTCAAACGCCTTCTTCTATGCTGGAATTGCCGCAGCGGCGGCCTTCCTGCTGTTGCTGTTTTATTATCTCTTCTCCCGGCGTGCGACGCTGAACAACAAGATGCTCATCACATTGGCGCTGCTGTTTTGCGCCGGACTTCCCTGGTGCCTGCCCAGCATGCACGAACGGTATTTTTATATGGCCGATGTGTTTTCGCTTCTCTATGCCGTGGCGCATCCCCATCGGTTTTATGTGGCGCCCATGATGATCTTCGCCTCATACGCGGGCTATCATGCCTACATTGTGCGGGAGCATCTCCCGCTGTCCATGTGGATGCCGGCGCTGCTGGTGTTGGCCGTCGTTGTGTGTGCCGTCATCGATCTACTGCGGCAGGCCGGTGAAGCGGCCTGTGAGAAAATCTCTTGTGAAGGAGTCCCAACGATATGAACGAAACCATACAAACCATTTTAGCCCGGCGCAGCATACGATCCTTCCGCCCCGATCCGCTCAGTGACCAAGATCTGGATGTCATTGTACAGGCGGGCTTGTTTGCGCCGAGCGGCATGAACCGTCAAGGCGTGCGTCTGGTGGTCATCCGGGACAAAAACCTGATTGCGCAAATGGATGCGCTTAACGCCGCTGAAATTTTGCGTCAGGGGTATCATTTGCCTCGTTTGCAGGCCGACGACCCCAACTATTCGGCCTTTTGGCACGCGCCTGTGGTTATTCTTGTGGCTGAGGACAAGACCGCCACATGGGGCCATTTCGACGCCGGCGCCGCCACCGAAAACATGTGCCTGGCCGCCACGTCGCTTGGCATCGGCTCGCTCATTGTCGGGTCGTCGCGATTTGTGTTTTTCGATTCTCCGGATGCCGACTCGGTGATAGCGCGTTTTGCCCTGCCCGAGGGCTACGGGTATGTTGTCACACTGGCGCTCGGCTATGTAGACGGCGGGCTGCCGGCGCCGCCGCCCCGCAAACCCGACCGGGCGCTCTATATCGACGGCTGACCCGCCTGCGGGTTTTCCGCTTTCAAGGGTACCGTGGGGCCGCATTCGCCCCGTGCGCGGCGGTCTTCGTCCACCATGTCGTGCAGGCAGTTCAACGCGTCCGACAGACCGCCCAGGCTGTCGATCAGCCCTTCGGCCACCGCTTCCTCCCCGTAAATAACGCTGCCCACATCGGCCGCCAGTTCCCCGGTACGCAACATGTATTCTTTAAATTTTTTTTCGCTGATGCGCGAATTGGCCGTGACAAATTTGACAATGCGCTCTTGAATCTTTTCAAAATAGGCAAAGGTCTGCGGCACACCGATCACCACGCCGCTAAGCCGCACGGGATGGATGGTCATGGCCGCCGAGGGCGCGATATAGGACTTGCGGGCGGCCACAGCCAGTGGCACGCCAATGGAGTGCCCCCCGCCGAGCACCAGTGAGACATTTGGTTTTTTCATGCCGCGGATGAGTTCGGCGATGGCCAGCCCCGCTTCGATATCGCCGCCGACCGTGTTGAGCAAAATGAGCAGACCGTCGATTTCGTCGCTCTCCTCAATGGCGGCCAACTGCGGCATGACATGCTCATATTTTGTGGTCTTGTTCTGCGGCGGCAAAATCTGGTGTCCCTCCACCTGTCCGACAATGGTCAGGCAGTGGATGACGCCTTTGGAAGAGCGCGCTGTCACCGATCCCATTTCGATGATGTCTTCCCGCCGCTGCTCCTGTTTGTCGGCGCTGTCGCTCCCTGTTTCCCCTTGCGGACGGTTGTTGTCCTCGTCCATAAAATGACCTCCCTGCTGTGTGGTTTTTCCTAGCGTTCCCCAAAGCGTTGGTTTCTATTTCGTGGAAACCGTTGCAATATGGGAAAATTGTATTGACAAACCTATAGCTTTACGGTAAACTATCCTTCGGCGGGTATCGTGTCCGTCAACTATGCGCGAGTGGTGGAATTGGCAGACTCGCTAGATTCAGGTTCTAGTGTGCAATACGCACGTGCGGGTTCAAGTCCCGCCTCGCGCACCATGTCGAGTGTTCATAACGACACTGAACATTCCGTAGGTAGGAGTAACC
>JAVBTN010000001.1:0-286642 GCA_031556185.1 Oscillospiraceae bacterium
AAAATGAAAATATAAGCGATTTATAGCTTGTAGCCGTTATAAATGCATCTATCGCCGCAAGCTTAAATACATCTGCTGATAAATTAGTTGTGCGTTCTATAAGAAAAGTTGACACTTGGAAAGACAAAACTATCAGCGAAAATAATACGCTATAATCAATAGGAGGTTTATTTATTATGAAAAACTACAGAATAACTGTTAATGGAAATACTTATGATGTTTCAGTTGAGGAAGTAAACGGTGCTTTCAGCCCTGACTCTCCTGCTCCTGCTGCTATGCCGGCTCCTGCTCCTGTAGCTGCAGCTGCGCCAGTTCCTGCTGCGGCTGCTCCTGCTCCAAAGACTCAAACATCAGGCGCTAAGGGAGGAATATCAATTAAATCTCCTATGCCCGGAAACATTTTTGATATAAAGGTAAGCGTTGGCGACAAAGTTTCTGTTAATCAGGTTGTTATTGTTTTGGAAGCCATGAAAATGGAAAACGAAATTATGGCTCCCCGCGACGCCACCGTCAGCCAGGTGGCAGTCGCACAGGGTGCGAGCGTTGATACCGGCTCGCCCCTTGTGGTTTTGGCTTAGGGGGGCATGTAAATGGATATTGGAGCTGTATTGCAGAAACTTTGGGTAACGTCCGGGTTTTTCAATCTATTTACACACTGGGAAAATGCGGTGATGATCCTCATTGCCTGCGTCCTGCTCTATCTGGCCATTGTCAAGGGGTTTGAGCCGCTTTTGCTTGTGGGCATTGCCTTTGGCATGCTGCTGACAAACCTGCCGCTGGGTGAACTGATGCACATGGAGTTCTATCAGAGCATGCCCATTGATTACGGCCGTGTGCTACATGAGGGCGGTCTACTGGACATTCTCTATCTGGGGGTTAAACTGAACATCTATCCCTGTCTGATTTTCTTGGGGATAGGCGCCATGACCGACTTTGGCCCCATGCTTTCGCGCCCTTCTTCCCTGTTGCTGGGCGCGGCGGCGCAGCTGGGCATCTACTGCGCATTCCTGCTCGCCGCAGCGCTTGGGTTTACCGGGCCCGAATCGGCGTCCATCGGCATCATCGGTGGCGCCGACGGACCCACGGCCATCTTCCTGACCTCGCAGCTGGCGCCCCATCTGCTCGGACCGATCGCGGTGGCGGCCTATTCCTATATGTCGCTCATACCGCTCATCCAGCCACCCATCATGAAGGGGCTCACCACAAAAAAAGAGCGCGAAGTCAAAATGGTGCAGGCGCGCCAGGTGACCAAAACAGAAAAAATTGTTTTCCCCATTATTGTCACGCTTTTTACCGTGCTGTTGCTCCCCTCCGTCGCGCCGCTCATCGGCATGCTGATGCTGGGTAACCTGTTTAAGGAGTGCGGCGTGGTGGATCGCCTGTCGGACACGGCGCAAAATGCGCTCATCAATATTGTGACCATTTTCCTGTCTGTCACCGTGGGCGCCACCAGCGTTGGCTTCCTGGAAGGCCTGGACGATGCCGGAAATGCCGTCAACGTCGGCTTCCTGAGCCCCAACACACTCAAGATCATCTTCCTCGGTCTGTTCGCCTTCTGCTTTTCCACTGTCGGCGGCATGCTGCTGGGAAAACTTATGTACAGACTTTCGGGCGGAAAAGTCAACCCGCTTATCGGCTCGGCCGGCGTATCCGCCGTACCCATGGCCGCCCGTGTGTCCCAAAAAGTCGGCCAGGAGGCCAATCCGTCCAACTTCCTGCTGATGCACGCCATGGGCCCCAATGTAGCCGGCGTCATTGGCTCGGCCGTGGCCGCGGGGTTCCTGCTGGCCGTATTCAAGTAGAAGACGCAAAAAGCGAGGCGCCGACGGGAAATGACCTGTCGGCGCCTCGCTTTTTGCAAAAAAGATGAAAAAAACAGGAGATGCTCACCGAACATCTCCTGTAACAGATAAAAACAATTAGCGCTTGGAAAACTGAGGCGCTCTGCGGGCGGCCTTGAGTCCGTATTTTTTGCGTTCTTTCATGCGCGGGTCGCGTGTGAGCAGACCGGCTTTTTTGAGCAGAGGACGATACTCTTCATTGACCAGCAAAAGAGCTCTGGCAATGCCGTGACGGATGGCACCGGCCTGGCCTGTGCAGCCACCGCCGACAACGGTGCACTCGATGTTTACTTTGCCGATGGTATTTGTGGTCACCAACGGTTGGCGGACAATGAGCTTGAGTGTCTCCAGCCCGAAGTAGGTATCGATGTCACGGTTGTTAATGGTGATTTGCCCATTGCCGCCGGGGAATACGTGCACACGAGCCACGGAGGATTTGCGGCGCCCGGTGCCGTAGAAAAACGTCCTTTTACTTTGATACATCGTCTACAGCCCTCCTTATTGCGCCGCGCCGTACATGACGGGGCGTTGTGCTTCATGCGGATGTTCCGCACCTTTGTAAACCTTCAGGCGGCCCAGTGCGCCGCGACCCAGTGAATTCTTGGGGAGCATGCCGCGCACGGCCAGCTCCATGGCAAATTCCGGGCGGCTCTGCATGAGTAAACGGTACTTGGTCTCTTTCAGTCCGCCCACATACCCTGAATGGGTTCTGTAAACCTTTTGTTCCAGTTTGCGTCCGGTCAGGACGGCCTTCTCGGCGTTAATGATGATGACAAAGTCACCGGTGTCCACATGGGGGGTGAATTCGGGTTTGTGTTTGCCGCGGAGCAAAATCGCCGCTTGTGCAGCGGTATGCCCCATGGGCACGTTGGCCGCATCAAGCACAATCCACTTGCGCTGCACGGTTTCCGGCCTGGCCATGAATGTCTTCAACGGAATGCCTCCTTGTCGTTTGGGCGTCAGACCCACTTTGACAGAGGGCCGACCGTCATAGTATACTGATTCTGTTCCGGCGCACCGGCTGCGCGTAAAACAGCAAGTATATTTATACCACAGAGTGGGTTTGCCTGTCAATAGCAAAAGGTCAATATGAATTGTTTTTCTTGTGTAACTCGTCATTTCTTGTGTTTCCTTAAAAAAGCTCGTGATTGCTAGTGATGAAATTTACGTTTTGGGAGGCGGTTGTTTGCGGCATGTACTTAGTCTAACGCGGCGTTGCATGGAAGATTATCGGATGATTGTCCCGGGCGACCGGGTGGCCGTTGGCGTATCGGGGGGCAAGGATTCCCTGTTGCTGCTTTACACCCTGGCCAAACTGCGGGCGTTTTTTCCGATCCCGTTTTCTCTTGAGGCCGTCACCTTGTCCATGGGGTTTGAAGGCGTTGATTTGACCGGCATTGAGCGGCTGTGCGCGTCGCTGGATGTGCCGTACCATGTGGTGCCCACGCAGCTGGGCAAAATTTTATTTGAGACGCGCAAAGAGAAAAATCCCTGTTCCCTGTGCGCCAAAATGCGGCGGGGTATCCTGCACAACACAGCTGTGTCCCTCGGCTGCAACAAAGTCGCGCTGGGGCACCACTTTGACGACGCGGTGGAGACGTTCTTTCTCTCGCTGTTTTTTGAGGGGCGGCTGTCGTGCTTTCAGCCGGTGTCCTATCTTGATCGCAAGGAGTTGACGTTGGTGCGGCCGCTGCTCTATCTCACAGAGGCCGAGGTGCGCGCCAGCGCGGTGCGGCAGTCCCTGCCCATCTGCCACAACCCCTGCCCCGCCAACGGACACACCAAGCGGCAAGAGGTCAAGGAGCTGCTCAAGCAGATGGAGAGGCAGTATCCGGATCTGCGCGCGCGCATATTTGGCGCCATGCAGCGGCTACCGCTGGAGGGATGGGAAACGCCCCAGGACGAATGACGGCGGCGGATCCCTTCTTCCTTGGCGGGCGTCGCGAACGACAGCCGCAGTTTCGGGGTTGTCTATTGCCCAAAAACAGGGTATACTTACTAAAGATGCTTTTTTACTATGCGTATTTTGGCCGATGCCGGGGAGGAACCCAACAATGCACAAAACACAGGCACTTATGCGCGCCATCGTTGACAACATACAGCGGGTGATTGTGGGGAAACGAGAAGCGGCGGAGCTGATGCTCGTCGCCCTGCTGTGCGAAGGACACGTGCTTATTGAAGATGTACCGGGCGTGGGCAAGACCTCTCTGGTGTCTGCCATGGCCCGTTCGGTGGACTGCTCGTTCAGGCGGATTCAGTTTACGCCGGATATCCTGCCCTCGGACATCACCGGTTTTTCGATGTACAATCAGAAAACCGGCGAGTTCGAGTTCCATCAAGGACTGGTGATGAGCTGCTTCGTCCTGGCTGACGAGATCAACCGGACGTCGCCCAAAACGCAGGCCAGCCTGCTGGAGGTTATGGAGGAGCACCAGGTGACGGTCGATGGCGTCACCTATCCGGTCGGACCGCCGTTTATGGTCATGGCCACGCAAAACCCGTCCGAGTATGTCGGCACATACCCGCTTCCTGAGGCGCAGGTGGATCGCTTTTTCATGCGCATCAGCCTGGGCTATCCGTCGGCAGACGAGGAGATATCCATTTTGCGCCGATTTAAAGAGGACGACCCATTAAAACATTTGCGCCCGGTGGCCACCGGAGAGCACATTGTGGCGCTGCAGGAGCGCGTCAAGCGCGTGTATGTGGAGGACAGTCTGCATCGATACATTGTTGAAATGGTACGGCGCACGCGAGAACATCCCGAAATTGCGCTGGGCGCCAGCCCGCGCGGCAGTCTGGCGCTCTACCGCGCAGCACAGGCGCTGGCGCTGTACGACGGGCGCGAATATATTCTGCCCGACGATGTGAAAATGATGGCGTCCGCCGTGTTGTCACACCGCATCATTTTGCGGCAGGAAGCCGTTTTGCGCGGGCAGACACCCGGACAAATCATATCCGAGACGCTTTTTCAGACGCCGGTGCCGGCGGTGCGGACTCATGGCGCGTAAAAAGCGTCGCCTGATCACTCGCCGCCTGTCATACCTGTTTGTCGTCCTGACAGGGACGCTTTGGGTGTTCTTTTTTGGTGGAGTTGTGACATATTCCATCTTTTTTCTGTGCCTGCTGATGCCGTTGCTGTCGGCCATGCATCTGCTGGTGGTGCGCAGGCGCGTGGGATTCGGGCAGGCGCTCAGTGCCCATCTGGTGAGGAAACAAGAGCCAATGAGGCATTTTGTCTGCCTGACCAACATGAATCGCACGATGTTTTTACCCGCCTTGCGCGTGGATTTTGTTGACAAAGAGGACGGACAAATCACAGCCTCCTGCGCTGTGTCGGCGCTGCTGCCCGGCGACCACGCAGAGGTGTTTTCCGAACGCACCTTCCGCTACCGGGGGCAGTATCACATTGCGTTGCCGGAGGTGCACCTGAGTGATTTTCTCGGGCTGTTATGGCTGCGGTGCAAACTGTCCGGGCCGCTCACGGTGACGGTGTGTCCCCGCGTCTATGTGCTGCGCAGCTGCCGCATGCTGTTTGGCGTGACGCCCTCTTTGGCGCGGCAGGCCCGCAGCAGCAGCAACGAAGTGTCTGTCGCCTCTGACTCGCGCAAATACCAATACGGCGACCCTGTCAACCGCATTCACTGGAAGCTGACGGCGCAGAAGGGGGAATTGATCTCCCGTCTGTTTGAAAATGAAGAGGCGGCCGAAGTGCTGTTGTTGCTTGACACCACCCCGCCGTCCGGTGTGGAAGACCCGATGGAGGTCGCCGACCGGCTGGTGGAGGCGGTGCTGGCCGTGTTGTATTATTGTCTGCAGTACAAATTTGCCGTCAGGCTGGTGCACCTCAACGGGCCCTCGGTGCCCGGCGGCGGGATATTCAATGCCCAGCAAAAGGACAGAGCCTCCTTTGACAGCTTGTTTGCCCATTTGTCCACGCTTGTGTTTGACAGTGCGGATCCGTTTGACATGCTGCTGCGCCACGCAGTCAACCCGTCGGAGACTTTCGCGGGCACCGTGGTGTTTACATCGGCACTCTCCGAGGCACATTTGACAGATGTCGCTACATTGCACACGCCGGGCAGTCCGGCCTCTATCGTCTATACCGCGCCGGACGACGCGCCGCTCAATCTGCCGGTCAACCTGCCGTTTTCCGTCTGTGTCGTGCCGCCCGGCGCCGATTTGCGCGCTGCCCTGGAAGTGGAGGCACCGTCATGAACAAATTGCGCGCGCAGACCATCGTAAGCGACTGGATGGTCACGTTCCTGTATGCCTTCTGCCTGCTTTGGGGTGCGTTTGCCTCCATGCAATATGATTTTTCGGTGGGCGTGATGGCCCTGTGTGTGGCGTTGTTGTCACTGCTGTGGGTTTCCATCCTGCGCATTCCCACCTTGGCGCTTGTCTTCGCCATCGTTTTCTTTGTGGGAACGGTGCTGTTTTTGTTTCCGCTGCTTCAGGACTCCACGCGCTGGCGCGCGTTGTTTCTCGATTGGAGCGGATACTTCAACTGGGTGTGGTCGGCCTCGCAAAGCATCGTGGTTCCGCCGGCGGGCTATCTGATGCGCTCTCTGCTGCTGATGTGCTTGGGCGCCTCGCTGACCATCGGTCTCATCGTGCGGTTGCGCATCCACCCGGCGCTTATGCTGCTGCTGGGCGGCAGCCTGTTTTTTGCACAGGAATTCTATTTGCGGGAACTGTTTGTGCCGGCGCTTTTCGTGTTTCTGTGTGTCAGTGCGCTTTATATTGTGCGCCACGTCTACTATGCGCGCATGAAACGGGTCGACAACGCGGGTTCGCCGCTGCTCTTCCTGGCGTCGGCGGGCCCGCTGTGCCTGCTGGCGGTCATTCTCGCGATGGTCATGCCCCACCAGCCGGAAAACCTGGGGCAGCCGATTATCAATTGGGCGGCTGAGATGGGCTTGTTTTGGCCGGTGGGCGACGATACCGACAGCGACATAGTGAGTTTCGGAAACTTCACTTATGCCGGATTGAAACGCCTCAACGGGAATGAGGAACTGGGAGGCCCCCTGCGGCAAAACCGTTCGCTTGTACTTTACATCAAAAGTGAGCGGCCCAGTTACCTAAAGGGTCACACATATGACACGTACACAGGCCGATCATGGCGGTTGGAGCATGAGCTTGCCGAACAGTTTCAGCATTTTGAAGGGGTAGACTGGACGGCGGGCGCGCGCTTTGGCGATGACAATTCAATAGAGTCATTTGTGTTGCCTGAAAGCGCGAACAGCTTTTCCTTTGCCGCCAACTACGAACTGCTGACAGGCGTTCTTATGCAGGCGGACTACCAGGGTAAGAACAACAATGGGGCGCTCCGGGAACCGATCAATTCGCTTGTGACATGGACGGAAACCACTGATTATCGCGCCGATATCATGTCGTCGTTTGGCTTCCTGCCCAACGCCATCAAACGGCGAAAGCATGAAATCGTGTTTTGGAACATGCGCACCAAGAGCCTATTTGTGCCGCACTACACCATCGACATGCGGATTTCCCCGCCGAATGAGCGGACGCTTTACCGCACCTCCTATTCGCAGGTGGGCGACATGTCGCTGCCCAGCCAGCAAGGGAAAGAGTTTCGCTATGAAGTGGAAGAGTATGACCTTGGGCTCACCCGGGCCGAAATGGCGACGCTGCTGCGGGAGGGTGAGCGGGATTTACCTGCCATTTTAGCAAATACGGATGCGAACATGGAGGATCTTCTGCGCTTTTTCGAGAACAGCAGAGACCACGCCTACGAAGACAACCTGGGTTTGCCTGACCAGCTGCCGGACCGCGTGCGCACGCTAGCAGAGGATTTGACACGGGATTTCCCGCTGCGCTATGACAAGGCGCTTGCCATTGAATCTTTTCTGCGCCAGGGATTTCCCTACGACACCGACGTATCCGCGACACCGGAGGGACGGGATTTCGTCGACTACTTTTTGTTTGACTTGAAACGAGGCTACTGCACCTATTATGCCTCGGCGATGACGGTGATGTGTCGTTCTTTGGACATCCCCGCGCGATATGTGGAGGGATTTGTCCCGTCGGCAGACACAATACAAGGGCTCTATTACGCCACGGGAGAACAGGCGCATGCCTGGTGCGAGGTCTACTTTGACTCCTTTGGCTGGATACCCTTTGACCCCACGGCCTCCTTTGAATCCACCTTCGCCCGCAGCAATTACAACCGTGCGCCGACCCCTGCAGAAGCACTTGAAGACGAGCCCAAGCCGTCCCGGCCGCCGTCGACACCCGCCGTGTCGCCCACACCCCCCGCTGGCGCGGCTGATCCGGAGACGAGTCCCACGCCCGCGCAGGAAAACGCCGGGTGGTTTCTGCCGGTGCTACTGTGCCTGCTGGTGATTGTTGGTGTGCCGTTCGTGCACATCTGGCGCAGGCGGGTGCGGCCCGGCGCGCCGCGCAAGGAGGCGGTTGTGTTCCACTTCCGTCGCATCCAGAAGATGGCCGGCTTTCTGGGGGCGCCGGCACGCAGAGAGGAGACGCCCATGGAATGGGCGCGGCATGCCGACGACAAATTGGGCGGCGCCGGGCGAGTGACCTTCCGTCAATTTGCGCGCGAGTATGACCGCCTGTGTTATGGGCCGGACGCGCCCACGCTGGATGAGGTTCACGCCTTCTACAATTTGTCTGAAGTGATTGTGGGGGAATGGAAAGGACACATGAGCGCACCGAAGTATATTTTTTATCGATTTATCATTGGGACATTTTAGCCGAGGGGGTGTCGAACGGTGTACACGGAAACCTGCATGGCGACGCTGAGAGCCTTTGTCGATGGAGAGGGCCGGTTGACGAAGTATCCGTCAAAACGGCGCCTGAAACGCATGGCGTGGTGGTATTTGGCCACGCGCTTCGCCACCGGTCGGCGGTACACTGAAAACGAGGTCAACGCCTGTCTCAAGATGTGGCACACGTTTGGGGACTGGTGCCTGCTACGGCGCGATATGGTTGACAGCGGATTTTTACACCGAGCACCGGACGGCTCGGCATACTGGCGAGAGGAGACGTTGCCGGTTCCTGTGTGAAGGGCCGACGGGGTCGGATTATCCCGTAAATCCTATATCAAGGTGAATTGAAATGAATCGAAAGCAGAGATTACAGGCATGACAAAAGCAGAATTTTCTTTTTTGCCGGTGTCCCGCAGCGACATGGAGAGGCGGGGCTGGGACGGATACGACTTTTTACTGGTCAGCGGCGACGCCTATGTGGATCACCCCAGTTTTGGCGCAGCCGTCATTGGACGGGTGCTCGAAGCGGAGGGGTTTCGTGTGGCGCTGCTCTGTCAGCCGGACTGGCACGACGTTGACCCGTTTCGGGCCTTGGGCCGCCCGCGGCTGGCCGCGATGGCCACGTCGGGCAATCTCGACTCCATGGTGGCGCACTACACGGCGGCGCGCCGACGCCGCTCGGAGGATCTCTATTCGCCGGGCGGACGCGCGGGCGTGAGGCCCGACCGCGCCGTCATTGTCTATACCCAGCGGCTACGTGAGGCCTTTCCCGGCCTGCCGCTGGTCATTGGCGGGTTGGAGGCCTCGTTGCGCCGATTTGCCCATTACGACTACTGGGAGGACAAGGTGCGCCGCAGTGTTCTGCTTGACACCCGCGCCGATTTGCTTGTTTACGGGATGGGAGAACGCGCCGTAACAGAAATCACGCATCGGCTGGCCGCAGGAGAACCGGTGAGCGCCCTGACTGATGTGCGCGGTACCTGCGTGTCGGTGGCGCCGCTGGAGAGATACAACACAAAAACCCATGTGTTTTGCCCGTCGTGCGAAGATGTCATGCGCGATAAAAAAGACTATGCCCGCGCGGCCATCCTCCAATATGACGAGCAGGATGCGGTGCGCGGCCGCGCCGTAATACAGCTGCATGGAGACAGATGGCTGCTGCAAAACGCGCCCGCCGCGCCGCTGAAGACTCAGGAACTTGACAGCGTCGCCGCGCTGCCGTTTGTCGGTGATGCACACCCCATGTATGACGAGCTGGGAGGTGTGCCTGCGTTGGAGGAAGTGAAGTTTTCCCTGATTCACACGCGGGGGTGCTTTGGCGGGTGTCACTTTTGCGCGCTGACGTTTCACCAGGGCCGGTCGATTTCTGCGCGCAGCCAGGATTCACTGGTGAAAGAGGCGCAGAAACTGATTGCGCGCCCCGACTTCAAAGGGTATATTCACGACGTGGGCGGGCCGACGGCCAATTTTCGTCATCCCTCTTGCAAACAGCAGGAGACGCACGGCGTGTGCCGGGGCAAAAATTGCCTGACGCCCGCGCCCTGTAAGCATCTTGACGCCGACCACACTGACTTTATCGAGCTGTTGCGACGGTTGCGGTCTCTGCCGGGCGTCAAAAAGGTCTTTGTGCGCTCCGGACTGCGGTACGACTACCTGATGTTGGAGCCAAGTGGGGAGGCGCTCCCCGAGCTCGTGCAGCACCACATCAGCGGGCAACTCAAGGTCGCGCCGGAGCACTGCGTGGACAGTGTGCTCGACTGTATGGGCAAGCCCCGATTCGAGATGTACAGGCAGTTTTCCGAGAAGTATGCCCGGCTCAACCGGCGGTATGAAAAACAGCAGTTTCTTGTGCCCTATCTGATTTCCTCTCACCCGGGATGTACACTCAGAGACGCTGTCACGCTGGCGGAGATGCTGCGGGATACCGGTCGTCAGCCGGAGCAGGTGCAGGATTTTTATCCCACGCCCGGTTCAATTTCTACCTGCATGTATTATACAGGGCTCCACCCGCGGACACTCGCGCCCGTTTACGTTCCCCGGACACCGCGCGAAAAGGCCATGCAACGCGCGCTGTTGCAATACAAGAGACCTGAAAAGCGCGCACTTGTCATCCAGGCGCTCAAAGAGGCGCGTCGCACCGACCTGATCGGATTTGGCAGACAGACCTTGATCCGGCCGGAACCGCTGAGAAAAGACACGGCCCGGCCCGCCGAACAAAACAAGCGGGCCGAGAGCCGATCCGCAGGGAAAAGAACGCCGTCCGAGAAACGGCCGGACAGAGGACGCCGACAGGAGAAATCGGGAAAATAGTCTCGATTTCTCCTGCCTGTTGGTCAGGCGGGAAATATCGTTCGATTGTGATTGTTTTTTGTAAAGAAACGAGTATAATGATGATGGAGGTGGTGTGATCGTCAGACGCGGCACATAGAGGGACTTGCCCACGTTTTGGCCACAACGTCCAATTAAAAAGACAAAGAGAAGGAGATTTAGTATGGGAGTGGACATCGCGTTAGTCATGAGAATAGCGGAAATCCTTGTCCCGGCATGTGCGGTTCTCGCACTCATGTATGCGTTTTACCTGTCACGCGTTATTATGAAAGCGCCCGAAGGCAACGACACCATGATTCGCATTTCCGGGTCTATCCGTCAAGGCGCGAACGCCTTTTTGCGGAGACAATATAAAGGTGTGGCTCTTTTTTTCATTGCTATGTTTGCCATACTGCTGGTTCTGTCCCTCGTCACGCCCGCCGGAGCGGAAACCGCGCTGCTCAACCCCTTTGTCCCCTTTGCGTTTATAACGGGCGGCTTTTTTTCCGGCCTGTCCGGATACATCGGCATGAAAATTGCCACCTCGGCCAACGCCAGAACGGCTTGGGCGGCCAACTCCAGCCTGAACAAAGGCCTTCGCATTGCCTTTTCGTCCGGCGCCGTCATGGGATTCACTGTTGTGGGTCTTGGTCTGCTCGACATGTCCGCCTGGTATCTTCTGCTCAAGTATGTTTTCATGGCCAACCTCAGCGGTGACGCCCAGATTCAGGCCATTTCCTCGGCCATGCTCACGTTTGGCATGGGGGCTTCGTCCATGGCGTTGTTTGCGCGTGTGGGCGGCGGCATTTTCACCAAGGCGGCCGATGTGGGCGCCGACTTGGTGGGCAAGGTGGAAGCGGGCATTCCGGAGGATGACCCGAGAAACCCGGCCGTTATTGCCGACAACGTCGGCGACAACGTCGGTGACGTGGCCGGCATGGGTGCCGACCTCTATGAATCGTATGTCGGTTCGGTCGTAGCGACCATGGCGCTGGCGGTGGCGGCCGGGCATGGCTTCGCCGGCGCTTTGGTGCCGATGATTATGGCCGCGCTGGGCATGATCTCGTCAATCATCGGAACGTTTTTTGTCAAGTCCGGCGAGCAGGCCAGCCAGAAAGTCTTGCTGGCGGCTCTGCGCAAGGGTACATATATTTCGGCGGGGCTCATCGCCGTATTGGCCTATCCGCTCATCAGAATTACGATGCCGGAGCACACAGGCGTGTATTTCGCCGTTCTGTCCGGTTTGCTGACCGGTGTGCTCATTGGCTTTTTTACCGAGTACTTTACCTCGGACAGCTACAAACCGACAAAACAATTGGCAGAGTCGACCCGGACGGGCGCGGCGACCACCATTATCGCAGGCATTGCGTTGGGCATGAAGTCCACCGCCATTCCTGTCTTGGTTGTGGGCGCGTCGGTGCTGGCCAGCTTCTACTGCTCGGGTGGCGCGGCCAGCTTTGAGCAGGGGCTCTACGGCGTGGGCATTTCCGCGGTCGGCATGCTGGCCACACTGGGCATCACGTTGGCCACCGACGCTTACGGCCCCGTGGCCGACAACGCCGGCGGCATTGCCGAGATGAGCGGATTGGGCGCGCATGTGCGCGAGCGCACCGACGCCCTCGACAGCTTGGGCAACACCACGGCGGCCACAGGAAAAGGATTTGCCATCGGCTCCGCCGCGCTGACCGCGCTGGCGCTCATTGCGGCCTACAAGGATCAGATCCTCGTGCTACGACCCGATTTTAAGTTCAACATTGAGCTGACAAACCCCGCCGTACTCGTTGGACTGTTCATCGGCGGTGTACTGCCATTTGTGTTTGCCGCCATGACCATGGAGGCAGTGGGCCGCGCCGCGCAGAAGATTGTCATCGAAGTGCGCCGCCAGTTCAAAGAGATCAAGGGACTCATGCAGGGCAAGGCGGAGGCGGACTATGCCACCTGCGTCGACATCTGCACGCGCGGCGCGCAGAAAGAGATGATTGCGCCGGCGCTGACCGCCATCATTGTCCCCGTTGCTGTCGGCCTGATTTTGGGTGTCAACGGCGTCATCGGACTGCTTGGCGGCGCCACGGTGTCGGGTTTCGTGCTGGCCATCATGATGGCCAACTCCGGCGGTGCCTGGGACAACGCCAAAAAGCACATCGAAGGCGGCGCGCTGGGGGGCAAAGGCTCCGACGCGCACAAAGCGGCTGTGGTGGGCGATACGGTGGGCGACCCATTTAAGGACACGTCGGGCCCCTCAATTAACATTCTCATTAAGCTCATCTCGATGGTGTCCATCGTCTTTGCCGGCCTTGTCCTCGCCTTTTCAATCATTCGCTGACAACAAAAAATAGGTCGCCGGCCCTGTTGAAAACGCTGTTTTCGACAGGGCCGTGACGTTGGGTGCCGTCATTGTGGCGGCTGTGCGCGGGTATGCCGTGTCCGCCGATTTGCGGCGGCGCGGTGAAGAAAAAGCGGTTATGAGGCGGCGAGACGCGCCGAATTCGTTGAAATAATGAGAAAAACGTCTTCTGTCGGAGCAAAATATTGGAACTCTCGCTAAAATGTCCGAAAACGGTTTGACGTTCGGTCGCTCCTTTGATACACTAGTAGTCGTATGTTAGGAGATGAAGCCTGTGGAACAGGGTGGAAGTCGGCTTTGCGACAATAAATTCATCCGAGAGATATTGTCTCGGCACGGGTTTCATTTTTCCCGCCGGTACGGACAAAATTTTTTGACTGAGAGCTGGGTGCCCCGCACCATCGTGGAGCGCGCCGGGTTAAACAGCTCGCACGGTGTGCTGGAAATCGGTCCCGGCCTAGGCGCGCTCACGTGGCAGATGTCCGGCGCGGCCGGCCATGTGGTGGCCGTTGAGGTGGACAAAACCCTCGGGCCGGTGTTGGCAGAAACCCTTCATGGACTGGACAACGTTACACTGGTGGAAGGCGACATCCTTAAAACAGATCTCACAGCACTGGTGGCGCGTCACTTTTCCGGGCTGACGCCTGTCGTGTGCGCCAACCTGCCCTATGCCATCACGACTCCGGTGCTGACCTGTCTGCTCGACGCGGGCTTGTTTGAAAGCATCACGGTCATGGTGCAGCGCGAGGTGGCGCAGCGGCTGTGTGCACGCCCGGGCACGCCGGAGTACGGCGCGATTACCGTCTATGCGAGGGTGCGGGCGGAAACGGAGATTTTATTTGATGTGCCTCCGAACTGCTTTACGCCGCGGCCCCAAGTCACGTCCAGTGTGATCAAACTGACGCGCCGCGATATCCCGCTGCGCGATCCAAAATGGTTTTCCCGCGTTGTGCGGGCGGCTTTTGGCCAAAGGCGCAAGACGCTGGCCAACGCGCTGTCCGGCACGGTCGGACTGACGAAAATCCGTTTGGCGGAAGTCATCTTATCCTGTGGCATTTCACCCTCATCGCGCGGCGAGACATTGGACATCCCCTCTTTTGAATCACTTTCTTACGCGTTGTCTATCACGAAAGAATGAGGTATGAAAGATGAACAACGAAGAGCATTACCCCTACGCACCGTTGGGGATTATCGGTCTGCGCGGCTGTGAAGAACTCATTGCCCGCATAGACTCCTACCTCACCCGTTGGCGCTCGGAAGCGCATCCGCAGGGGCAGCTGTCCATGGAGGACGCCACGGCCATTGAGCCCGGCCGCTTTCAGATGCAGATCTCCTGCCCGCGGTTTAACACAGGTGAGGGAAAGGCGTTGATTGAGCAGTCGGTGCGCGGATACGATCTGTATATTCTTGCCGACGTGTTCAACTACGGCGTCACTTACCCCATGTACAACATGACGGTGCCCATGAGCCCCGACGATCACTTTCAGGACCTCAAGCGCGTCATTGCCGCTACGGGGGGCAAGGCACGCCGCATCACTGTCATCATGCCCATGCTATACGAAGGGCGGCAGCACCGCCGGTTTTCGCGCGAATCGCTCGACTGTGCGCTGGCCCTCCAAGAGATGACACACATGGGTGTGGAGAATATTATCACATTTGACGCCCACGACTCCCGGGTGCAAAACGCCGTGCCGCTCAAAGGGTTTGAAAATGTCAGGCCGACCTATCAAATGATCAAGGCGCTGTTCAGAACGTATCCTGATTTTGTCGTAGACAGCAACAATCTGATGATTATCTCGCCTGACGAGGGCAGCATGACGCGCAGCATCTTCTACTCCTCCGTGTTGGGCGTCGACTTGGGCATGTTTTACAAGAGACGCGATTACACGCGCATGGTCAACGGCAGAAACCCCATTGTCAAGCATGAGTTTTTGGGAGACAATGTGGCGGGAAAAGATGTGATAGTGGTCGACGACATCATCTCCTCCGGCGACTCCATGTTGAGTATCTCTAAAATTCTCAAGGCGCTGGGGGCGCGCCGCATCATCATTTTTGCCACCTTCGGCCTGTTTGCCGAGGGCATGTCAAGCTTTGACGAGGCGTATGCCCAGGGCATGATTGACAAGGTTTTTACCACCAATCTCGTCTATCGCCAGCCCGGGTTGTCGGATCGCCCGTGGTTTCAGGAAGTGGATATGTCGAAATACATCTCCTATATTATTGAAACACTCAATTACGACCGGTCGATCAGTGACCTTTTGGAGCCCGCCGGCCGCATCAGAGGACTTCTTGAGTGGCGCAGGAACAGAAAATAGCGATGGGGGAAGGCCCTCGCTAAAATAATTTGGGATTCGCCGGGGTGTCGATACCGACCTGTAAGGAGTGGAAATATGTGGGATTGGCTTGAGATGAACGGAGCCATAATCGGTTGGGTTGTCGCCGCAGTTGCGCTTGTGTTACTGGCGGTTGTACTGGTCTCGGTACGCAAAAAAAACAAGGCGCCGGGCCTGGCTGTCTGGGTTCTTGTCTTTTTCCTTGTTGCCGGGTTGACCTGCGGCGCATGGGCTACTTTTTTTTCACCGCAGCCTGGGGACGGTCGGCTGTCATTTCGGCAGCAGGGCAAGGCGTGCACCATTCAGTTTTCCTTGGGGCAGACACTTCAAGAGGCACAAAGTCTGCTGGACGCAAAAAATGTGGTGAGCGATGCGCAAAAATATGAGACCCATTTCAATACCGTCACCGTCAACAACGACGACGGATCTTACTATATTATGGTGTTTGAAGACAATGCGCTGGCTCGTGTCGATCAATATCAGAACGGACAACTCAATGTCGTCATGGGACAAGATGCATTAGAATAATATTGGCTATGATATGGCCCGCCGCCGTGACGGCGTGCGGTGGCCTGTGCGTCCGACATGTTGCCTGCGCACAGCAGGGGCCCGCCTCAGGACCGTTTTGTGCAGGCCCGAATTGCATCAGGAGGTATCGCATTGAAAATCCAAGTAGGCGTCATTTTTGGAGGCAAGAGCGTTGAGCATGAGGTGTCCATCATCTCGGGCCTGCAGGCTTTTGCCGCGCTGGACAGAAAAAAATACGACGCCATACCGGTCTACATTTCCAAGCAAGGGCTGTATTACACCGGCCCGGATTTTGGTGACATTGCCAATTATCGTGATTTGCCGGCCCTTTTGGGCGCGGGGACACAGATCATTCTGACGAGGGAAAACGGGAGGGTCGCGCTGCTGCGGCATCCCGCCAAACGCATTGGAAACAATGTGGTCGGCTATCTCGATGTCGTGATACCTGTCGTGCACGGTACCAATGTAGAGGACGGGACGCTCCAGGGCTTTCTGGAGTCGCTGGGGCTGGCGTATACGGGACCAGACGTGTTGTCCTCGGCCATTTGCATGGACAAAGCCGTGTCCAAAACGCTGTTGCAGAGCGCCAACATTCCGGTGTTGCCGGCGTTGGCGGTCAACAATTTCGACTGGAACGAGCGACCTGACGATGAAGTGGCCCAATTGGAGGCCGAGTTTTCCTATCCCATGATAATAAAGCCCGTCAACCTGGGCTCCAGTGTGGGCATTTCCAAGGCGCAAACACAGGCGCAGCTGCGGCGGGCACTGGACAACAGCTTTAAATATGCCGCCCGCGCGTTGGTGGAACCTTCTCTCGTCAATCTGAGGGAGATCAACTGCGCCGTCCTTGGCGACACGGAGGTCGCTCGCCCCTCCCTCTGCGAAGAGCCGATTGGGGGCGACGAAATCCTCAGCTATCAGGACAAATATCTGTCGTCGGACAAGAAAACCGGCGGCATGAGCACGGCAAAGAGGGTCATTCCCGCCGACCTCACCGCCGAGTTGCGTGATTTAGTCACAGAACTGGCGGTCAGGACATTTC
The DNA here is from genome assembly GCA_031556185.1 of Oscillospiraceae bacterium. Classification (GTDB taxonomy): domain Bacteria; phylum Bacillota; class Clostridia; order Oscillospirales; family UBA929; genus JAIRTA01. The sequence continues at coordinate 17,139 of JAVBTN010000001.1, forward strand.
AGACGCTGGGCTGCCGCGGGGTGGCGCGCGTCGACTTTTTGCTGGACACCGATACGGGCAACCTATATGTCAATGAGATCAATCCCAGCCCCGGCTCGCTGGCCTTCTATCTCTGGGAGCCAGCCGGACTGGGGTTTTCTGGACTGCTCGACAACATGCTTGCGCTGGCGTTCAAACGGCAGCGAGAGCGCCGTACGCTCCAATTTACCTACGACACGAATATTTTATCCGGCGTCATGTTGGGGGGAAAAACCGGGAAAATGGACGGAGGCTCTTCCGGCAAACCGCAGGCAGCAGGCGCGAAAGAGAAGTGACACGATGAGGTACCCGGCAGCGCTGAAACCCGGCGATACAATCGGCGTGTGCGCCCCTTCCAGCGGCGTATCCGGCACGTTGCTGGGGCGGCTGGACAAAGCGGTGGAAAACGTCACAGCGCTTGGCTATCAAATGCAGTTGTCCCCTTCTGTGCGACAAGATGCCAAATGCGTCAGTGCTGACGCGCGCATACGCGCCGACGAGTTTACCCGGATGTATGAAGCCCCTCATGTTGCCGCCATTTTGCCGCCGTGGGGCGGGGAATTTCTCATGGATGTTTTGCCGCTGCTGGCGTTTTCGCATCTGCGGGACCTACCGCCCAAGTGGGTGTGCGGATATTCCGACACCACCACGCTGTTGTTTCCACTCATGCTGCTGTGCGATGTCGCCACGGTGCACGGATCCAATTTGATGAATATGGGATACGCTCGCATTGCGCCGTCCGACCTGATGGCGTTTCAGGCGATGAGCGCACCGGCCCTTTTGCAGAGCAGTGCCGAAAACTGGGGGCGTTTTACCAGTGGGGAAGGCGTCACCGGGGACGCCTATTGGCGCGACCGGCCCGGTTTGTGGAAAACGCTCGGAGGAGAATCGGCTGTCACCTTTGAAGGCCGCATGATCGGGGGTTGTCTGGATGTGCTATGCAAGCTGATCGGCACGCCCTTCGCGCCGGTGGACGCATTCCTGAGCCGCTACGGCAAAGACGGGTTTATCTGGTCGCTGGAGAGTTGCGAGATGAAAGCGGCCGATATTTACCGCACCCTGTGGCAGATGCGCACCTGCGGCTGGTTCGAGCGCTGCCGCGGCGTGTTGTTCGGACGGCCCGACGGCTACGGTGACAATCGGGATTTCACCTTGGTTGACGCACTGGCGCAAAGTTTTTCAGGCTTGGATATCCCTGTTGTCTATGACGCCGACATTGGGCATACACCGCCGCAAATGCAGATCATCAACGGCGCAATGGGCCGAGTACAATATGACAATGGCCGAGCCACTGTCCGGCAAGACCACCGCCCCTGAGGCATATTGGTGCGAGACACCGAAAAAGAGAAGGACCAATGAGAAAGGAGCCCGTATGGACATTGAGCAAGCCCCATGTCCCCTCCCATTTGCGCTGCCGACACTATTTGATGGCGCCACTGGAACACACATGCAGGCAGCCGGATTTCCCCTCGGCAGCTGTCTCGAGACATGGATTTTGGAGCATCCTAAGATCCTGCAGGACTTGCAGCGTTCGTATTTAGACGCCGGCAGTGACGTGCTGACGGCACCCACCTTCGGGGCCAACTGCGCAGCCCTGAGCGCACATGGGTTGAGTGGCGAGGTCGAGGAGATCAACAGGGCGCTGGTGGCGTTGTCGCGCGAGGTGGCCGGTGACCGGCCTGTGTGTGGAGACATTTCGCCCACTGGTCTGTATATTGAGCCGTTCGGCGATACCCCCTTTGAGACCCTGGTGGACATCTACTCCGAACAGATGGCGGTGCTGGACAGAGCGGGCGTTGACTTTTTCCTCGTGGAGACGACCACTACGCTCTTTGAAGCGCGGGCGGCCGTGCTCGCCGGGCGTACGGTGTCCGACAAACCCATTGTGGTGAGCTTTACCTGCGATGAACACGGACGCTGCCTGTCTGGCGCCGATTTGTTGTGCGCACTGGTGACATTGCAGGGCATGGGGATCTCCGCGTTCGGTGTCAACTGCGCGTGCTCACCGGAGGCGCTTCTGCCGCACATGCGCCGGATCGCCCCTTATGCGCGCGTGCCGCTGCTTGTGCAGCCGAATGCCGGTCTTCCGGAAAACAAGGACGGTCGGTTTGTCTATACGCTGACACCGGAGCAGTTTTGCGCTTTCTTGCCAGAGCTTTGGGCCTGCGGCGTGCGCCTGTTTGGCGGTTGCTGCGGTACGGGCCCGGCCCACATCGGCGCGCTGCGCACAGCGCTGGACGCGCTGGACAAGACCACCGCCGGAACTCCGATGCGCCAGGAGGACGATACGTTTGCCTGCGCCAACAACAAGGACGCCTTTTTCATCACCCCGGATATCGATGTCGGAGGAGCCATCGAGTGCTCGCCTGAGTTGCCGGAGGCCATCATTGACAATGAGGACCAACCGCACGGCGCCATAAAAATCATGATGATCGAAGACGAAGACCCCGACATTCTGGCGGAAAACCAGTATCTCATCGGCAAGCCGCTGTGCCTGGCGGCGCATGACCCGTTGCTCATGGAACGGGCGCTGCGGCTCTTCAACGGGCGCGCTTTCTTCGACAATACGACCCAGTTGCCGCCGGCCTGCTTGGCGCAGTGGGCGTCACAATATGGATTGGTCTGTTTTTCATAGAAAAGAGGCGACATGGGCAACAAGCTTAAACCACCGCACAGACCCGCGTTGGATTTTCTCAAGTACATCGGCCCGGGTTTGCTGGTGACGGTGGGGTTTATTGACCCCGGAAACTGGGCGTCCAACCTGGCTGCGGGGTCTGCCTATGGGTACCGGCTTTTATGGGTGGTCACACTTTCGACAATCATCCTTGCCATTTTGCAGCACAACGCCGCCCATCTGGGCATAGCCACAGGTTTGTGCCTGGCGGAGAGCGCCACGGCGTACTTTCCGCGCCCTGTGTCGCGCACGGTGCTCTCCACGGCCATGCTGGCCGCTGTGGCGACGGCCATGGCCGAAGTGCTCGGCGGCGCGCTGGCGCTCAACATGCTGTTTGGGCTGCCGGTACCTGTGGGCGCCGTGATTGTCCTGGCGGTTGTACTGTGGCTCATTTTTGGAAACGCCTACCGAAAATTGGAGAAAATCATCATCGGCTTTGTCTCGCTCATTGGCTTTGCGTTTTTGGCCGAGCTCTTTTTTGTCAACGTCGCATGGGGACAAGCTGCCGTGGGGCTGGTCAAGCCCGACTTTCCGGACGGCAGTATTCCCATTGTTATGAGCGTGCTGGGTGCGGTGGTGATGCCGCATAACTTGTTTTTGCACTCAGAGGTTATCCAGAGCCGCCAATGGAATCTGGAGGACGAGAAAACAATTCGTCGGCAGCTCAAGTTTGAGTTTTTGGACACCATCACCTCCATGGGCATCGGCTGGGCCATCAACAGCGCCATTGTCATTATTGCGGCCACCGTTTTTTTTGCAAACGGCATCGTTGTGCAGGACATTTCGCAGGCGCAGACAATTTTGTCTCCGCTGCTGGGCGACGCCGCGGCTGTTATTTTTGCCGTGGCACTGCTGTTTGCCGGCGTGGCGTCCTCCATTACCGCGGGCATGGCGGGTGGCAGCATTTTCGCCGGTATGTTCAAAGAAACCTATGACATCAAAGATTCACACTCCCGTTGGGGTGTGTCGATCACGTTGATTGTCGCGACCATCGTCATCTTTTTTGTCTCCGACGCCTTTTCGGTTCTGGTGTACTCGCAGATGCTCCTGTGCATACAGCTGCCGATTACGATTTTTTCGCAGATCAAACTGACGTCGTCAAAAAAAATTATGGGGACACACGCCAACGGCCCGTATATGCGCTGGCTGTTGGTTGCCCTAGGGGCCATGGTTACGGCGCTCAACATCTGGCTGTTTGCGGATATCTTGATCCACTGAATCGAAGACATAGACTGATTTTGGAGACGAATATGAAGTTTTTTACGTGCGTACTCATGGTGGCGCTGTGCGCGGCGTTGCTGGCTGGCTGTGCGGTCGAATCACCCACGTCAACGGAGCAACCGAGCGCGTCGCCCGCCTCTGTAGACAAAGCGTCGCTCACACCCGCCGTTTCGCCGGAGGCAGTCCCGTCGCCCACGCTCAAACCGTCAACCGCGCCACCGCCTACCCCGGTGCCGCCGTCCTCAAGAGAGAAGGCCATCGAAACAGTCATGGACAATATGTCATTGCAGGACAAAGTGGCCTCGCTGTTTTGGGTCAAACCCTCCCAGCTGGGGGGTACTGTCACAAAAATGCTCAAAAAAACCAGAACAGCGTATGCCAATACCCCTGTGTCCGGCGTGGTGTTTTTTGCCGAAAATGTGAGCTCGACACAGCAGGTTCAAACGCTCATTGAAGGCTTTAAGGAGCTCGGCGGCAACGGGTTTGCCGTTGGCGTGGATGAAGAGGGCGGTCGCGTGTCCCGCCTGTCGAAGCTGTCCGGCGTGCCCAGCTTGCCTCCGATGGCGCAAATGGGCGCCGCAGGGGATATGAAGGCGCTGTACGCCGACATGTACAAGTTGGGCGGCGCCGTGCGCGAATTGGGTTTTAACGTCAACTTCGCGCCGGTGTGCGACGTGCTGACCGATCCGCGTAACACGGCCATCGGCGACCGCTCGTTTTCCGACGATCCGCAGGTGGTGGCGGACTGTGTCACCGCCGCCGTCAAGGGACTCAAGGCGGCGAGCATTGTCTCCTGTCTCAAGCACTTTCCCGGACATGGCGGAACCGAGGGCGACAGTCACACAGGGGCCGTGTCTCTCTATGCCAACCTGGAACATCTCACCACTGTGGAATGGCTGCCGTTTACAGCCGGCATTGAGGCGGGCGCGCCGATGGTCATGGTGGGGCACATCAGTTTGCCCGACGTCGCCGCGGAGGAAACGCCGGCCTCGCTCTCCCCTTCCATTGTCAACGGATTTTTGCGTCGGAGTCTCGGCTATAACGGCCTTGTGATCACCGACTCCATGCAGATGGAAGCCATCACCGACAATTACGGTTCGGCCGAGGCGGCCATTTTGGCGCTGAGTGCCGGGTGCGACATTATACTGATGCCGGCGGACCTGACGGCGGCCGTCGATGGCGTCTATAAAGCGGTTTCCGACGGACGGCTGCCAATAGAACGAATTGACGAGGCGGTACGGCGGCGTCTGAACGTGTTTTATGTCGAAAACGAACCGGACGCTGAGTGAGGCGCACAGAGAGGCGAAACCGTTGCCGGTGGGCAATGGGGCGCGATGCCGAGAGCGCCATGCGACAGGCAAAATTATACATTATGTGCGAATAACAGATAAATCTGGTTTACACACGCCTGAATACGTGATAGAATGACTCTGTTTCAATAATACTATCATACGATTTAATCGAACACCAAGGAGGAAGCTTCGAAATGGCAAGAAAGAAAAAAACCATGGATGGCAACACGGCAGCCGCTCATGTCGCCTATGCCTTTACCGACGTGGCGGGTATCTATCCCATTACGCCGTCGTCAGTCATGGCTGAACTCGCGGACAAATGGTCTGCGGCGGGGCAGAAGAACATGTTTGACCAGCCGGTGCGTGTGGTTGAAATGCAATCTGAAGCGGGCGCGGCGGGCGCGGTTCACGGGTCACTGGCTGCCGGCGCGCTGACAACCACCTTTACCGCGTCGCAGGGTCTTCTGCTGATGATTCCCAACATGTACAAGATCGCGGGCGAGCTGTTGCCCGGCGTGATTCACTGCTCTGCGCGCACGCTGGCCTCGCACGCGCTGTCTATTTTTGGAGACCACTCTGACGTTATGGCCTGCCGTCAGACCGGTTTTGCGCTGATGGCAGCGACGAATCCCCAGGAGGTCATGGATCTGGGCGCTGTGGCGCATTTGTCCGCATTGCGCGGCCGAGTTCCTTTTTTGCATTTCTTTGACGGATTCCGGACCTCCCACGAGATGCAAAAAATTGAAGTTTGGGACTATGACACACTCAAAGGGATGCTGGATCACGACGCGCTCAACGCATTCCACAACCGAGCGCTCAACCCGGAGCACCCGGTTTTGCGCGGCACAGCGCAAAACCCCGACATCTTCTTCCAAGCCCGTGAAGCCTGCAATCCATATTACAACGAGCTGCCCGCCGTGGTCGAACAGTACATGGATGCCGTCAACAAAGAGGCGGGTACCGATTACAAACTGTTTAACTACTACGGCGCGCCCGATGCGGAGAGAGTCATCGTGGCCATGGGCAGTGTCTGCGACACCATTGAAGAAACCATTGACTATCTGCTCAAACGCGGCGAAAAAGTCGGTTTGGTCAAGGTGCGGCTGTACCGCCCCTGGGTCAGCGAAAAATTTGTGGCCGCGCTGCCCAAAACCGTCAAAAAAATTGCCGTGCTCGACCGCACAAAAGAGCCGGGCGCCCTGGGCGAACCCCTGTATTTGGACGTGCTGTCCACGCTGGCTTTAGGCGCGCTGCCCGGTGTGACCATTGTGGGCGGACGTTACGGCCTGAGTTCCAAAGACACCCCGCCGTCAAACATCATTGCGGTGTACAAACATCTCAATGCCGCCGCGCTCAAAAACGGCTTTACCGTCGGCATCGTGGATGATGTGACCCACCTGTCTTTGCCCATCGACGAAAATCCGGACACCACGCCGGAGGGCATTGTCTCCTGCAAATTTTGGGGACTGGGCGCCGATGGCACCGTGGGCGCCAACAAAAACTCGATCAAGATCATTGGCGACCACACCGACATGAAAGTGCAGGCCTATTTCGCCTATGACTCCAAAAAGTCGGGCGGCGTGACCGTTTCGCACCTGCGGTTTGGCGACAAGCCCATTAAATCGACCTACTTTGTCTCCAAAGCGGACTTTGTGGCCTGCCACAATCCCAGCTATGTGGACAAATACAAAATGGTGGAAGACGTTAAGCCCGGCGGCACATTCCTGCTCAACTGCGCCTGGGATGTCAATGAGCTGTCCGCTCACCTGCCCGGTAGCATGAAGCGCTATATTGCCGACAACAACATCAGCCTGTATACGGTCGACGGAATTGGCCTGGCGCGCGAAATTGGTCTGGGTGGCCGCATCAATATGATTTTGCAGTCGGCATTTTTCAAGCTGACAAACATCATTCCGCTTGACGACGCCGTCAAGTATATGAAGGACGCCGTAGTGGCTACGTATGGCAAGAAGGGCGAGAAAATTGTTGCCATGAACCATGCCGCCATTGATGCCGGTGTGCAAAACCTCAAAAAAATTGACGTGCCCGCCGACTGGGCGACGGCCGACGGCAGCCTGCCGATCCCGAAGGTCGCCGGCGACCGTCCTGAGTTGGTCAAGTTCGTAGAGAACATCCTTATCCCCGTCAACGGTCAGCGCGGCGATACATTGCCTGTTTCCGCCTTTTCCGGCGCCGAGGACGGGACATTCCCGCAGGGCAGCGCCGCTTACGAGAAACGCGGGATTGCCGTGGATGTGCCGGAGTGGATTCCTGCCAACTGCATCCAGTGCAACCAGTGTGCCTATGTTTGTCCGCACGCCGTCATCCGCGCCTTTGCGGTGGACGAGGCTGAAGCCGCCGCCGCGCCAACCGGCACCAAGCTCGTCGGCATGACCGGCAAGGGCTGCGACACACTTAAATTCTCCATCACGCCGTCCGTGCTGGACTGCACAGGCTGCGCCTCTTGCGCCAACATCTGCCCGGCCAAGGAAAAAGCGCTGGTCATGAAACCGCTGGAAAGCCAGGCGGATGTGGCCAAGCAGTACGAGTACCTGTTTACGCACGTCACCGAGAAGGCCTCTGCCTTGGACGCGTTTAAAGTGGGTACAGTCAAGGGCAGCCAATTTAAGCAGCCTCTTATGGAGTTCTCCGGGGCCTGCGCCGGCTGCGGCGAAACGCCGTATGCCCGCCTGATTACCCAACTCTACGGTGACCGCATGTATATCGCCAACGCCACCGGCTGCTCATCCATCTGGGGCGGCAGCGCGCCGGCTACGCCATACACTGTCAACAAACAGGGCCGCGGTCCCGCTTGGGCCAACTCCTTGTTTGAAGACAACGCCGAATTTGGTCTGGGTATGTCGCTCGGCGTGCAACAGCGTCGGGAGGGACTGGTCGAAAAAGTGAATGCCCTTCTCGCCGCGCATTGGGTGTATCCGCCCCTCAAAGAGGCCGCCCAGAAATGGCTGGATGCCCGGGACGACGGCGAGGCATCCAAAGTGACGAGCGAAGAATTTGTTTGTCAACTGAAGGACGGTGTCGACGTCGATCTGGTCGGCACCGAATATGAGGAGAAATACTGGGACGCCAAGAACCATTGGTGCACCTGCGCGGCCTGTACGGCCGCCCGCGATATCCTCAAAGACCAGGATATGCTCGTCAAGAAATCCATTTGGATTTTTGGCGGCGACGGTTGGGCTTACGACATCGGCTTCGGCGGACTCGACCATGTGATTGCTTCGGGCGAAGATGTCAACATCTTTGTCTTCGACACGGAGGTCTATTCCAATACCGGCGGGCAGGCATCCAAAGCCTCTCAGATCGGCCAGGTGGCGCAGTTTGCCGCCGCAGGTAAGGCACAGGCCAAAAAGGATCTCGCGCAGATTGCCATGAGCTACGGCTACGTCTATGTGGCGCAGATCGCCATGGGCGCCAACTACAATCAGACCATCAAAGCCATTACTGAGGCTGAAAGCTACAAGGGTCCGTCCATTGTCATCGCGTATGCGCCCTGTATCAACCACGGCATGAAGGGCGGCATGGGCAACTCCATTGCCGAGACCAAGGCCGCTGTGGAAGCTGGCTATTGGCACATGTTCCGCTTTGACCCGCGCATGAAGAGCGAGGGCAAGAATCCGTTCCAGCTCGACTCCAAAGCGCCCACCGCCAAGTACGGCGACTTTATCCGCAGCGAAGTGCGCTATTCGTCGCTCAATCTCTCCTACCCTGACAGGGCTGAGGAGCTGTTTAATCTGGCCGAGCAGGCGGCGATGGAAAAATACGAAAAGCTGGAAAAGATGAAATCCCTCTACGAATAATAACAAAATACCGGGAGGCGGGATCGCCTCCCGGTATTTTTGACAAATCAACACAATAAGAGAGCCGAGGTGCACCAAACGGCACCCCGGCTCTCTTATCTATATATCATTGCACTAAATCATAACATCCATCTTGGAACCGACAGACGGGTTGAGCGAGACTTCCATTTTGTGCTTCTTTTCAGAGATGCCATCGACAATCTGCCCGCCCTGCGCCGACGATTTTTCAGTCAACTGGCGCTGATAGGCCGACTTGAGCATGCGCTGAAGTTGATACATCTGCGCGGCCACATATGTACTCACCTGCACACGGCTCAACTCCTCAAAACAGATTCGTATCCCTATTAGTAGTTTAGCACATACCGCTGAAAAAAGCAAGATATTGGGAACACAAAAGCAAGATATTGGGAGAGAGAGGCGGACAGCACTATTTCCCCTGCCAGGCATGGATATCAAACAGACGCATGCCGTTTTCCGTCGTCGTACAGGCAAGCTCTTCCGCGCTCACGCCGCGTAGCGCGGCCAATGTCTCATTTGTCAGATGCAAAAACGAGGAATCATTACGCCGTCCACGATAGGGCTCGGGCGTCAAATAGGGGGCGTCGGTCTCAATCATGATTCGGTCACTGGGCAACCAGGCCGCGGTTTCCAGGGTCTTGCGGGCGTTCTTGTAGGTCACCACACCGGTAAATGAGATGTAGTAGCCCAAGGCCACCAGTTCCCGCGCCGTCTCCAGGGAGCCGGAGTAGCAGTGAAATACACCGCGCACGTCGGGAAAGGCGCGCACCACGCGCATTGTGTCCTCATGGGCTTCCCTGTCGTGAATGATGACCGGCAGCGTTAGCTCGCGCGCCAGATCCATCTGGCTGCTGAAGCAAAAAAGTTGCTCATCGCGAGGCGAGAAATCGTAGTGATAGTCCAGCCCGATTTCCCCGATGGCCTTGACCTTGGTATGCCCGGCCAGCGCGCGCAGGGAGTCAATGTCCTCGGCGCCCATGTGGCACGCGTCGTGCGGATGAATGCCCACAGCGGCGTAAACAAAGGGATAACTGTCCGCCAGAGCCACAACAGCGCGGGACGATTGCATGTGGCAAGCCGGACACATCACCAGAGAGACTCCGGTGGCGGGCAGCCCCACCAAAACGTGATCTCTGTCGGCGTCAAACTGGCTGTCATCATAATGCGCGTGTGTGTCAAACAGACTCATGGAACTTCCCCTTACGTTTCCACTTCCGCCGATTCCGGCATGACAGAGGCAGGCGCTCGCGTGGCTTTCACGTCGTCGCCGTTTTCTTTGGCATGACCGGCATCACGGGGCGCAGTGCGCTTTTTGCTCCGCTGGGCTCCATTTTTGAGTACATCAACATCACTCTTGTGGAAGACCTTGAGTGTGTCGGAGGCGTCGTCAAGCCGCACCTTCAAATTGCCTCGCAGCAGGCTGACGTCGACAACCGTGCCGGAACCGTCGACCGTCTTGACCTGTGCGTCCACACGGGGGGTGGTGCGCAAAAGATCCTCATAGGCCTCCTGCTCATATTTCAGGCAACACATCAGACGACCGCACGTGCCGGAAATTTTGACCGGGTTGAGAGACAGGCTCTGTTCTTTCGCCATCTTGATGGAAACCGGCTGGAACTCGTCCAAAAAAGTGGCGCAGCAAAATGGTTTTCCGCAGATGCCTAGGCCTCCAAGCATTTTGGCCTCATCGCGCACGCCGATCTGCCTCAATTCGATGCGCATGCGAAACACACCGGCCAGATCTTTGACCAGCTCGCGGAAATCCACACGGCCGTCAGCCGTGAAATAGAAGATAATTTTGCTGCCGTCAAACGTGTATTCCACATCGACAAATTTCATTTCGAGCTTGTGGTCGGCAATTTTTCTCACGCAAATGTCCATCGCGCGTTTTTCTTTTTCGGCGTTTTGGGAGACCACGGTGTAGTCCTCCGGCGTGGCCAGCCGCGTCACCTTGCGCAGCGGCGCCACGATTTTCTCGTCGTCCACTTCGTGCGCGGGCATGATGCAGGTGCCCATTTCAGGTCCGTAGGAGGTCTCAACCACCACTTGCGCGCCCTTGGGAACATTCATGTCACCGGGGTCAAAATAGTAGGCTTTACCCACTCTTTTGAAGCGCACAGAAATCACTTTGACCAATGATAACTTCCTTTCTCACACAGCGCGATGAGGCGCGCCCTCCGGCGTGTGGGACACACATACCCGGCCGGACTCGTCGCACAGCAAGGCTGCCAAAGCGCCGCAGACATGCCCAACGCCCACATTGGCCTCCAACATGGCCTGCAACTGCCGTATTTGATCAATTATACTGCCAAAACGCCGGGCGGTCAAGACATCGGTGTGTACCACCGCTCGGCAAATAAGATGCGCCAGTCCGTCAAGCGCAATGTTCACGGAGGCACGCTCGGCCTTTTCTAAAGACAGGCAGGCCGACACAACAGACCATTCGTCATCGGACGCAAGAGCCGTCATGATGCGTTGCGCCTCCGGCGCGGGAGCCAGCTCTTCCGGGGCGTCCGACAGGAACACGACGGCGCACCGGGAACGGACGGTGGGCAGCAGCTGGCAGGGATTTGCGGAGAGCAACAAAAACCGCGCGTACGAAGGAGGCTCCTCCAGGAGCGCCAATAAGGCGTTTTGCGCGTGCAGGTTGAGCGCGTCGGCCTCGACAACGACCCATTTCAGACGGCCTTCGTGCGGCACCAAAAACATATCAGAGCGCAGTGCGCGCACCTGCGCGACTACAATGTCCCGGCCTTCGGGCGACAGCGCCGTCACGTCGGGATGGCCCCACGTCAGGACCTTGCGGCAGGCCGCGCACTGCAAACAGGCCTGCCTCTCCGACGCCAGACAGAGGCTGTCGGCCATCCGAGCCGCGGCAGCGTCGAGACGGGCCTGCGCTGTTCCGCCAGTCAGAATTGTAGCATGAAAAATGGACTTCATCGAAAGATAACCCTCATCGCATTAGAATTTCTTGAAATCATCCACGGGCAGCACAAACACGGTCGCGCCGCCCACATTCACTTCCACCGGCATGGCCGAATAAAAACCCAGTCCCAGCTCGGACGTGGTCGGAATGACCTGACGGCGGCTGTTGGAATATTTCCCGATGATTTCCATGGCGCCATCCAGTTTATCATCCTCCACGCCAATGATGATGGTGACATTGCCCACCATCAAAAAGCCGCCGGTGGTGGCCAGTTTGGTGACGGGAAACCCGCCCTGTGTCAGGTGCTGAATGACGCTGTGCGCGTCGTCGTGGTTAATAATAGCTAAAATCAATTTCATAAGAATTCCTCCTCCACAATTGTGACGCGGGAATCTCCGCTGCCATCCGTCAAAAAGGCGGCCACAGGCCCGCTGATGATCTCGCCCCGCGCCACAAGCGGCACGCCGGGCGGATAGGGGGCGATGGGTTGCGCCGCTATGCGTCCGACGGCGTCGGCCGTCGGCACTTGCACATGGCGGGCAAACAGCGCCTGCCGGGGGGAACAGCCTGCCTGCGGCAACTGCGGGGGCTCACGTGTCGTCAGTGACAGTCCCTGCGGCCGGGGGGGCGGCCTGTGCGAAAGCGCGTCGGACAGGCGCGCCAGCGCATCGTCCTCGTCACTGGGGGAACACAAAAACACCACGTTGCGCGCGTCGCTCATTTCGCAGACAATGCCTTTTGTGCGTTCCAGCCAGCGCGCTGTCTCGTGGCCGCGCCCAGTGTAGAGGCACAAACGCAGGGGGTCGAGCGACGGCGCGCCGGGTAAAAATGAGCTCAACAGGCAGTCGTCGTCTCGCCGCATGGCCTGCACGCGGTCGGCGACTCGCAGCAGTGCGCCCCGCCCTTGCCACGTCATGTGCGATCGGGCCACGTCCAGCGAGGCCATCAACAGATACGAAGGGCTGGACGACCCATACAGGGCAGCGCAGGCCCGCAGGTGTTCGACGTCGGCCCGCGCGTCGGACAGCAAGACGGCGGCCTGCCCCAGCGCCGGCAGCGTTTTGTGCGCCGACAGAACAGCGGCAGAGGCACCCTGTGTGACGGGCGAAACGCCGTCCGGGAAAAAAGGCAGATGCGCGCCGTGCGCGGCGTCGACCAGCAACGGGACGTTGGCCGATCGGCAGTGTGCCGCCAGCGAGGGCACATCCGACTGTACGCCATAGTAGGTGGGCGTGGTGATGAGAACACAGGCGGCATCGGGACAATGCCCCAGCGCCTCCTGCAGCGCGTTGGGGGCTACCGGGCCAGTGATGCCGAAGGGGTCTATTAGCGGCGCGCGCAGCCAAACAGGATGCAAATCCAGCAGCGCAAGCGCATTGTGAATGCTTATGTGACTATTCCGATCCACAATCACGTGCGCGCCCGGAGGGGCGTATGCTGTCAGCAACGTCAGCACTCCCTGCGTGGCGCCGCCGGTGAGAAACAGGCAGTGCGCCGCCTGGCAAGCCTCGGCAAAAAGACGCTCCGCGTGACGAATGGGGCCGCTGTTGATGTCCAGGTAGAGATTGCCCGTATCGTGCAGTTCCGTGAAATCCAACGCGAGAAAAGGCGGGTCTTTGGCCAGGGGTGGATGCCCTTTGTGCCCCGGCATGTGAAAGCGGTCTCCCCCGTGGGAGGCTCTGGCGCAGAGCGCGTCATACAGAGGCGTCATAGATATTTTTTGGGCAGACGACCGGCAAACAGCGGGTTGACCTCGAGCTGTACGATGTCGCCCACCGAGCAGGACAGATCGGTGCAGTCAATCACGGCGTGTTCCAACCCCACCTGACCGAGCACTCTGGCGCGCACACCGCCCACGAGAACGGTGGTCTTATGCGGCACAACGGCGCGCCAATCGACAAGGGAGAGCGGCTTGGCCTGTGCCACAGTAAAGCCGTCGGACGTGCCCACGGGCACCACGCCGATGCGCGTAGGGCGTCGGCATGTATAGGTGACCGAAGAGCCGACGGTGTGTCCTTTGGACAGCCAGCGCAACTCGGCCAGCGGGCACTCAATGTATCCGACCGGCTGCAGCCCCGCGTTTTTGACGGGCACCCGGCCTGACAGGGCCTTGCCGATGCGCACCGCGTCGAGTTTGGGAATGTCGTGTCGAAACAGGGCGGTACTACCGGCGGCGTGAATGATGCCCGGCTCGATGCCGGCGCTCTGCATTTTGGTCAGCAGCGTTCTAAACCGTTCCATCTGCTCGGCCACGGCGCTGTGCTTGGCGTGGGCGTTGATTTGCGTATACACGCCGGAAACGGCGAGGTTGCCCATATACTGGTAGACGGATTGAATCTTGTCGAACTCCTCCGGCAAAAAACCATAGCGTCCCATACCCGTGTCGATTTTTAAATGCGCTTCGGCGACCGTGCTGCGCCTCTCCGCCAGGCCCGACAGTGCCAGCGCGGCGTCCCGCGAGCCGACGGTGGCCGTCAGCCCGGCATCGAGCAGAGCGTCAATGTCCGTCGGATCCGAGGTGGAACGCAGCAGTAAGATTTCCTCGTGCAAAAAACCCTCGCGGCGCAACAGCGCCCCCTCATGGGGCTGGCCAACGGCAAATCGTGTGACACCCTCATCCTTCAAGAGGCGTGCCGTTTCGAGCAAACCAAGGCCATAAGCGTCGCCTTTGAGCACACCATATATAAAGGCGCCTTTTGCACGCTGGCGAGCCAACTCCAGATTGTGTCTTATCTTTTCACGTTCGATGACAAGAAGCTTCATATTCCCAATCCCTTTATGTCCGTACCGGACATATCATTTGTCTGTCAGGTCCGGTCTGGCCGGCCTGTGATAGTACCGTCTGTGCAGCCATTTTGCAAGCCCGTCCAGGCCCGGGAACAGCATGCGTTCATTGATGTTCATTATGTCCAGTTCATCCCGGAAGTGGCACAACTTATCCTTCGGCACAATGATCTTATATGCTGTCAGATGTGGCGTGCGCTCCAAAAAGGCATCCAGTGGGTCCAACAGGCGCGGCAAGATGGAAAAGAGTGCGTATTGGTTGGCGATGCGATCGTCGATGGAAGGCGGCTCAAAAAAGAGAACCCCCTGTGCGTCCATGTCGTTGTCGAAGTTATCCAAATCAATCCCGAGAGATTTGAGCATGTCAAACGTGAATGCCAGCGCGTTTTCCCGGAGGATGGCTTCTTTGTATTTGGGTGGCAGCAAGGCGTTGGCCTCTGCAATGCCGATGGCCCATATGGCGGCGTCGGCATCAAGCGGCTGTCCGCTGTCGACATGCTGCGTGGCAAAATGAAGCGCCACAAGCGGGGAGTACGTCCAGTCCAGCAGCCGTGTCGGCACGGCGTGGTGCTGCGCGATGATCATGTTTTCCCATACGGAGTTGCAAATGCGAGGTTCCATGATCTGTCCGTATTTTTGAAAATTAATGAGAATGCGTTTTTCCACCGTGTCGATGTTGGCGCCGGAATTGCGCCGCAGACAAGACGCCAACGAAAAGCTTTCGCAGGTGATACCCCGAAAGACAAAGTCGATGAGATGGCGCTGGATGCGCTTCTGGTAGGAACGGTGAAAGGCAAAGTCAATCAGTTCACCGATGGATTGGATTTCCACACGCTCAATCACAGGGCTTCCTCCTGCCTGCTGCCCGTCAGCAAAAATGCGGAGCAGCTCTTAAATGTCATTCGCCGATGATTTTGATCAACACGCGTTTGGGCCGGCGGCCGTCATATTCTCCGTAGAAAATTTGCTCCCACGGGCCAAGATCCAACTGCCCGCCCGTGATGGCCGCCACCACTTCGCGGCCCATAATCTGCCGCTTGAGGTGGGCGTCGGCATTGTCCTCAAAGCCATTGTGATGATATTGCTCGTATGGTCGCTCGGGCGCAAGGCGCTCAAGCCAGGATTCAAAGTCCCTGTGGAGCCCATTTTCGTCGTCGTTGACAAAGACAGACGCCGTGATATGCATGGCGTTGACAAGCGCCAGGCCCTCGCGTACCCCCGACTCTGCCAAGCAGTCAGCCACCGCGCCGGTGATGTTGAGATACGCGCGGCGCGAAGGCAGATTTAGCGTGAGCTCCTTGCGGTATGATTTCATGGCAACCACTCCGATCCCGTGCAAATGGAGGGACAAATCCAAGCAATCCCTTTTATTAATCATATTCTATCATATATCTGTGGGGAAACGCATCATTTTCTTGTTATTTTTTATAAACTTCCCAAAACGGAATCTCTATGCCCCCGTGGATGCGACAAGCTGCGATGGCAGGGTGTGAAACAGCCCCGCCCCTCGGGCGAAAACGGGAAGCTGGCAAGCCGCTTGCGCAGCGCAAGGATGTGTGCTATGATGGCGACAGATATGATCTCTGGAGGAGGAAACATATGAAAAGAATGAGATGGATGCGCGCGTGCGCCGTCTTTCTGGCGGCTGCGCTGACGGCGCTGCTGACGGTCGGCTGCAGCGAGGAACGAGCCCAACCGACGCTTGTGCCCCGCCCGGAGATGGGCGAAGCCGCACAGGATTTGATACAGAATTTGGTCGGCGAGAAGTATGATCTGGTTGTCAAGCAATTTGACGACCAACTGAAGGGTGCGCTCACCGAAGAAGGACTCAAAACGGCTTGGGAGCCGATCGCCGCCTCGTCCGGCGCATATGAAGGCGTTGCAGACACGCCCGGAGCCGTGGTGGAGGGGGACTATGTGGTGTACCGCATCACCTGCAATTTTGAAAACAACGGCGTGTTGTTCACCATTTCATTTACGGCTGACAGTTTTGTCGGCGGCCTGTATATGAAACCGGTGGATCGCTTTGATCCGAATGACGACGATGTTGCCAACACAACGGGCCGACCCGCGGCGGACCTCTGGTCTGAGGATGTGGTGCTGGACAAAGACGGGAAATATCCCCTGCCCGGCAAGCTGACACTGCCGAAGGACGCCAGCCCCCCTTACCCCGCTGTTGTCCTGGTGCAGGGCTCGGGGCCGTCCGACATGGACGAGACGGTCTATGGAAACAAACCGTTTTTGGATATCGCCGAAGGGCTTACCATGCGGGGTGTTGCGGTGCTGCGCTATGACAAGCGTACCTACGCCCACGCCGACAAACTGACCGCCGACCTCAATCGGTTTACCGTGATGGACGAGACCATGGCGGATGCGCTGATCGCGCTGCGTATGCTGCAGCGGGACGACCGAATCGACAGCCGACGCATCTATCTGGTGGGGCACAGTCTCGGCGCAATGATGGCGCCGCGCATCGACGATCTGGCAGGAGATACGGGCTTTTCGGGAATCGTCTATCTCGCCGGCAGTCCCCGGACGCTGACGGAAATCTTGTATGACCAAAACCTCTATCTACTGGAGATCAACAACACCGGCGAAGAACAGAAACAAGAGCTGCTCACGGCCATCAATGCCGAGCGTGACAAAGCGGAACAGCTCGGCGAGATGAGCGCGGAAGACGCCCAGCGGGCGCTGATTTATCAGATGCCGGCGTACTACTTCAAAGAGATGAACGATCATCCCACCGAGGACTACCTGAAGAACAACAAAAAACCGATGTTTTTCCTGCAGGGCACGGCTGACTTCCAAATCACCGTGGAAAAGGACTTTGAGGCGTATCGGGCTATTGTCGGAGACCGCGAGAACGTGACCATGAAGACCTATGAAGGGCTCAACCACCTGTTTATGCAGACGTCCGCCAAAGAGGGAGAGAAGCCCGGGTTGTCCGACTACAAGCAGGAGGGCTATGTGGATCGCCGCGTCATTGCCGACATAGCCGGATGGGTGCTTGCGCAGTCATAGGGTTTTCGCTTGCCACAGCCTTCGGCGCTTTTTGACAAGGGCCGAAGGCTGTTTTGCGCGCAGCCCCGCCGAAGCAGGCGTTGCCGAACGTTAAAATGCCTGTCCAAATCAAACAAAAGAAAGTCAATGGCGGCCAATCGAGGGTGCCTTGAGAATGCTCTTGCATTATGCTCTGTGGGTGAGTATACTGTAATATAGTTGAGTCATGCCCGACAAAGCCGGATCCATGGGACATTCGGACGCCGCTGCGCGATCATTTAGGGAGGGTCATTCGTATGGCCTTGGCATTTCATGGCGGAATTCATTTTGATGACAAAAAGGAATCCACCCGCCACAAGTCTATTGAAAAGCTGCCGCCGCCGGAGCGGCTTGTCGTGCCGATGGACATGCATATCGGCGCACTTTGCGAGCCGCTCGTCAAGGTGGGACAAGCGGTGCTGATGGGCGAGAAGATTGCCGACAGCGCGGCGCCTGTCTCCGCACCCGTCCACGCGCCGGTTTCCGGAAAAGTGCTCTCCATTGAGCCGCTGCCCCATCCTAATGGCAGCCGCGTGCTGTCGGTCGTGTTGGAAAATGACGGGCTGGACAAGCCTCACCCGGATGTCAAGCCCTTTGGCTCTGTCGAATCGCTGACAGCCGAAGAGCTGATGACGATTGCCCGAGAGGCGGGCCTGGTTGGACTGGGCGGCGCCACCTTCCCCACACATGCCAAAATCAAGTCCGGTCTGGGCAAAGTGGACACATTGATTCTCAACGGCGCCGAGTGTGAGCCGTACATTACATCCGACCACCGCATCATGCGGGAGGCGCCGGAGGAAGTTGTTGGCGGCTTGTTTGCGCTCATGAAAATATTTGGGTTGGAGAAGGCGGTCATTGCCGTCGAATCCAACAAATCAGACGCGGTGGATTCGCTCCGCCGCACGCTGCCCAAGCGGTTTAGCGCCATCCGTGTCGTTACGCTACCCACGCGGTTCCCGCAGGGCGCGGAAAAACAGCTCATTCGTGCCATCACCGGCAAAGAGGTGCCGCCGGGCGGGTTGCCCGCCGCCGTGGGCGCCGCTGTTTTTAATGTTGACACCGCCGGCGCGCTCCACAGGGCGATTACCACGGGCATTCCCATCATCAGGCGCATTGTCACGGTGTCCGGATCGGGCGTGTCCAACCCGAAAAACCTGCATGTCCGCATTGGAACGCCCATGAGCGCCGTCTTTGAGGCCACAGGCGGATTTAAGGAGCAACCTCAGAAAATTATCATGGGGGGACCCATGATGGGGGTTGCGCAGCACAACCTGGCCGCGCCGGTCATCAAGGCGACAAATGCGTTGCTTGCGTTCTCCCGCGGGGAGGGGCCGACCGAGAAAAATCCCATCTGCATTCGGTGCGGACGGTGCGTGCGGGCCTGTCCCATGCGGTTGCTGCCCATATACATGTACATGTATGAGCAGAAGAATATGCTCGATCAGTGCGAGCGTATGCGCGTGGCAGACTGTATTGAGTGCGGTTGTTGTTCGTATTCCTGCCCGGGCCGGCTGCATCTTGTGCACTCGTTCCGCACAGCCAAGCAAAAACTCAAAGACAGAAAGTAAGGAGGATTGCTATGCCCGGTGTGCCTGAGTACGTGGTGTCCTCCTCCCCTCATATCAAAACGGAGGAAGATACCCGGTCAATCATGCTCGATGTCTGCATTGCGCTGGCCTTTCCGCTGGTCATTGCCGTCTATTTCTTTGGCTGGCGTGCCCTCATCCTGACCGTGCTGTCCGTGGGGGCGTGTGTTCTGTTTGAGGCGGCCTATCGAAAACTGCTCAAAAAACCTTCGTCGGTCGGAGATCTGTCTGCCGTGGTCACCGGCATGTTACTGGCCTTCAACTTGTCAGTGTCGGTGCCCTATTGGGCGGTCATCATCGGCGCCTTTTTTGCCATCGTCGTTGTCAAGCAGCTTTTTGGCGGACTGGGAAAAAACTTTATGAACCCCGCGTTGGCAGGTCGCGTCCTGTTGTTTACGTCCTTCCCCGAAATTATGAAGCATTTTCCGGCGGTTACCCCGGGCTCGCTGATGGGTCACGCTCTGTGGGGTAACGTGGACGCCGTGTCCTCCGCCACGCCGCTGACGTTTTTAAAGCAGGGTGTGTTGCCGGGTAAAGACCTTTTTACCCTGCAGGAGCTGCTGCTGGGGCAGGTGCCCGGCACGTTGGGCGAAGTCAGCAAAATTATGTTGCTGCTGGGCGGGCTATACCTTGTGGTCAGGCGTGTTATTACGCCGCGCATTCCGCTTGTCTACATTGGCACCGTGGCGCTCGTGACCTTCCTGTTCCCGTTGGGCGGCGTCGACCGTGTGGAATGGATGCTCTATCAGTTGCTGACAGGCGGCCTCATTTTGGGCGCTGTTTTTATGGCGACAGACTACTCCACCTCGCCGGTCACCAAGCGCGGACAATGGATGTTTGCCATAGGGTGCGGGCTGCTGACCATTTTTATACGCTACTTTGGCGCCCATCCAGAGGGTGTGTCTTTCTCGATTCTGATTATGAACGCCTGTGTGTGGCTGTTTGACAAATATTCGCTTCCGCGCCGGTTTGGTGTGCCGCATCTGGCCTTTTTGAAGAGAGGAGGGCGTAAGACATGAGCGAGGAAAAAGCTACGCCCGGTCTCAATACGCCCGCATCAGGAGAACCGGCGCCGGTTGTGACCGAACCGGCCGGATCGGACGCCGACAAGCGCCCGATTAAACCCAAAAGCGACAAAGCGGCCCCGGTCAAAAAAGCGCCCGCCAAGGCAAAAAAGCCCGCCGAGGGCGCCAAGACGGCAGACAAGACGAAAAAGACACCGATCCGATCTGCGGACAAAGACCAGCCCGAGGAGCCGGAACAGGCGGCCGCCAGACTGTATTGGATTGACGAGTCCGACCAGGACACCTATGAATGGGAAGCGCTGTCGGACGCCGCCGCGCTGACGGGAGAGACGGATCGACAGCAGGAAGCCGCGGAAGGCCCGCCGTACGCAGAGACCCCTCCGGAGGGCCCGGCGGCAGAAGCGGCCGCGCCGACGCCCGCTTCCGACCAAACGGAGGCACGGGGCAACAGCGAGAGCGCCGAGGCCGCGACATCGGACGTTTCAGCGGAAGAGACCGAGATGGGGTCGTCAGCGGAGGCAGAACGGGAGCCTGCCGGCGACGCAGCGGCGCCACAGGAGACGAAGGTGGCTTCGGCTGCGGCGTTGACCCAAGAGAAAAAGCCGAAAAAAAATCTGCTGGCCGCTGTTTTAAACAGGAAGGCAGAATCGAGCGGCAAGACGCCGTTTTCGCAGACGCACCCTGTGCTCAATATGACCATCGTCCTATTTGTGCTGGCGGCTGTCATTGCCTTGATTTTGGGGTTTGTCAACAGTACGACTGCGCCGATTATCGCACAGCTCAAGGAGAACGCCATCGTGGAGGCGGCGAGCCAAGTCCTGCCGGGCGCGGCGCGCGTGGAGCCTATCGAAGGCGTTTGGGAGAGCCCGACACAGAGTGTGCGACTGGGATACACAGCCGACGATGTGCTCGTCGGCTATGCCGTGGAAGTGGCGCCGCCCGGTTACGGTGGCCCGGTTACCGTTTTGGTGGGCGTCAGTTCGGACGGCGAGGTGCTGGGGTGCACCGTTCTGGATATGAAAGAAACCCCCAATCTTGGCACCAAAGCGAAAGACCAGGCATTTTTGTCACAGTTTGTCGGCAAGCAGTCGGGCCTCAAAATGGGCACCGGTGAACATGAAATACACGCCATTTCGGGAGCCACCGTCACGTCGAAGGCCGTGACCGACGGGGTGGCGGCCGCCATTGCCGCGGCGCTGCAAGTGGCACAAGGGGGAGGAACTGCCGGATGAATAAGACGCTCTCGCAGTTTCGCGAAGGATTGCTGACACAAAACCCCACGCTGGTGTTGCTGCTGGGCATGTGTCCTACGCTGGCTGTGTCCACCACGGTGGAAAACGGCATCGGGATGGGCTTGTGTGCCACAGCGGTGCTCATTTGCTCCAATGCCGCCATCTCCGCGCTGCGCAAAGTGATACCTGACAAAATCCGCATCGCCGCCTTTATTGTGGTTGTAGCCGGATTTGTCACGGCGGTGGAAATGCTGATGGGCGCGTACTTGCCTGAATTGTCGAAAAGTCTGGGACTGTTCATTCCTCTCATCGTGGTCAACTGCATTATTCTGGCGCGCGCGGAGGCCTTTGCCTCCAAGAACAGCGTCTATCGGTCGGCCATCGATGGACTGACCATGGGTTTGGGATTTACCTTTGCGCTGTCTCTGATGTCCATTGTCCGTGAGTTGTTGGGCAACGGCACACTGCTCAATTTCCGCATTTTTCCCGAGAGTTTTCCATCTGTGCTGATTATGGGCGCCGCGCCCGGCGGATTTCTGACGCTTGGCTGCATTATCGCCGTCATCCAGAAAATCATGACCGGACGGAAAAAGGAGGGAGCGCTGTAGACTGCGGCTCTACGGCTGATACATGGATTTTACCAAACTCTTCTCCATCGCAATTGGCGCGATCCTCATCGAGAACTTTGTGCTTGTAAAGTTTTTGGGTATCTGCCCCTTTTTGGGCGTCTCCAAAAAGATGGACACGGCGCTTGGCATGAGCATGGCGGTCATCTTTGTCATGGGGGTGGCCAGCGCCTTTACTTGGATTGTGGACAACCTGCTGCTGGCCCCGCTGCAGTTGGGGTATATGCGCACGGTGGCGTTCATTTTGGTCATCGCGGTGCTTGTGCAGCTGGTGGAAATGTTTTTGCAGAAGGCCGTGCCGGCATTGTACAGAGCGTTGGGCATCTATCTGCCGCTGATCACCACCAACTGCGCCGTTTTGGGCGTGGCCATTCTCAACGCCGATCGCTCATATGGCTTTTTGGAGAGCGTCATATTCGGTGTGACGGCGGCGCTTGGGTTTACACTGGCCATTTTGTTGTTTTCCAGCATCCGCGAGCAGCTCCAGTTTGCCGAGTATCCCGCTTCCTTTGAGGGGTTTCCCATCGCGCTGGTTACCGCCGCGCTGCTGGCCATGGCGTTTATGGGATTTAGCGGACTGCAGGTGTTCCGATAGGTGTTGGCCCCGCGAAAGAAACGACTGGTAAGCACAACGCCGTCGCGATTTTTTGGATTGAAGGTGACCACCTATGGTGATGGAGATACTCAGCGCGGTGCTGGTACTCGGCGGAATGGGCGGGGGTTTTGGGCTGCTGCTAGCGGTTGCAGCCCGGCTATTGGCGGTTAAGCAGGATCCGCGTCTGGAGAGTATTATCCAGGAACTGCCCGGCGCTAACTGCGGCGGCTGTGGTTTTGCAGGATGCTCCACGTTTGCCCAGGCCATGCTGGATGGCAACGCCGAGGTCAACGGCTGCCCGGTCGGCGGAGAAAAGTTGTCAGCCAAACTGGCTGAACTCTTGGGCGTTGAAACAAAAAAGAACACACGTCTGACTGCGCTGGTGCGTTGTTCGGGCGGCGTGCGTGCACAGAAAAAATTTGAATATTCCGGATTGCAGGACTGCGTGGCGGCCATGAAGCTGGGCGCCGGCGGCCCGATGGAATGCCCTTACGGCTGCATCGGATTGGGAACCTGCGTGGGCGCCTGCCAGTTTGGGGCTATTTCGGTCATAGACGGTGTTGCCGTTGTGGACCATGAGCGGTGTACCGGCTGCCTCAAGTGCACCAGAGCCTGCCCGAAAAAAATCATCGTGCCAATTCCCTACTACGCCGATGTCGTGGTGGCGTGCTCTTCAACCGACAAAGGCAGCGTTTTGCGGCAGGTCTGCAACATCGGTTGCCTGGGGTGCCGCATCTGTGAGAGGGTGTGCCAGCACGACGCCATCAAGGTTACGGACAGTTTGGCGACCATCGACTATGAGAAATGCACCGGCTGTGGGGATTGTGCGGAAAAATGTCCCCGCAAGCTGATCATCGACGCCAACCTGGACAGCGGACCACGGCTGTTTTCCGACGCGGAATAGCACAAAAGAGCGTCACAGCGGGGATGAGCCGGTAGCGGCTCATCCCCGCTGATGTATCTGCCCATGATCGAAAGGGTCGGAGGCAGTGTTTGTGTACACCACTTGATTGACAGACACAAAAGAGATACGCAGGCGCGCTGAATACACGGCTATGCGTTACGCGCAAAAGTTGTGATGACCGATCTTTTTGAGGATGGGTCGGCTCCAAATCCAGGCGCTGGTAGCGGTGGCCGGATTGTAATAATAGATAGCGCCGCCCGACGTGTCCACGCCGTTGAGCGCGTCGCGCGCGGCGCTGCGCGCGCTGTCCGCCACCGGCTGACTGAATTGTCCGTCTGTCAGGCAGGTAAAGGCGCCCTTTTGATAAATGACACCCGAAAGTGTGTTGGGAAAAGAGGGGTGCTTTACACGGTTGAGCACGACCCCGCCCACGGCCACCTGCCCCGCATAGGGTTCTCCGCGCGCCTCGGCTGAAATGATCCTGGCCAGCAACTCCAGGTCATTGTCGCGGTTGGCGACTTGCACGGCGCTGGGGGAGGTGTCCGTAATACCGATCGCCTGGAGTGTCCGTGTGCCGCACACGCCATCGACGACCAGCCCGTTTTTTCGCTGGAAGTATTTGACCGCCTCCACCGTTTTGGGCCCGTAAGAACCGTCGACAGCCCCGGTATAATAGCCCCAGTTTTTCAATCGCTGCTGGATCTGACGAACCGTATCGCCCGAAGAACCTTGGCGGTAAACGGCGGCGTCGGCTGTAGGAAGCCCGTGCACCAGAAAAATGAGGAAAAAATTGAGGAGAAACAGCACCGCAAGAGATAGAATTTGCTTTTTTCGCGACTTCATCTAAATCCCTCCCATATCCCATTCGATGAGTCTTATGTGGAATATTGTGCGAAGAGATGGCGTCGGTTATACGGCCGATACAAATTGCATGTAAATCCCCCAAAATCTGTTCTTATTTTCGTTTTTATGGTATACTGGTGATAATTTCATTTTTTGGAGGAGAGAGACAGCAATGGTGGCGCAGTTCACACCATGTCCCACGCTGGAGACGAAACGGCTGACGATACGAGCAATGACGCTGGATGACGCCCCCGCCATATTTGCGTTGCGGTCGAATGAGCAGGTCGGTCGCTATTTGGATAGAAACCCATATAAGACCGTGCGGGAGGCGGAGGCGTACATCGTCCGCATCAACGAGGGCATGGCCCGCAATGAGCACATCTCCTGGTGTATTGTGCGCAAGGGCGAGCGGCAACCGTTTGGCGGCATATGTCTGTGGAACCTGCGTGAAAATGAAAACATGGCTGAAATCGGATACGAGATGTTGCCCGCCTACGAGGGACACGGGTATATGCGCGAGGCCGCGCAGGCGGTCATCGCCTACGCGTTTAACGTCATGAAGCTCGGCGCCGTTGACGGCACGCCCGACCCGGACAATGCGCGCTCCTGCCGACTGTTGTCGGCCTGCGGATTTACGAGGGCGGAGGCACTGAAAGAAGTTGTCAACGCCAAGGGCGCGCCCTGTTTTCTGGCTGTTTATGTGCGCGGCGCCGATGACAACAACGCTGAACCCATCGAGTCGCGCGCCTGCCATAGGCACCGAACCAACGAGGAGGACGCCATATGAATACCATTGATGGACACACCTGTTTTGTGCCGCGTGATACCAAGCTGTGAGAGAGGTTTGTATATGAGTCAAAAAGTCCGCAGCCGGCGTGTCCCCACGTCCTTACAGCACAAGGGCCGCCTTATGATCTTTGTGGCGATTGTGATCGCCGTGATGACGTTCATTTATTTGGCGCAATACTACCGCCTGCAGACACAGGGTATTGCCGTTGTGCCATCCGGGTCGATGCCTGTGCGCCATCTGTCGGTCAAGTTTCAACAGGACGACCCCGCCTGGGGCAGCGAGCGGATCGGAGACAGCGGTCAAACGATGGCCGAGGCGGGCAGCGCCGTGACATGCGTGTCCATTTCCATGCGGGAAATGGGCCTGCCCGGAACGCCGGGCGACCTGTGTCGCGTCCTAACTGAGGCAGGCGCCTTTAAAGGGACGGAGCCCAACTGGGACAGAATTCACGAGATTGTACCGACCGTCGAGTGTGCGTTCAGCGGTCTGTTTACATGGAAAGATATCGATTTCCATTTAAAACGGGGCTGTTTGCCCATGGTGATGGCGCGGGATGAGGGCACCAACAATCCGCACTGGCTGCTTGTTTTGGGTACCGGGAAGGACGGCTATGTTGTGTTTGACCCGCAGAAACCGGACGGGCAGCACCCGCTGAGAGACTATGGAAACATATATGCCTACCGCGCGATCATACCCAGCGAGTAAATCTCCCAATATTGGCAAAGAATACTCCCGATCAAGTCTGATGGGGAGGCAATACAATGCTGACGAAACGAACGGATCTGGCGGTGGAGGCCCATGAAATTTGGCGGGAGAGCGCCGCCGTGGAAACCAGGTTGTCCGGTGTGGAGGCGCGTGACTACCGTCGCGAGGGATGCCCGGTCACCCACGTGAAGATTCTTGATGAGAAGGGCTCCAAAGAACTGGGCAAACCGATTGGCACATATGTGACAGTGGATATCAGCGCGCTTTCGCACGGAGAGCCGTCAGTGTTTGCGCGTACCGTGCAGGCCATTTCCGGCGAGTTGAGGCCCCTGCTTCCGTTGCAGCCGGAGGGCGTCGCCCTGGTCGTGGGGCTGGGCAACCGGGACATCACGCCTGACGCTATCGGCCCGCTGACGACCGAACATCTGATGGTCACACGTCACCTAGTGGAAAAAATGCCCGACATGTTTGGCGCCTTGCGGCCTGTGGCGGCGCTAACGCCGGGCGTGCTCGGCTCCACGGGCGTCGAAAGCGCGGACATCATCAAAGGCGTTGTGGACAAGGTGCGCCCCGATGTGGTTGTCATGGTTGACGCGCTGGCCTCACGCAAGCTGTCCCGCATCTGCACCACCGTGCAGTTGGCCGATACCGGCATTGTGCCGGGCTCCGGCGTGGGAAACGCGCGCGCGGCGCTCAACCGGAAAACGCTTGGCGTACCGGTCATTGCCGTGGGCGTGCCCACCGTCGTGGACGCCGCGACGCTGTGCGCCGACCTGTTGGAAGAAGCGGGGCACGGTGAGATAGACCCGCAGTCACTGCAAGGGCATGGAGGCAAGATGATTGTGACGCCCAAGGAAATTGACACACACGTAGAGGACATTGCCCGCGCGGTCGGGTACGCCATTAACATGAGTTTGCATGACGGGTTTTCCGTGGCGGAAATCACCGATTTTCTATCATAGTGACGCAGGCCCGAAAATATGATAGCCGCGCGGCAAAAATATGTGCGGACGGATCATGCCGGGCCGAGCGTGCATACCGGCGCCGGTATGGCGGAGGAGGCAAATGTGGCGTGGCGGGACGGATACAGGCGCTTGTGGAGTTGCTCTTTCCGAATCGGTGTCTCTTTTGCCGTGCGGCGTTGCCGACGGGGAGGAATCCCGTCTGCGATCGCTGCGGCGCCGGACTGCCCCGCGTACCCGGCGGGACGCTGTTTGCCGTGGAGGACACGCATTGTGCCGCTCCGTTTTACTATGAAGGCCCGACCAGAACACTCATGCACTGGTATAAGTTTCGCGGCCGACATGCGCTGTCGGCCTATATGGCGCATAGGATGGAAGCGGCGCTGCCTCCGGGATGGCCGGGACAAGTTGATGTTGTATCCTGGGTGCCGGTAAGCGCCGCCAGACGCCGCAAACGGGGTTACGACCAGTCGGAGCTTCTGGCGCGCGCACTGGCCAAGCGGTTGTGGTGCCCCTGCGTCGGACTGCTGACAAAAGTGCGCGATGCCGAGACGCAAAATGCGCTCCATACCCGATCTGCCCGCCGCCAAAATGTAGCCGACGCGTTTTGCGCCATACCGAATGCGGCGGCGAAAAAGCGCATTTTGCTGGTGGACGATGTGATGACTTCTGGCGCCACACTGAGAGAATGCGTGCGGGGTTTGCAGCAAGCGGGCGCCGCGCGGGTTTTCTGTGTTGTTTTTTCCAAGACGAGGCGGTCTCTGCCGGAATAAGAGCGTGCTGTGTCTATTGATGGCGATAATTCGGGGACTCCAGAAAAATCTATTGAAAATCCCGAAAGCGTCGGTTATAATACGTAGAGTGGGCATACTATATTAAGGAAACGCTTGGGGAGAGGGAGAAACCCATCCCTTGCGCCACTTTAACTGTCAGTTGAAATGAACCGCAAACCGCCAGAATGGCTGCGGGGTGTCATCTGTCTATAGAGACCCGGTCGGCGCTTGGCGCCGCGCAAAGGATCTCTGAACCTTGCCCAAAATACGGCCGCTTGGGCAAGTGGTGAGTGGCCGCTGCGGTGGCGGCGAAATGGCGTAAGAATGTCTTTTTTTAGCCGTGATATCGGATTGGATCTTGGGACAGCGTCTATCCTCGTTTTTATCAAGGGCAAAGGTGTCGTCCTGCGGGAACCGTCCGTTGTGGCGCTCGACAAAAATACGGGTAAGCTGCTCAAGGTGGGTACCGACGCCCAAAAAATGCTTGGACGCACGCCGGGGCATATCGTGGCCATGCGGCCGTTGCGGGAAGGTGTCATCTCCGATTACGACATGACCGAACGCATGATCAAAGAGTTTTTGAAGAAGGTGTCCGGTTTTAGTCTCTTCCGTCCCAGAATTGTCATCTGCGTTCCCAGCGGTATCACAGAAGTCGAAGAGCGAGCTGTCATTGACGCCGGTCTGCAGGCCGGCGCGCGCAGAGTGTATCTCATTGAGGAGCCTGTGGCGGCCGCCATTGGCGCCGGCATCGACATCACGAAAGCCTGTGGCAACATGGTCGTAGACATAGGCGGCGGCACGACCGATATCGCCGTCATCTCGCTCTCGGGCATTGTGGAGTCCTCATCGATCAAAATTGCGGGCGATCAATTTGACGAGGCGATTGTCAAATACATACGCCGCAAGCACAATGTGCTCATTGGCGAGCGCAGTGCGGAAGAGCTCAAAATGAGCATCGGCTGTGTGTACCCGCGTCCGGAGGAGATCAGCGTAGAGATCAAGGGCCGCTGTCTGATGACCGGCCTGCCCCGTGTGTTCACCGTTACCTCCAATGAAATGACAGAGGCATTTGAGGAGGTGTCCACGCGCATTGTCGAGGGTATCCACAGTGTACTGGAGCGGACGCCGCCCGAACTTGTGTCGGACATTTCCACAAACGGCATTGTGATGACCGGAGGCGGGAGTTTGATCTGGGGCTTCGACAAATTGGTGGAATCCAAAACGGGCATCGCCACGCATGTGGCGGACGATGCCGTGTCCTGTGTGGCGTATGGCACAGGAAAGTCACTGGAGTGGGTCAATGACATGCAGGATGGAACCATTAACCTGTCGCGTCGCAAGCAAATGCAGAGCTGAAACGTCGGCGATTCTTATTGCGACAAATTGAATAATGACATTGACAGTTGGAAAGCCCCGTCGGATGCAACACCGGCGGGGCTTGATTTGTAAATATAGGCGGATATGAAACGCAAAGAATCCAATAATTGCATAAAGTTTCGCTTTTTATGGGACAGATACCAACTTCCTGCCAACCGAACCGATGTTGCCGGCCCCCATCGTTAGGATCAGGTCGCCTTCTCTGGCGATCGTCCGCAGATGAGCAACAATATCATCCATGTCGGGGAAGAACAACGCGCCCGGCAATGCCTCGGCCAGTGAAGCCGCCGATAGCCCGGTTGTGTTCTGCTCACGGGCGGCGTAAATCTCTGAAAACAGCACCAGGTCGGCTTCGCGCAGCGCCAAGACAAAGTCGTCAAACAGCGCGGCTGTCCGCGTGAAGGTATGCGGCTGAAAAACGCAGATGATGCGGTCAAAGCCCATGGTGCGAGCGGTCTTCAGTGTGGCGGCTATCTCTGTGGGATGGTGCGCGTAGTCGTCTACAATCAGCGCACCCGAGCAATACCCTACCCTCTCAAAACGGCGTTTGGCACCGCTGAAGGCGCTCAAACCACGCGTGACGGCCTCCCCGTTGATCCGCAGGCACCAGGCCGCCGCCGCCGCGCCCAACGCGTTTATGACGTTGTGCCGACCGGGCACCGACAGCTTCACTTCAGCGTATGGACGGCCCTGCACGGCAACGGTAAACCGCCCGTATCCCTGCTCAAACCGCAGCCCGTCTGGGCGTACGTCCGCTTCCGGCGACAGGCCAAACGTGAGAATATTTCTGGGCAAACATTTGAGCCGCATCGCGCCTTCGTCGTCGACGCAGAGCAACACGTGACCGCTGTCCTCCGGTACTTTCAGGGCAAACTGGGTGAAGGAATCAACGATCTCATCCAGATCCTTGAAACAATCTAAATGGTCCTCCTCAATGTTGAGGATGACCGCCACTGTAGGTGAGAAATTCAAAAAAGAATTGCAGTACTCACAGGCCTCCATTACAATGAGTGGGCCAGCACCCACCCGGTGCCCTGCGCCGATGAGCGGCAGCGTGCCGCCAATCATTACTGTAGGATCGAGACCCGCTTCAATGGTGATGTGAGCGGCCATGGAGGTGGCCGTGGTCTTTCCGTGGGTTCCGGCAAGGCACAAGGCGTTGGCGTGGTCTCTCATAATGTAGCCCCACGCCTGCGCCCGTTCAAAGACCGGGATACCCAGACGTCTGGCCTCAGCCACCTCGACATTGTCATCATGGGCCGCCGCTGTGCGGATGACACAGTCAGCCCCGATTACATGCGTGGCTTCATGCCCAATGGATACGGCAATTCCCACTGAGAGAAGATGACTGACAGTATCTCCCTGCTGCATGTCTGAGCCGGTGATGGTGAGGCCCCTCGTGGCCAGCACTTCGGCCAGTGCGCACATAGATACGCCGCCAATGCCGATAAGATGGGCGCAGCGTCTGGGCTGCAGGCAGGATTCAATAGCCGGGTTGCTCGTAAGAATCTCCTCCAAGCTTGTCAAAGTATGACATCAATGATGGGGTTTAATATCCCAAGAAATACACATTAATAATATTATATTGTAATTGAGAGAAATTATAAATACCCAAATGATTGATTTGGGCAAAACTTTTGGCGGGGGAAGCAAAATTGAATATCACAGATATGAAAATCAGAAAAATCCACGAAGACGGTCGTATGCGTGCCGTTGTATCAGTCACGTTTGACGACTCTCTTGTTGTTCATGACATCAAGGTAATTGAAGGACCCGACCGGTACTTTTTGGCCATGCCATCACGGAAGATGGCCGACGGAACTTACCGGGATATCGTTCATCCCATCAACGGGCAAGTTCGTGAGCAATTGGAAGCAGCGATTATGGAAATTTATCGCAAGGAGCTGCAAGACAGAGAAAACGCCGTGGGAAATGACACATCGGGGCAGGAATGATCCTCTTCTAAACATGCCCTGATTGTGTGCCGACTAAACGGGACAGCGTATGTTATGACAACAGGGGGTTGACACAAAATGCAAATGGAGTTGCTCGGCAAAGAGGCGCTCAATGTCATAGGCCGTCTGTGTGAAGGCGGCTTTTTGGCATACTTGGTTGGCGGATGTGTGCGTGATGTGATGCGAGGGCATCCACCGGCCGACTGGGATGTGGCCACATCGGCGCGGCCGGAAGAGGTTGCCGTTCTCTTTGAGCGGTGTCTGCCGACCGGTGTGCGCCACGGAACCGTCACGATTGTGATGGATAAAGTCCCTGTGGATGTGACCACGTTTCGCCAGGAGGGCGGCTATACGGACGGACGCCATCCCGACAGTGTTTCGTTCGGTTGCCTGCTGGAGGAGGATCTGTCGCGCCGCGATTTCACCATCAATGCCATGGCCCTGGACGGCAAGGGGCGCATCGTCGATCCGTTCGGCGGGGCTGACGACCTGCAAAACCGATGCATTCGCTGTGTCGGCGAGCCGACCGCCCGGTTCCGGGAGGATGCCCTGCGCATATGGCGTGGCCTTCGGTTGGCCGCCACATTGAACTTTACGATCGAGGATAGCACAAAACGCGCCATGGCCGCCTGCGCGCCGCTGACACGGGTGCTCTCCGCCGAGCGTGTGAGCGCGGAGATTCAAAAAGTGTTGCTGTCGCAAGGCGCTGAGCACTTGGATGAGGCGTTGGCCATCGGCTTGTTGGACGATCGGCTGACGGGACGCCCGTCCATAGTCGGCTGCGCCCGATTGAACGCAGTGCCGCCGAGGCCGGATATCCGGTGGGCAGGGTTTGCCGCACTGCTGCGTGAGGCGGGCTGCCTGGCCGATATGACGGCGTTTTTTCGAAGGCTGCGCCTGCCCCGCCGCACGTCCGATCCGGCCGCAGCGGGCGCGTTACAGGTGTTGGAGGGCGCGGTGCCACGCACACCGAGCGCGTGGCGTACACTGTGCCACAGAGAGGGCGTAGAAACGGCCACGTGCGCGGCGGCCATAGCCGACATGCTGACGCCGAACGGCGGGTATGCCGAAGCGGTGCAACGGGTGCTCGACGAAAAACCCTGTCTGGACATCAAGTCGCTGGCCATATCGGGCCGACATTTGTGTGAAAAAGGATACGCTGGTGAGGCTGTCGGCGCGGCTCAGCGGCGCTTGATGGCACATGTGCTCGATCACCCGGAGAACAATCGCCCGGATGTGTTGTGGGCGGTGCTGGAAAACAGCGGGACGTAATCAGACATACATAACCGGGGGGATTCCGACGTGTCGGAGGCCCCCCGGTTTATCATTTTTCGATGTGAGACGAAGGGGAAAGCACCCATTGTCGCCCCTCCTGCCGCCACGAACTCAGCACACCGCTGTGCGCCGCGCCGAGCTCCAGGTGGAGCATCACAATGCCGTTGTCAAATGCATTGTGGCCCGGATCCAGCACAAGACTGGACGGCGCGGCGGAAAAACGCCACAACTGCAGGTTGATGGCTGACGGCGCAATCCGTGCACAGCGCAAAGCCGCCTGCTGCCACACGGGCAACGACTGAAACGCCTGGGCATTCAGACCGGTGAGCGTCTCAAGTGACTTGCGGTTGCGCGCATCATCCGGCACCGGCTGCAAAGGGGTGACGGGCACACCGACGGGGAAAACCGCGGCCAATGCCTCGCCGGATTTTAAATTGAGTTGTGTGCGCGCTTCTTTGTGGTTGTATGTACCCTGCACCCAGCAGGTGCCAAGACCCAGCGCGGTGCACTCGAGAACCATTGCCTCCCCGGCGCGGGCCGCGCGCCACGTCTGCTCGCCAACCGATACCACGACGCCAACCCCAAACGACGCGCCTTTGATGGATCTGCCCAACAGACCGGTGCCAAACACCTTGTCGGCCTGTGGCAAGACAACCAAGCGGAACGTGTCCTCCGACAGCCGGTGTGCCAGCGCGGCGAGACGTCCGGCCTGCGCTTGGTCGGGAGCGCCTGTATACAGACGGGTGGAAAAACGGCTGCGTGTGGCGTAAAACCAGCGCGCGGCCTCTTCCGCAGATATATAGTTCATGTGAATCATATCAATCCTCCGTTTGCAAGGCGGTGGCTTTTTTCAGCCCTTGCGGCGAACGCGGGCCGTCCATTTTTGCAGCTCCACAAAGCCCAGCATCAGAAAACACAGGGCCAGCACAGCCATCCAGTTGACAAGGGAAAGTGGCTGCAACTGGAACAACTCGCGCAGCGGCGGCAGCAGGACCACAATGACCTGCAAAAAACCGGAACCCAAAAAGGAGAAAAAGAGCATCTTGTGCTCTCGGGGTTTCATGTGAAACACGCTGAATTTTTCCGATTGAAACCCAACGGCGGCAAACAGCTGCGACAGAGAGAGCGTGAGAAAAGCCATGGTGGTGCCCAGTTCGCCCCGGTTTCCGATGAGATAGGCCGACAGTGTGAGCAGAGCCTCCACCAGCCCGACCAGCAGGATGCGAACCCAGGTGACGCCGTTGAAAAAGGGTTCTTTGCTGTCGCGCGGCACGCGAGACATCACGTCGGGCTCGGCGGGTTCCACACCCAGCGCCAGCGCGGGGAACGTGTCGGTCACCAGATTGATCCAGAGGATATGTACCGGGCGCAGCAGCGTCCACCCGGCCAGCGTGGCCGTGAGGATGGACAGCACTTCGCCGGCGTTGGAGGAGAGCAAAAACCGCACGGTTTTGTGAATGTTATCAAAAATGCGGCGCCCCTCGCCCACCGCCGACACAATAGAGGCAAAGTTGTCGTCGGTCAGCACCATATCGGAGGCGCCCTTGGACACGTCTGTGCCGGTGATGCCCATGCCCACGCCGATGTCGGCGGCGCGCAGGGCGGGTGCGTCGTTGACGCCGTCGCCCGTCATGGCCACCACCTTGCCCCGCTTTTGCCAGGCGGAGACGATGCGCCACTTGTGTTCAGGCGCAACGCGGGCATACACGCCGATGGAGGGCAGCTCACGATCAAAGGTCTCGTCGTCCATGGCCTCGAGCTCCGCGCCGGTGATGGCGCGCCGCTTGTCCACCTTTGCGTTGTCAGACAAAATACCCAGTTCTTTGGCGATGGCCACCGCAGTAATTTTGTGGTCGCCGGTGATCATGATGGGTTGGATACCCGCGCGGCGGCAGACGGCAATGGCCTCCTTTGCCTCTGCCCGCGCCGGGTCGATCATGCCCGCCAGACCAATAAAGGTTAAGCCGCTTTCAATGGCCTCTGTCTGCCGGAAATCGGCACTGTCACAGTCTTTATACGCAAAAGAGAGCACCCGGAGCGCCTTTTGAGCCATCGCTTCCCCCGTCTGCTCCACAGCTTTTTGCCGCCGCGCGTCGAACGATTGAACATCGCCGTCCTGTTCATGGACATATAGACAGCGATGGATCAGCACATCGGCGGCCCCCTTGACGAAAATGCGCAGACGGCCGTCCGGAAGTGAGATACCGACGGAGGACAGCTTGCGGCCGGAGTCAAAAGGGATTTCACCGGCGCGCTGCCGCGCCAGGATGGCCTGAGGGGTGGCGTATCGGTGCTTGAACAGACAGTCAGTCAGCGCTGTCTCGGTGGGGTCGCCCACTGGCTTGCCCTGCTCGTCAACCGTGGCGTCGTTGCAGTGGTGCATGGCTTCAAACAGCCGCGTCTGATCGGAAGCCCATAGTTCAGTGACCGTCATCCGGTTTTGGGTGAGTGTTCCCGTTTTGTCCGAGCAGATGACCTGCGTGCAGCCCAGCGTCTCCACAGCGGGCAGACGGCGTATGATGGCGCCGCGACCGGCCATGCGGGACATGCCTGTGGCCAGCACAATGGTGACAACGGCCACCAGGCCCTCCGGAATGGCAGCCACCGCCAGCGCCACTGCCGTCTGAAACACCTCAAACAGCGTGCCCAAGTGCCCGATCAGTCCCAACAGGAAAACGAGCACGGCAATGATCAACACGCCGATGGAAAGTGTGTTGGAGATCTGATTGAGTTTTTTTTGTAGAGGCGTGAGCTCCTTTTCCGTGGTGGCCAGTTGGCTCGCGATGGCGCCCATTTCGGTATTCATACCGGTAGCCACCACCACGCCTTTGCCGCGCCCATAGGTGGCCTCTGTGCCCATAAAAGTCATGTTGATGCGGTCCCCGAGT
This sequence comes from Oscillospiraceae bacterium, assembly GCA_031556185.1. Lineage (GTDB taxonomy): Bacteria > Bacillota > Clostridia > Oscillospirales > UBA929 > JAIRTA01. The sequence continues at coordinate 52,465 of JAVBTN010000001.1, forward strand.
GGACAGACCGGGTTTTCGATGGCGCCGCACACCTTTTCAACGGGCAGGGACTCTCCCGTGAGTGCCGACTCCTCCACGCGCAGGGAGTTGCTTTCAAACAACAGCAGGTCGGCAGGCACGTGGTCGCCAGCCTCAAGTATCACAATGTCTCCTACCACCAGCTCACGGGCCGGAACACTTTCCACCCGCCCGGCGCGCATGACGCGCGCCGTGGGCGCAGCCATCCGTTTGAGCGCGCTGAGGGCCTGCTCGGCCCGGGACTCTTGAATGGTGCCGAGGACGCCGTTGAGAATTACCACAATGCCAATGATGGCCGCGTCTATGTACTCGCCCAGGATGAGAGAGATGGTGGCGGAGGCCATGAGGATCCAAATCATGAAATCGCCGAACTGTGCCAAAAAGATCATCAGCCAGGTCTTTTTTTTGCCCTCCGACAACTCGTTGAATCCTTGCCGGGCCAGTCGGCCGGACGCCTCCTCCTGCGTAAGGCCCTCGCCCGAGGAGTGCGTTTCCCGCCAGATCTCCCGTTGGTCGAGCGTATGCCATGGTGTTCGCGTCATCTTTCATCTTCCTTTTGTACGTTATTACGAGAAGTATACCAAAGAAAATTGGCGGTGTCCCACGTATTTTGCTGAATTGACATATGCGAAATGGATTGCGCCAATAATACACAACGCTAACAGCGCGGCAGAAACAAAAAACCTCCTGGGCAGTGTCTTCACCGCGGCAGGAGGTTTTAGACGAGACTAGCGAACGGAGGGGCTTGTCCTGGGCTGAGGTGTTGCGGAGGGCGTCACGGGACGCGGAGCCGTGGTGCCTGGCGCCGTGTTTCTGCCACCCGGCGCCAAGGTCACGCCGGGCGCGATGTTTCTGTTGCCAGGCAAAACGGGCGTTGCCGAATCTGCGCCAGATCTCACGTCCGGCCGGATGGTCGGCACGAGGGACGGCACGGCCAGCGGCGGTTCGATTGGGTTGATCCGTTCAACAGCTGGGGCGGTGGGCCGCGGGTTCGGCACCGGTGTGTTGGGCCGGATGGTGGGCCTCACGGTGGTTCCGGGCATCGGCGTAATGCCCGGCACATTGCTCACGCAGGCACTCAGCGTGAGAACCAAGAGAACGCAGGCTAAAGCGATAGAAATTGTCTTTTTCATGGTACCTCCTGTTTTCAAAGAAAAATCATGCTGTTTTGTATGAGTTAGTATGAACAAAGCACAGCCGCTTTATCCAAATCAAAGGAACTCACATGAAACTCTCGACCACCTGCCCTATGGCACGAATCGTACGGCCAGGCACAGAACGCATGAATTTTTTTTTGTCCATCGGCATCGTAACGGTGGCAATCATGGCGCCGACAGCCACGCCCACGCCTACGCCTTTGAGGAAACCTGTTTGTCTCATAAAATGACCTCCCAAAATAAAATACTGCCCTCATAGTATCTCCCAAAAAAATGTTGTACACCGAGGAAAGTTCTGTCAAATCCTTGCCGGCGATCGCACTTTACGCATCGGCAAAAATCTGATAGAATGTTTTTCATCCGCCGCACGCCGCTGTGGAAACGCTGTTGAGAGGAGCTTGTCTGTGTCTGTCATATCCCCCTTCTCCGCCATCCGATACAACCCGGAGCGCGCCGGGCTGTTGCGTTGTCTCTGTTGCCCGCCTTACGATGTCATATCGTCTGCCGAACAGGCTGCGATTGAGGAGGAAAACCCATACAACATCATTCGCCTGGAAAAACCGCAGGGTGAGGATCGATACCGCCGCGCTGGCGAAACGCTGCGCCAGTGGCTGTCGGAGGATATACTCCGCCAAGACAAAACGCCGGCCTATTATCTGTATCGGCTGGATTTTACCGACAGAGGCGCGCCGCTCAGCGTATACGGTTTTTTTGCCCGCGTAAAAGTGGAGCCATTTGAGAGCGGCGTCATCCTGCCGCATGAAGAGACCCTCTCCAAAGACAAATCCGACCGATTGAATCTCATGCGCGAAACGTTTTGCAACATTAGCCCGATATACAGTTTGTACGAGGATGCAGCCGGGGTGGTGGACGCGCTGCTGCAAACGCAAATGAGTGGCGCGCCGGACGAGACGTTTACAGACGCGCAGGATGTGACGCACAGCATGTGGGTGCTGACCGATCCGGCACGCATCGCCTTGCTGACAGGCGCCATGGCGTCAAAACGCCTGCTTATTGCCGATGGACATCACCGCTATGAGACGGCGCTGGCCTTTTGGCAGGAGCAGCGGGAAAAACAACCCGCATTGTCCGAGGACGACCCGATGGGGAGCGTCTTGATGATGCTCGTGGAGATGAACAACCCCGGCCTGGTGGTGTGGCCCACACACCGCCTCGTGCGCGATGTGTCGGGCTTTTCGGTGGCGGCGTTGCTCGCGGCGCTGGCGGCGGACTTTCAACTCAGCGAATGCCCTGTGGCGGATGACGTGGTGACATTGATAGAACGAACGCCCAATACCGTCGGACTTTACGCCGGCGGGGACCGTGTGACGCTTCTCACCTGCCGGTCTTCTGACACCGCCAAGCAGGCGTTGCCCGGAAAGAGTGCGGCGTACTGTTCGCTGGAGGTGTCGTTGCTGCACGCGCTCATTTTGGAGCCGCATCTGGGCATCGACAAAGAACAGTTGGCGGCACAGACGCATCTGACATATACCCGAAGCCTGCGCGAGGCCATTGATGGTGTGCGGGACAAAACGTATCAGTGCGCCTTCCTGCTGCCGTCCACGCCGGTACCCATGATTGGGCAGGTGGCCGACGCGGGGGAACGGATGCCCCAAAAATCCACCTACTTTTATCCCAAGCTGACCACCGGTCTGGTGGTGCATCCGCTGCGAGAATTCTGATACGTCCAGGAGGGCAACCATGTCAGACGGCAAGCGAAAAACGCCGCCCCGGGAGGCTGTGGCCCTGCAATACGACACGAATGCTGACGCGGCGCCCCGTGTGGTGGCCGCCGGCCGGGGTGAAGTGGCCGAACGCATCGTGGCGCAGGCGAAAGAGCACAATATCCCCACACATATCGACCCGGAGCTGGCGCACACGCTCAACCTGCTGACCGTGGGACAGGAGATTCCGCCGGAGCTCTATACAGTTGTGGCGCAGGTGCTGTTATTTGTCACCGACATCGACAAAAAATGCAAACAGACGCTATAAAGGCAAGGTTTATCTTTTTTTCAAAAAGTAAAGTTGGCGGCGCATCCTGTCCGTTTTGGAAAACGGGACGGTACGAGATATTTTTGTCCTTCGCTCCGATTTTTATGAATGTCCACGCCCCTTTTGCCGGGGAGTGGACATTTTTTTGCGGCTGGCACGGCTCAAAATACTGGCATATGCTGGGTAGAAGCGGCACGAAGAACGCAATACGCATTTTACAAAAAAGGGGATATTACACATGGCCTTCAATGATCGGGAACTGTTGGCGCGATTGATTCAGTGTGAGGCCGGAGGGGAAGGCGAAGACGGCATGCGCGCGGTGGCTAGCGTTGTCATGAATCGCGTACATGTGGCTGAGGGAGAGTATCAGCGGGTCGGCCAGGGCAATTTGCGTCGTATCATTTATCAGCCAGGGCAATTTGACTGTGTTGCAGAAACCCTTGGGGGTAGATACAATCCGCAAAACATTTACAATATGACACCCGAACAGATCCATTATGATCTGGCCGACTGGGCGCTGGGGGGCGGGCTATTAAACGCCACCGGCAACAGTCTCTGGTATCTCAACCCATATGGCCCGTGCGGACCCACATTCCCCTATAACGGATCAGGCACCTATCACACCAATGTCAACAATCACTGCTTTTACCGGCCCACACCACAATACCGAAAAACATAACTGTACCACATCGAAGTAAAGGAGATCGTACACATGGATTACTACTTCTCTCCCATGCCCAACACCAATTGGGCCCCCGTGCCCCAGCAGCCCATGCCTGCGGCCCCCGGGCAAATGCCCAATGCGCCGTTTGCCCCGCCCGTCATGCCGCAAATGCCGCAAAACAGCCCCATGTCTCCGGGTAGCCTGTTGACGCCCCTGCCGGACGACGCCCCTGAAACATTGGAATCGCCTATTTACACGCCGGGCTTTCTGCGCACGCAGATCGGCAAACTTATGCGCGTGGAGTTTTTGGTCGGAAACGCCATCAATGACCGCGTCGGACGCCTCAGTATGGTGGGTGCGAGCTATATTTTGCTGCAGAGCATTGAAGGCACCACAATTATGTGTGATCTGTATTCCATCAAATTTGTCACCATCGTCAACAGCACGGTCGCTATGCAGCTGTATCATCAGTGAGACATGGCCAGACAAACCACGACCCGCCTCAGGGGAGCACAGCGTGTCGGCGCTCACAGCGTCCATTGGGAGGACAATGGAAGCGCTGTTTGCCGCATCATTTACGGCAAAAACACCCGAGAGAATGAATCTCTCGGGTGTTTTGACGCAACGAGGCCGGTGCGGTTTAGAGGGCGGTCAACTGATTGGCCCACTGTGCATATCGGGAGACTGCCTCATCGGCCGCTTGAGGCGTCTCTCCTTTTGTCAGAATGTATACTTTGATTTTCGGCTCGGTTCCCGACGGGCGCACGAGTACCCGCGTGCCGTCCGACAGTTCGAAACAGAGCACATCCGACCCTTTGAGAGATACGCGGGCCGTGGCCTTGGACGCAAGATCCAGTCGCTCACCTACGAGATAGTCAATGACCGCCACGACAGGTGTGCCCGCAACGGCCGCCGGCGGATTTTTGTGCAGCGTCTCCATCAGCGCGCGTTGACGCATGAGTCCGTCAATGCCCGGCATGACCAAGTTGAGCGTGTGTTCCCGGTAGTAACCATACTGGGTGTACAGCGCCTCCATGGCGTCAAAGAGGGTCATGCACTGTTCGGCGTACCAGGCCGCCATCTCGGCGATGAGCATGGAGGCCGCCACCGCGTCTTTGTCGCGCGTGTGATCTCCAACCAGATAGCCGTAGGACTCCTCGTATCCGATTAGAAAACGGTGTGAGCCACTCTTTTCGAGCGTGCCAATCTGCTCGGCAATAAACTTAAAGCCGGTGAATGTTTCAAACACGTCCACACCGTGAGCCCTGGCCACCGCGTGCGCCATCTGCGTGCTCACAATGGTGGTGATGATCGCCGGGTGAGGCGGCATGGTGCCCGCGGCCAGGCGCGCGCGAATCAGATAGTCTGTCAGCAGCACACCCACCTGATTGCCGGTCAGGGTGACATACGCGCCCGCGCTGTTGCGCACCACAATGCCCACGCGGTCGGAATCCGGGTCGGTGCCGATGATCAGATCCACGTCGTTTTGTTTGGCCAGTGCAATGGCCAACGCAAAGCCCTCCGGGTTTTCCGGGTTGGGCGAAGACACAGTGGGAAAATCACCGTCAATGCGCATTTGATCGGGCACGCAGAGTACGTGCTTGAAACCGAGTCGTTTGAGAACTTCGGGCACCAGCCTGTAACCGGCGCCGTGGAAGGGGGTGTACACGAGCTTGAAACGGTCGGCCACGGCGGCGACAGAGGAAGCGGCCACCGACTGGCTCAGCACGCAGGCCAAAAACGCATTGTCCGTGTCGCTGCCCATAAAGTGAATGCGCCCGTCACCGACAGCCTCGTCAAAGCGCACGGTTGAAATGCCCTTGAAAATATCGATCTTTTTCATTTCGCGAGAGACCACATCGGCGTGCTCCGGCGGCAGCTGCGCCCCGTCACTCCAGTAGGCCTTATAGCCGTTGTACTGCTTTGGGTTGTGGCTTGCGGTGATGTTGATGCCGGCCACACAATTGTACTCCCTGACGGCGAAACTGAGTTCAGGCGTGGGCCGCAGACCGTCAAAGATTCGGACGGCAATGCCGTTGGCGGCCAGTACGGAGGAGGCTTCGCGGGCAAAGGATTCGGAGTTGTGACGGCAGTCATAGGCGACGGCCACGCCTCTTTCGGCGGCATTGCGCCCCTCGTGCAAAATCAAATTGGCCAACGCCTGCGTCGCATGTCTGACCACGTGTACATTCATCCGATTGAGGCCCACGCCCATAATGCCCCGCAACCCGCCGGTGCCGAACGCCAAGGGGGCAAAAAAACGATCTTCAATCTCTTTGGGATCGTGTTGACAGGACTTCAGCTCTTCGCGCTCTTCGTCCGACAGAGCCTGAGAATTGAGCCACAATAGATATTCTTGTTGTGCAGTCATTGCTGTTCCTCCTCAGAATTGTTGGGGGTTTCCTCCAGAAACGACGCCGAAAGGATGTCCTGAGCTTCGGCCTGTCTGTCGACTGGGACATACACATGCGCGCCGGACGCGGATCCGCCAAACACGACGGTGCCGAATAGGACAGTGTTCGGCCGGTCACTGAAGGCCGGAATGGCGTATGCGTGCAGCAACGCGGCCTTGAGTTGCACTTCGACGGGGTCTTGTGAGGTGAACGCGGTGACCGCGCGCATCTCCCGCCCACTTTCGTCCATCGGCCAGGGAGGGCCGTCCATCGTCTCCCGTCCAAAAAGAAGCGGTTTGCGCCGGCTCTTTGTCAGGTCGGCGCCGCAGAGAGGACAACAGCCAACGCCTGGCGGGATATTTTTGTGACACTGCGGGCAACTGGGCATCTGCGTATCCTCCTCATTTGTGGTACTTGCCGCCGGATTGAATTTGAAACGCGCGATAGAGTTGCTCGAGCAGCATCACACGCGCAAGGTGATGCGGAAATGTCATGGGCGAAAACGATAGCTTCCAGTGTGCCTTTTGTTTGACTGCATCCGGCAGACCGTCCGAGCCGCCAATGACAAAACACACAGACGAGCGGCCGGACAGCGGAAGCTCCGCCAGCCGCGCCGAAAACGAGGGACTGTCACAGGTTTGCCCTTCGATGCACAGGGCCACCAGGTAGTCGCCGTCAGGCAGGCTGTCGACAACAGGATTGCCTTCGGGGAGTTCTTTGATCTTCAAGCGGCAGAACGCCGTCAGTCGTTTTTCGTACTCCGCCACGGCGGACAGCAGATAGGGCTCTTTCAGGCGACCCACACAAAGCAGAGTTACATGTATCATGCGCCGTCACCAAAAACCAGACTACGGCCATGGGGCGGCGCCACTTCCAGCGTCAGATCGTCGCCAATACGTACGCCTTCGTCCTGCAAGGCCGTGCGCGCCGCTTCCAGCGCAATCTCGGGCCGGTTGTTGTCGCGGCTCAGGTGCCCCAATAAAATATGCCGGGTACCGCTCCGGGCGCAAAAGGCGGCGGCACGTGACGAATCCGCGTTGGACAGATGGCCGCGCGTGCCCAGTATGCGTTTTTTTAAGAAGGGCGGATAGGCGCCGCTTTGGAGCATGTCAATATCGTGGTTAGATTCCAACAATATGTACTCAGAACCGGCGATGCGTCTGAGCACATCGTCGGGCATGTATCCCAAATCGGTGGCGATAGCGGCACGCACGGCACCCAAGTGCAGCATATACCCCACACTGTCGGCACTGTCGTGCGGCGTGGCAAACGTTTCCACGTCAACTTCGCCCACGCAGAACGAACTGCCGGACGGAAAGGGGCACACTTTCTCACTGAGGTCGGGGTATTTTCCCACCAACGCGCAAATCGTGCCGTGAGTGGCATACACAGGGATGCCAAACCGGGTGACCAGAGGCAGCAGACCAAGAACATGGTCCGAGTGCTCATGCGTGATGAGAATGGCGGTGAGATCTTGCGGGGAAATATCGCAGTCAGAAAGCGCCGCCACAAGGCGGCGCAGAGAAAGTCCAACATCAACCAGCAATCGGGTCTGACCGGCAACAGCCAACAGGCAGTTGCCGGAGGAACCGCTTGCCAGCGAAAATACGAGACGGTTCATTTGGCTTCCTGAAGTAATTCGACAGGCGTAATGTCGCGGAGCACGATGTCGGCGCCCAGTGCGGTGAGCTTGGGGATAATGTTCTCATAACCGCGCTCAATGTGGTGTATGCCGTCGATTTCCGTGACGCCGCCGGCCGCAAGAGCCGCTACAATAAGAGCCGCGCCCGCCCGCAGGTCGCAGGCGCGCACCGGTGCGCCGGACAGCTTGCTCACGCCCTCAATCACGGCGACCTTGCCGTCGACTTGAATTTGCGCGCCCATTCGGGCTAGCTCATCAACATAGCGGAACCGATTGTCCCACACTCCTTCGGTGATGACGCTTGTGCCCGCTGCCAACGACAGGACAGCTGCGATCTGCGGCTGCATGTCGGTCGGGAAACCGGGATAGGGCATGGTTTTCACATTGGCGCGATGCAAGGGGCCCATGCGGCGCACGCGGATAGCGTCGTCAAGTTCTTCAATTTCCACGCCCATTTCCATCAATTTGGCGGAAATGCAGTCCAAATGCTTGGGAATGACATTTTTTATGAGCACGTCGCCCCCGGCCGCCGCCACGGCGGTCATATAGGTGCCTGCCTCAATCTGGTCAGGGATGATGGTATACGCGCCGCCATTTAGCTTGGGCACGCCGCGGATCTTGATAACATCCGTGCCGGCGCCTCTGACTTGCGCGCCCATTGAGTTTAAGAAGTTCGCCAAGTCCACGATGTGCGGCTCCTTGGCGGCATTATCGATAACGGTCAGCCCGTCGGCCAAAATGGCGGCAAGCATGATGTTGACGGTAGCGCCCACAGACACGACGTCCATATAGACGGTGTTGCCGACCAGCCGTCCGTTGGAGCGGGCGTAGACAAAACCGCCCTTGACCTCGACGCTGGCGCCGAGCGCCTCAAACCCTTTGATATGCTGGTCGATGGGGCGAACGCCAAAGTCGCAGCCCCCGGGCGGCGGCACCTGCGCCGAACCAAATCGGGACAGCAACGCGCCAATATAATAGCAGGAGGCGCGAATCCGCCGCACCAAATCATAGGGAACTCGGACGTTGCGGACATGACGTCCGTCAATTTCTATGGTGGTCTTATCGATCAGGCGCACGCGAGCACCCATCGCTTGCATGATTTCCAGCATTAAAGTTACATCGCTGATCTGGGGAATATTCTCGATCCGGCACACGCCATCAACCAACAGCGCCGCCGGTATTATGGCCACAGCCGCGTTCTTGGCGCCGCTGATTGTCAATTCCCCAAGTAGCTCATGTCCGCCGCGCACCTCATACACTATCAAACCGCGCACCCTTTCGATGGATATTATTGTGACTTGAAAAATCAATTCATTATACACTATTATTATGGAAAAGAAAAGCCTTTTTCATAACACAAAATGGAATGTTTCTGCAAAAAAACCCTTTCATTTTTCAAAAACGCTGCAAAGAGGACAACAATCGGTTTCTTTGAACTTTTCTGCATATTCGTTACCAAATTGTATCCGCTTGTAATAAATGCCAGTCGCCCCTCGGCGTCGGATTCGCACGACGTCACGGCGTCTCCAGATTCACAACGCCGCCGCTCCAAGCATTTACATAATATACCTGTCCATCAACCTCGATCTGCCATACAGGTGACAGTTCGGCATACTCCGGCGAGGAATCCGACACCATATAGCCCAGTTGCGCCTGTGTCACCTGCGCGACAAACAGATCCAGGTCGTCCAGCTTGCCCACAAAGCGAAGCAATGTCGCGCTCAGAGGCGGACAAGGTGTGTCGTTGTCGGCGGGCAGCGCCTCCCCCCACAGCCATTGACCGGACATACTGACCGGCGTGCCATTTTGGTAGTACAGCCTCACAAAGGCGTCAAACACGGGATGGTCGCTCACCCACTGCGAGAGCGTGACCAGTGTCCACTCGCCGTCCTCCTCCAGGACAAGAGGGGGCTCATCGGGAAAGCCCGCCTGGGCCAGACGGGCGCACGCGTCTTCCGCCACTGCGCCCTGTGGGCGCGCGTGTACCCATTCGACCTGAAATTGACCGCCGCTGCGAAACAGCGCCCTGCCATCCGGGCTAGTGTATTCATGAATGTGGCCGCCCTGGTCGGAGCGAGTGGTATCCCCCAAAAAGGACTGCGACAACGCGTCTTCCCGTCCGGGATCGCGTCGTACATACAGTTTGCGGGCCGTGAGAGGCAGCTGCGCCTTTACCCCCTCGCCCAACGCAATGCCATTTTGGGAAAACACGGCCAGCAAGTCGTCTTCCGCCTGCCTGTCAGCCTGCTGCGACTCCGCCCGCCTCTCCCGGTAAAGACCAAGCAGCAGCAGATTGCCCAGCAGCAACAGCACAATTAAAATCCACTTAATGCCGGACCATTTCATGGTTTCTCATCCTCGGTCAACGCCCGGCGCACGGCCCGGTCAGCCGCGCGAGAGCCGTTTGGACATTATTTAGCCAACTGATAGATGGCCTCGACGTCGGGCTCCTGCAAGCACTGAAAATTGCCCACGCTGCCATAGCGAAGACAAGCCTTTCTCGCCATTTCGGCGGCACGGTCGGGCACAAGCTCCAGCTGACTGAGCCGCGTGGCCAGCCCCATGCTGGAAAAGAAATCTTCCAGCGCGGAAATCCCCTCCGCAACAACGGTTTCCCTCGTCTTGCCGTCCATATTCACCCCCATGACATGTGTGGCAAAGCGCTCAAACCGCGCCATGCCGCGGTGGCAGACATATTTCATCCAAGCGGGGAACACGATAGCCAGCCCTGCGCCGTGAGCAATGTCGTAAAGAGCCGACAGTTCGTGCTCAATGTCGTGAGACGCCCAGTCGCCCACTCGGCCGCAGCCCAGGAAATCGTTGTGCGCCACAGTGCCCACCCACATCAGCTCGGCGCGCTGTCCATAGTTGGTCGGATCGGTCAGCGCCTTGGGTGCCAGCTCCAGCAGTGTTCTCATGGAGCCTTCAAACAAGCGGTCGGTCAACATGACATTTGGCTCTTGCGTAAAATAGCGCTCCATCATGTGCGCCAAAATGTCGGCCGCGCCGCAGGCCACTTGATAGGGCGGGAGTGTGTATGTCAGCTCGGGATTCATGACGGAAAACACCGGCGTCATCTTGGGGCCGGCGGCAAATGTCTTTGTCTGCGTATCCCAATGGGTTATGACGGAGGAATTGCTCATCTCGCTGCCGGCGGCCGGGATGGTCAGCACGGTGCCCACCGGCAGAGAACGGATGATTTCGGCATTGCCGACGTAGAAATCCGCCCATACGTCACCTTCATACACCACTTGCGCCGCCATGGCCTTGGCCGAGTCAATTACACTGCCTCCGCCGACGGCCAAAATAAAATCAACCCCTTCGTCACGGCACATCTGCGCACCGCGCAAGGCCAAGGACCAGCGGGGATTCGGCTCAACGCCGCCCAGTTCAATGCAGGGAATGTTCTCCTGCCGGAGCACCGCAATCACGCGGTCGTACAGGCCGCCTTTTTTAATGCTGCCGCCGCCGTAGTGCAGCATCACCTTATGGCCGCCATGTTTTTTGATAAGTCGGCCTATCTGGGTTTCGGTGTCTTTGCCAAATACAATCTCACAGGGATTGCAAAAGGTGAAATTTTTCATAACACAGATCCTTCCCTCTCCGTAAGAACGGGTTTGCCGATCACTTCATTTTACATCGTGCCGGTGAAAAAGTATAGCTGTTTGGCGCATGTTTTGCCGCAAACGCAAGTGGGTTCGCCCGCACGTCAGTCACGCATCAGGTGGTAAACAGGTTCGTCTACAATGGTGAACCCCAGCTGCTCGTTTAGTTTGAGGGATGCGATGTTGTCCGTCTTGATCTGAGAATAGGGCGTCGCGCCGAGCGCCAACTGCCGGTTTGTCAAGAAGGATAGCAGTGAAGCGCCAATTTTCTGTCGTCTGAAGCGGGGGAGCACGACCAGCATGCCCATGGAGCATTCATCATGCAGGCCGATAAACCCGGCCGGCTCGCCCTCCTCCGCCCAAAAGCCAAACAGTTCTCCGGCGGCTATCCGCTGCTCTATATATGACCTGTCAGGCGCCAGGTCATAGTGCGCCATGACAAAGTCCACATGTGCGCCGGTCAGCGTGTGAATCTTGTCAAAATGAAGGGCGGGCAGGGGTGTTGATCGTTCGTACACTGCGGTGTAGCAGACCATCATCAGTGGGAGCGAACAAGCGCGACTGGCGCGGGACAGGTAAAAATCCTCATGGCAGGACAGAAAAATACAATCTCGAATGCCTGACAGCAACTGCTCGGCGGTTCTCTCGTCGTGCGCAGTCAAAAAGTACCCGCCGCTGATGCAATCGCGCAGCAAAACCCCGCTTTCGCACGCATCCACGACATCGACCGAACCCCTCTGCAACAGCGTGAGAAAATCGACATAGGCCGCCGGGTGCTGAGATAGCAGGGCACGCGCCTGTTTGTGGGGCTCCTCGCGTTGATAATACATGCTTTGTTCCTCTTTCTCGCGCAGTCGTTTGGCGGGTTATTCATGCGAATAACGTGCGAAGGCCTCCTGATTCTCTCCCGGTCGGGCAAAACCCTCCATGGGCCGGCGATTGCCGTTTTATGCCATCGAAATGCAGCGAAACGAAGACTATACATCCACGCTTCGCACTTTTTCCGCCTGGCGCGTCGCCCAACAGCGAGAGAAACAGGGAGAGGTGCTTCAAGTGAAGAACCCCATTTTTTCTCGCAATCAGCCGCGCGGCGTCGGGAGGGCGCAAAGGCGCGCGGACGTGAGAATAGCCGCCAAAATACACGGTGACACGATATGCCGTTACATCGCCATGAACGCTTGCAGCACGGCCTGCGGCGTGGCGTCGTCCACAAAAATTTGCCGCGCGGCGTCTTGTATGTGTTGAAGATAGTGGGCGTCCGAGTTGCGGATGAAGGTGACGCCCGCAAGCTCCGGATGGCATTGTCTCAGCGCCTGCTCATCAGCGTGCAGAGAGAGCTCCATGACAGGAAAGCCCATGTCGGGATCATAAAAGCCCAGGTTGGCCAGCAGCGAAAAAGAAGGCCTGTCGATGTGCGCCGGCATGGCGAGGCCGCCGTATGACGCGACAAGGCTTGCCACATCGTAGATGCCGATGTCGGTGGCGGAGGTCAGCAGACGGGAAATTCGGCCGATTTCCCGGTCGTGGGTGTCAATGCAAATCTGCGGCCCAAATATGACCTCGTCGTTGGGGAGATCCGGCAGGTGCGCGAAAACATGGTCTGACAGGCGCTGCGCCGCTTCCAGTGTGGGCAGCAGACACAGGATGTGAACTTCCTCGCTCGTCGTCAACTCCATGGCCGGAAGCGCCACCAGCCCGGCGTCGCGGGCGGCGGACAGAAAAGCTGCGCAGTTTTCACACGAGTTGTGGTCGGACAGGGCGACGACCTGCAAACCACACAAAGCCGCCATATTCGCCATGTTGCCAGGCGTCATGTCCGCGTCTCCGCAGGGCGAAAGGCAGGAGTGCATATGCAGGTCGTAGAACAATGAAATTCCCATGAGAAATCCTCTGTCTTCCCAGAAACGTTATGTGTTCATAAGCAGTGCCTGAAGCCGGACGCAGAGCTCAAACGCGCCGACCGGAGCACTGAGCACGGCCACGTGCTCAGACAGCGCGCGAGCGCGCAACGCGTCGTCCGGCATGACGCCCTCGGCCAAGATCACGCAGGGCAGATCGGCCATAACGGCCACCGCAGCTACATTGGTGTTTGACATAATGGTTACCCAGGCCGCGTCACGGGGGGCCCGGCCCATGACCCAACTAAGCAGGTCGCCCGCATAGCCCCCGGTCACAGTGCGGCGCAACGCCTCCGGCGAGGCGACAACAATTTCCAGGTCAAGGCCGTTGGCAATATCCTGCACGGTCATCAGGACGCCTCCTTCACGCAAAAATTCCTCAGTCCGGGTTCCATTTTGCGGAAACCGACTCACTTGTCATCTGGTGACTGCTGGCGGAAGGGCGGCGGCAGATACTGCTCTGCGTCGCCCGTCCCCGACAGATACATCATTCGGTCGCGCATGCGGAAAATACAATCCTCTTCGGAGGCGAAACCCAAGACGACATCTTCCGCCAGGCTGCGACAAGACGGTGCGCCGCAGGAGGAGCAGTCCAGCCCCGGCAGCAACGCCAGCAGCGCTTCAATGCGAGCGTGCTTTTCCATAGCGGCCGCCATGTCGGCATCCAGCTGCCAAACAGGAGTGTATGACAGCGAGGCGTCCCAATGGGCGCGGGGCGCGGTTTCCGGCGCCATCTTGTTGCGGGAAACGGGCAGAAATTTCATCAGCCGTTTGATGCGTGCTTTAGCTGCAAACGGGTTTTCCACCGTCAAACATCCGCCCACACAACCCTGCGTGCACGCGTTGACTTCGAGAAATTCTACTTCCGGCAGTTTGCCGTCTTCAATGTCCTCCAGCACCTTGATGATGTTCTCTATGCCATCGACGGCGATATAACTCTCACCAAGCAGCGCCGCGCTCTCCCCGCCGGAGGTAGCCCAACCGATGCCCATGATGCCCGACGTGGCCAGTTGCGCCGGGTTTTCGTTTTGCTTCATGGCAGGCAGCAAATGAAGATAGATTTCCGACATGGCAATGGCGCCGTCCATCACCGGCTGTTTGAGGCCGATGGGATTGCGCACGGCGGTGGCCTTGGCCGGGCAAGGCGTCAAAAAGAAGACGCCGATGCGCTCCGGGGGCAACCCGGTCTTGGTCACGGCTTCCTCCCGGGCCAAAACGGCCGCCAGATCGACAGGCGCCATATGCGGCGCAATGTTGGCCATTAGACGGGGAAACCGCTGACAGATCAGGCGGACGGCTGCCGGGCACGCGCTGGAGATGACGGGGCGCGGCAGGGCGTTCGGCGTACTCATAGCCGTTCGGGTGAGATCGGAAATCATCTCGGCCACGCGAGAGACTTCAAAGATACTGTCAAATCCAATATCCAGCAGCGCAGCCAGCACGATGTTGACATCGTCCAAATTGTGAAACTGCCCATACAGAGCGGGCGCAGGCAGCGCCACGTTGTAGTCAAATTCAGACAGCATGGAAAAGCTGTCGCACACCGCGCGCTTGGCATGGTGCGGACACACACGGATACACTGCCCGCAGTCAATGCACCGCTCGCCCACAATGGTGGCCTTCCCGCGCCGCACGCGTATGGCCTCTGTTGGACAGTGCTTGATGCAAGTGGTGCAGCCTTTACATTTGTCTCGAATCAATGTTACGCTGTGCTGCATGATTTTCACTCCATGCTGTGAAATTCGTGAGCGGCTATGTAGCCGACGGGCCCCATTGCTGTCTCAAGCTAAAGATTGACACTCATTTTGACCCGCGTACCCACACCAAGATCTGATGTGACATCAATGGTGTCGGCGTATTTTTTCATATTGGGCAGGCCCATCCCGGCGCCAAAGCCCAAATCACGTACCGAATCGGTTGCTGTGGAAAAACCGGCCTGCATGGCCTTGTCAATATCGGGAATGCCCGGTCCGATATCCTGGAGAACCATTTCGACGCGGTCGGGATGCACGGTCACGTCAATGGAACCGCCCGAGGCGTGAATGACCATGTTGATTTCCCCTTCGTACAGGCAGATGGACACGCGCCTTACAATATCGTCCTTAAATCCCAGCCGTCTGAGCACCTGCTTGACAGCCGATGAGGCCTCGCCGGCAGAGGTAAAATTGTCTCCGTCCACATCATAGTGGAGCGTCATTGCGCTCATGGCGTGTTCTCCAGTCCGATAAGGCCCGCGGCATACAATAGACCGCAGGCGTTATACATGCGATGATTTGTGGTGAGCACCACAATGTCCCGCGCGGTCGCCAACGATAAAATGGTCTCGTCCGGCACTTTGCCGCGCACAAAGACGATGCATTTCATGTCCATCATCTCGGCGGTACGCACGACTTGCAAATTGAGAAGGCCGGTCAGCAGCACAGACTGGTCTTTGACAAAGGCCAGCACATCGCTCATCAAATCGGACCCGCAGGCGGAATGGACTTCGTTGGGCAGCAGTTCTTCGCCGGAAAGCACACGAGCTTGCAGGATATCTTTGACTTGCGCAATGGTCATTCCAAATCCTCCTTGTTTGACGCACTGTTGTCAGTATAACACGCGAGGACACACTCTTCAATAGTCAACGCAAGCCGGTCTCCACGCACGAAAAAAACCGCCGGTCGCAAAGCACATCGCCTTACAACCGGCAGGGTCTTTTATCACAGTGATTCAGGCACTGCGCCAAGATTTATGCAAACGAATCAAGTTTCCAAGCGGTATCCACTTTGACATATTTGGTGGTGATGGCGAAACAGTTGTTGATGCCGTCAATGGAATAATAAACGACGCAGCGCGCTTCGCCGGACAGCCCGTCATCAGCGACGACGCCGTCAACATAAATAATACGCAACCCCAGCCAAGCGGAGAACTCCTTCAGGAACGTCCCCTCATCGGCATAGGCGGCTTCCGACAAGGCATCCGGAAAATCTGTTTGGATGCTTGGCATCAGCTCGCTGAGAGGGCCGAACACTGACTGTGTGGTATTGTCTTGGTTCATGGTGTCTGTTTTGAGCGCCGACATGGCCGTCAAATCGCCTGCCGACATGGCCGCGGCGTACTCCGCTACTTCCGAATTAAAAGGTTCGGGTGAGGAGGCTTCGTTTGCAAACAGCAGGAAATAGGCGCCCACGGCCAGACCGACCAGCAATACAAGAGAAATGATAAGAGGTAGTACGCTACCCTTTTTACGCGGCATAACGTCCTTGGCATTGTATGCGTTTTCCATGGCGGCCATACGAACGGCCTCTTCCGAGTCGTAAGGATTGGCCTCGCCGAAGAGCGGGAAGCCTTCCGGATCCTGGGCGGCGTCCCCGTTGTCCGTGTCGGGGGTGTAGGCGGGAGCGTCGCTTGTGGACACGTCCTGAGGGACATCCTCATTCGGCTCTGACAAAACCGTTGGTTCGTCATTGACATCAGAGGCGGACTCGACGGCGGCACCGCACTTCAGACACGTGGTTAAGGATTCGTCCAGTTGTGCGCCACAAAAGTTACAGGTCATTGATTGCCCTCCTTCTCTTATGCGTTCAAAATTTCTTTATAGCGCGCGGCAGAGGCCACATGGCCCACAGCCGAAAAGCACAGTTGATTCGGAACGAGGATTTTCGTCGCCAGCGCGCGCACCGCATCAATGGTGACGGCGTCATAGGCGGCGATGATCTCCTCGGTGGTCTTGACCTCACCCAAAAGGAGCTCGTTGCGCCCCAGATGGTTCATGCGCGCCGACGAGGACTCCAGCCCCATGAGCACATTGGCTTTGACCTGCTCGCGGGCTCTTTCCAGCTCGACATCCGTCGGGCCGTCCTCAACAAAGGCGCGAATCACATCCGTGATCAGCGACAGGGCCGCCCGCTCGGTGCCACGGCCCAATGCCGTGTAGACACCCAGGAGCCCGACGTCCTCATGACCCGTGGCAAACGCGTAAATCGAATAGCACAGACCGCGTTCCTCACGCACTTTCTGATACAGCCGGGAGGACATGCCGCCGCCCAAGATATTAGAAATCACTTGTTGTGTATAGCGGTCGGGGCTTACATAGGACAGCGCCGGATACGCCAAACACAGGTGATTTTGCTCTATGTCCTTGTACCGGGTGGTAAAGGACGGTGTGACGACGGCCGGGTCGAAGTGCAGCGCGGGAGCGGCCGGCAGATCGGCGAACCGGGCAATCAGGGACTCTTTGTCGAGCGCCGAAAACTGGCCGCACATGGAGACCACGATGTTGCCCGCGCGGTAGTGCTCGTCCTTATATCGCGCCAGCCGTTCGGCACTAATGCGCTTCAGCGTGCCTGCCATACCCAGAATGGGGCGGCCGAGGGGACACTGGCGGAAGGCCGATGAAAACAGACGCTCGGAGACGACGTCTTCCGGAGAATCTTCGTACATGCCGATTTCTTCTACAATGACGCCGCGCTCATTTTGCCAGTCAAGCCGATCCATGCGCGGATTGGCAAATATGTCGGTCAGCACGTCAATCGCCTGCTGGAGATGTGTTTGCAAAGCGCGCACATAAAAACAGGTACACTCTTTGGTTGTAAAGGCGTTGATCTGACCGCCAATGGCGTCCATGTCCGAGGCGATGCGGGCCGCTGAACGGGTTTTCGTGCCCTTGAACACCATGTGTTCGATCGCGTGGGATATCCCGGACAGATTGGCGGGCTCGTGGCGGGAACCGCTGCCCACCCAAATCCCGACCGAGGCCGATTTTATAAAGGGAATCTCTTCAAACAACAGTCTGACCCCATTGGGCAAGGTAACCTTTTCATGCATGCGCTTTGATCACACCTTGTTATTCAGATGGCCGTCCGCGGGCGCGAACGGCACAGCCGATAGTCACGTCTCGCTGCAAAAAGAGGGCGGACAGCCCCACCCTCTTTAAAAGTCATTTACGCGTCTGGCGGCGTCGTGCTTCCCTGACGCTTTTCTAAATCAGCCATCGCGTCTTTGCGGGACAGGTTGATGCGGCCCTTTTCGTCAATCTCCACGACTTTGACCCAGGCCATGTCGCCGACGTTGACCACATCTTCCACCTTGGCCACGCGCTGCGGCGCCAACTTGGAAATGTGAATGAGACCCTCTTTGCCCGGCGCGAATTCAACAAACGCACCGAAGGTCATCAGCCGCGTTACACGGCCGTAGAAAATATCGCCGATCTGGGGATCGAGCACAATGGCTTCAATGATTTTCAGCGCCCGCTGACAGTCGTCGCGGTTTGGCGCGGAAATAAAGATGCGGCCATCGTCCTCGATGTCGATCTTTGTGCCGGTCTCGGCCGTAATTTTCTGAATGACGCTGCCGCCCTTGCCGATGACCTCGCGGATTTTCTCGGGGTCGATAGTGGTCTGAATCATCTTGGGCGCATACGGGGACAAATCGTCACGAGGTTTGTCGATGCACGGCAACATAATGTCGTCAAGAATGGCGTAGCGCGCGTCACGGGTCAATGTCAGCGCGCTGCGAATGACTTCAGGTGTGAGGCCGTCGGTCTTGAGATCCATTTGAATGGCGGTGATGCCCGTCTTGGTGCCGGCCACTTTGAAATCCATGTCGCCGTAGAAGTCCTCCACGCCCTGGATGTCCACAAAGGTCAGCCAGCGCTCGCCCTCGGTAACCAGACCGCACGAAATTCCGGCCACCGGCGCTTTGATGGGGACACCGGCGTCCATGAGCGCCAGCGTAGAGCCGCACACGCTGCCTTGAGAAGTGGAGCCGTTGGACGAAACAACTTCGCTGACCAGGCGGATGCAGTAGGGAAAGTCGGCCTCGTTGGGGATGACCGGCTCCAGCGCGCGCTCAGCGAGCGCGCCGTGCCCGATTTCACGTCGGCCGGGGCCGCGTGAGGGACGCGCTTCGCCCACAGAATAGGAGGGGAAGTTGTAGTGATGCATATATCGCTTGGTTTCATCGTCAAAAATATTGTCCAGCTTCTGTTGGTCGGAGATTGTACCCAGGGTGGCCACAGTCAGCACCTGCGTCTGCCCACGGGAGAACAGGCCGGAGCCGTGCGCGCGGGGCAGCAGACCGACTTCGGCCGACAATGGGCGGACATCCAGCAGACCGCGGCCGTCGACACGCTTGTTTTCGTCCAACAGCCAGCGGCGGACAACGTACTTTTGCAACTTGTAGAGGACATCGCCCAGAGAACTGTCAAAATCCGGATATTTTTCCCCGTATTCAGCGGACAATTCCGCGCGCAACACGCCCATACGCTCCTCGCGGACGTTTTTGTCGTCCGTATCAAGACAGGTGCGCAGCCGGTCGAGGATGTTGGACTTGAGATCCTCATAGAGCTCGGTATTGAAGTTGGCGCAAGCGTAGGCAAATTTGGGCTTGCCGATCTCGGCGACAATGGAATTGATGAACGCGACCAGTTTTTTGATTTCGTCGTGGGCAAACGCGATGGCGTCAAACATGACGTCCTCGCTAACCTCGCTGGCACCCGCCTCAATCATGACCACCTTTTGCGCCGAACCCGCCACGGTGAGCGACAGCGGATTGTTCTCTCGCTGCGTTGTGGTGGGATTGATCACAAACCGGTCGTCCAAAATGCCCACGGCCACACCAGCGATGGGGCCATTCCAAGGAATGTCGGACACCGACAACGCAATGGAGGCGCCAATCATGGCCGGGATCTCTGGCGCGTTGTCCGGTTCCAAACTCATCACGGTGGCGGCTATCGCCACGTCATTTCTCATGTCGGAGGGAAAGAGCGGGCGCATGGGGCGGTCGATCAGACGGGACGCCAATATGGCCTTTTCCGACGGGCGACCTTCACGGCGCAAAAAAGAGCCGGGAATACGACCGACGGAATACAGACGTTCTTCGAAATCCACGGAGAGGGGGAAGTAGTCAATGCCCTGACGGGGCGACTGCGACGCGGTGGCGGTCACCATAACGGCGGTCTCGCCATAGCGCACCAGACAGGCGCCGTTGGCCAGCTCGGCCAACTTGCCGATCTCGATGATCAGCGGGCGGCCGCCCAGCGTGGTCTGGTATACTTTTGCGTCGGGAAATTCGCGTTTTGCAAGCATATTGGTCCTCCATTTCAAGCAGAGGGCGCACGTGTGTCCGCCCTCATTTGGCACCGAGAGGGACAAACGGGTGTTTAGCGCTTGAATACGCATCCGAACGACAACTGGTGCATTCGGGCGCAGATTCAAAGGCTAAACGCGAGGGTTTGTCCCACAGGGCTTTCTGCAGTGCGCCTGTTTGCCGCGCAAAGTCAGCGGCAAACAGGCGCCCAGGTAACATGATTATTTGCGGATGCCCAGCTTGGCAATGAGCGTACGATAGCGCTCAATATCTTTGCGCTGGAGATAATCGAGCAAGCTACGACGCTGGCCGACCATCTTGAGCAGTCCGCGGCGCGAATGGTTGTCTTTTTTGTGCACCTTCAGGTGTTCTGTCAGCTCCGTGATGCGCTGGGTGAGGATGGCAATCTGCACTTCGGGCGAACCGGTGTCGGTTTCGTGAATGCGATTGTCCTGGATAACCTCGGTCTTTTTTTCTTTAAGAATCATTGCAATCACCTTCCAAATTGTATGGCCCGAGTGCGCGGTATAGGGTGGGTGATTTGTCCGCCTGACAGCGGCCGGTCTCCCAAAACTGCGCCAATGGGCTTGTTTTGTCATGATGACAAAGCAGGGTTATCGTAACACAAAAATGAGGAGTTGTCAAAAAGATTTGCGCATACGCACGCGTTTCCTCTAGGATATGGGAAAAAGCAATTGCGCATACAAGATATGGGGGAGAAACGTGAAAAATTTTCGACGGATGATGATTGGGTTACGAGGCACCCACGCAGGCGCCGGCAGATGCGCGTCCCAATGACCGAATGAGGAGAAGGGCCGGACGGCGGGTCCGCCACAGCCCTGCTGTCCCACGCTATTTTTGGGAGCCGAAAACTGCTCTCATGAACGACCATGACAGAAACTGTGCCAGATAATATCAATACTGCTTAGAAAAGCCAGGAATGGCCGGGAAAACAGGAATGTTTACCCACAATTTGCGCGAACGCTCTTTACAGCCCTGCTCGGGCGTGGTATAATCCTTGCGCACGCTGTACGCGCCCGTGGCTCAACGGATAGAGCATCAGATTCCGGTTCTGAGGGCTGGGGGTTCGAGTCCCTCCGGGCGTGCCAAAAACCACTCATGGCAATAATTGCCATGAGTGGTTTTTTTCTATTGGTAGGGCTGCGGCGACGTCTTGCCCGCGATGTTGACACAGACGGGTGTTCATGATAAAGAAACAAGAAAGAGGAAGCGTCGCCGCCCTCGGGCAGGGGCGACGGATGATTGGGGTAAGAGATGGCGTGACGCCCACAAGCGGAAGACGATAAAACGCAAGGGCGGGAAGCAAAACAGAGGCATTCAGGCCCGCGTTCGAGCAGCGTTCTCCACCGCTCGTCCCGGGCACCTCACCGCGCGCCGACAGCAAACATATGATATAGGTACGCCGCGTCATTTTGAAAGGAGTTACCCAATGGACCTATACGTTTATGGCTTCTTTTCGCTTGCCGCCATACTTTTGGCTACGTGGCTCGTGTTTCTGATCAAAGTTTTGCGACGATATTCTCAGGCAGCCGCTGGACATGGCGGGCTGCTCGGGTTTATTTACGACCCGAAGCAGGACGTTTATTATGCCGACATCAATGCCTGGCAAAAACAGTTTGGTTATTGCCGCCTTTACGATGAGGCCATGGCGCCCATGTCCATGAACATCGACAGCGAACCCATCCGGTTTTCTTACGGCGGCAAACAGTGGCTCATTGAGTTTTGGAAAGGCCAGTACGGCCTGTGCATGGGCGCCGAGGTGGGCGTCTACAATACCCTTGAACCATACAAAGGAGAAGAAACTCTTTACCAGGTGCCAGCAAAGGAAGAGTACCTCCCCTTGAGCTTTGTTCTTTTTGAAAAGGGCAGCCCGATAATGAGGAGACAGAGCACGCACTGGTGGTTGACTGGCTTTAAGCTGGGCGCGTTTGCACATCCCAAAGAGCTTAACATGTCCATACAGGTGACATGCCTGGATCTACATATGCGTGACACATTCGTCAGGGCTCTTCTACAGGTGGGCTACCACCTCGAAGAGCTTTGCCTGTGTGGCAATGCCGTCTGTGTGCCGTTTTCCAAGCCCAAGACGCGCCAGCCGCGCACGCGCACCAGCTTCTGGGAGTGCTTTAACAACATAAAAAACAAGTGCCTGTGCTGGGCGTTCAGAGGCCTCACCAAAAAACTGTTGACAGGTGAGGAAAAAATTGCCTATCTGCAGCGGCGATCCAAACGAATCCCAAAAGGCGTGCGGAGGCAGCTGTCAGGACATGCAGGCGAAGGACGACGATAGAAAGGGAGTGTCAAACATGTTGACGCAGAAAAAATTGAAAAAAATTATCGACGAAGCACGTGTCATAGATATCGATGAAAATTCAAAAATTGTCATTATGAGCGACATTCACCGCGGCGATGGATCCCCTGCCGACAATTTCTTAAAAAATAAAAACACGTTTCTAGTGGCTCTCGAGCATTATGACAGAGAAAACTACACCTACATAGAACTGGGTGATGCTGACGAGCTATGGGAAAATAAAGACATTAACGAGATTATTGACACCTACTCAGATGTGTTTCGGCTATTGGTTCGGCTATATTGTGACGATCGCTATATTTCGGTGTATGGAAATCATGACATGGTCAAAGCAAATCCGCAATGGGTGACCGAAAACCTCACCACATATTGTCGCACATTTGACAACAAGTGCGTAAATGTGTTCCCGGGTTTGCAGGTCCACGAAGCGGTCATTCTCAATCGGAGAGACACCAAAGAAAAAATACTGCTCCTCCACGGGCACCAGGTCGATACGATCAGCTCCACATTTTGGAGACTGTCGCGCTTTATGGTGCGCCACCTTTGGAGACCCGTTGAGGTACTGGGTATCAATAACCCTATGAGCTCAGCCAAAAACAACAAACTGCGCATGCTTGTCGATGAACGTCTGACCGCCGCCGCCCAGGAGAGCGGATATAAAATCGTTGCGGGACATACACATCAGTCGGTGTTTCCCGAGGGCAAAGGACATTGGTATTACAACGACGGCAGTTGCGTACATATTCGCTGCATCACGGCCATAGAAATTGACCACGGTCAGATGCGTCTGGTCAAATGGTGTATCAAAGCCGACGAAGCTGGTCGGTTGCATATTGGGCGCGATATCCTGGCCGGAGACGGCAAAAAGGAACTTGTCATGTAATTTTGACGATGCCGGCGAGGGCGGCGCCCTCCCGGGTTGTCTTGTTGAATAGATGGTAACGCGGGGAAGAAGCGGGAAACCGCTCCTTCCCCGCGTTCGTGATACGAACGACGGTCGTTACAAGGCCCGCGTGTAACACATCTCCACCAGCCACTTTCCCACCTTGATGTCCCGCGTTTGTCCATCGGGAAGAAATCCGCACGCCTCGTAAAAGCTGCGCGCGCGGACATTGTCCTCCAGCACCCACAGCGTCACGTGGTGAAAGCCGACACGCAGAAGCTCGCCAAGAACAAACGTCATCATCTGCCGCCCATAGCCCTTGCGCCACTCGTCAGGCAACAGGTAAAACGCCACGATCTCGCCCGTAGACGGATGGCTCGCCTCTCTGTTTTTTTGCAGCAGGGCAAAGCCGATAACGCGGCCCTCCCCTTCCGCCACAAAAAAATGCTTGCCGTCGCTTGCGGATAGCTCCGCCGCAAAGCGCTCCGCGCGGTCGATGGCGGACAGGTTATCCAGCACATATGCAGGCACAATGCCCCAATAGGCGGACTGCCAGGAGAGAGTGTGCACCATCGCCAGGTCATAGGCGTCTTCCGAATCGGCGGCGCGGAATGTCAGGGTCATGCCGTTCACCTGCTCTCAATTTTGGCGTCATTGGCACGGATCTCCACGCGGCGAATTTTGCCGCTGATGGTCTTAGGCAAAGCGTCAACATAGGATACGATACGGGGATATTTATAAGGCGCGGTCACTTTCTTGACATGGGATTGCAATTGTTTTGTGAGCTCTTCCGAACCCGTATAGCCTGCGGACAACACAATGGTGGCCTTGACGGCAAAGCCCCTGTCGGGGTCAGGCACGCCGGTGACGGCACACTCAAGCACGGCGGGGTGTTCCATAAGCGCCGACTCCACTTCAAACGGGCCGATACGGTAGCCGGAAGACTTGATGACGTCGTCTGTGCGGCCGACATACCACAAAAAGCCCATTTCGTCCCGGTAGGCGGTGTCCCCGGTGTGGTAGAGCCCGTCGCGCATCACCTTGCGGGTGCCCTCCTCATCTCTGTAGTAGCCGGGAAACAGTCCCGTCGGTTTGCCGCCGCCCTCGTCGTCGGTGCGGATGCAGATTTCACCGGTCACGCCGGCGCCGACTTCCTGCCCGTCATCATCGCACACCACCATGCGGTACCCAGGACAGGGCAAGCCCATAGAGCCAAGCCGGGGTTGCATCCACGGCGCCACGGTAAAGCAGCAGATGGTGGTCTCCGACTGGCCGAAGCCCTCAAAGATTTTCAGCCCGGTCTGCCGGTAAAAGTGGTTGTACACTTCCGGATTGAGCGCCTCGCCGGCCGTGGTGACATGCCGCAGTGCGGACAAGTCCCACTGTTTTAGATCCTCCTTGATGATGTAGCGGTACATGGTGGGCGGCGCGCAAAAGGTGGTGACGTTGTACCGCGCGACTTTGTCGAGGATATCGGAGGCGGAGAACTTTTCAAAGTCGTAAGTTAACACGGCGCTGCCGGCCAGCCACTGGCCGTACAGTTTTCCCCAGAGAGACTTGAGCCACCCTGTGTCGGAGATAGTGAAATGCAGGCCACCCTCCTCGCAGCGGTGCCAGAAGCAGCCGGTGAGAATGTGCCCGAGCGGATAGGTGAAGTTGTGAGAGACCATTTTTGGGTAACCTGTGGTGCCCGAAGAGAAGGCCATCAGCATGAGATCGGTGGCCTTGTTGTGTTCGGAAGGCCGCACGAATGTGTCTGACGCGGCCTCCACCCCCGCGTCAAAGTCCAGCCAGCCATGGGCGGGCCGAGGGCAGCGGATAACGGCCTTTTGGAGCACGGTGGGGCATTCGGGCAGCGCTTCATCAATGCAGCGTGTGACGCTGCCGTCGCCGGTGGACACCACCATTTTGATGCCGGCGGCGTTGAGTCGGTACACAAAATCTCCTTTTGTCAGCAGTGTGGTGGCCGGGACAGCCACAGCCCCCACTTTGTGCAGGGCCAGCAAGGCATACCAGAACTGATAGCCCCGACCCATCACAAGCATGACCATGTCCCCGCGGCCAATGCCCTGCGACACAAACCAATTGGCGGTTTTATCTGTCAGCCGCTTCATGTCGGCAAACGTAAAATCTCTGACCGTGTCGTCGTGGCCTACCCAGAGCATGGCGCGCGCGTCGGGTGTGTCGAGGGCCAGTTTGTCCAGGCAGTCATAGGCAAAGTTGAAGTCATCCGGCACTGTGAGTGTATAATTTTTTTGTAGGTCATCCAGCGTGGCAAAGTCATCGCGGTGACGGCCCACGTATTTTTCATACAGAGGCATGTTGCGCACCCTCCCTGTTTCCGATTACCACGGCCAAAAACGTGGCGGGGTTGTCGCCCAACGCACGCATGGCGTGCGGTACGGCGGAATTAAAATAAATGCTGTCGCCGGGGTTCAGGTCATACACCTGATCGCCAAGGAAAAAACGCAGATGACCCGAGACAAGGTAGTTGAACTCTTGCCCGTCATGGGCATGCAGATCCGGCGCGTCGGCGCCCGGGCGAGGCTCAACCGTCACCATGAACGGCTCAGCCGACTTGTTGCGAAACGTAAAGGCCAGATGTTTATAGTTGTAGGCTGCTCTGCGGTCAATGGTGTATCCGCCCCCCCGCCGTACCAGGCAGCAGGTGGACAGCCGGGGTGAGTCCCCGCTCAGCAAGTCGACAACGTCCACACCCAAGGCACTGGCCGCGTTATAAAGAAAGGAAAACGAAAAGTCGTGCTCTCCGCGTTCATAGGCGGCCAGTTCGGCTGTCGATATGTTCATGCGTGTCGCGAAATCGGCCTCGGAAAAGTCCTGAATTTGGCGCAGGGCGGCCAGCCGGCGCCCCATCTCAATAATTTGCTCGGTCATTACAAAACCCCCAGTCAAAATAAAAAGCGCCCCGACAAAATCGGGGCGCGACACATACGTTCACGCGGTACCACCCAAATTGGCCCCGAAGGACCCACTTTGTCGGAGCTCAAACAAGCTCCTGGCAGATAACGGCGCCAGCCGGACATCCTTACTGTGCGGTTCAGGACATCTGCTCCAGAGGGATAAGCCACCCAGCGCCATGACCGGCTCGCACCAACCGCCGGTTCTCTGTACATGGAGATGCTGGGAAACCGTCTCTGTCATCGCATGTGTGATATTAATCTTAGGATAGCACGCGGTAGCGGCACTGTCAAGATAAAAAGTAAGCGGCCAAACAGGAAAACCGCCGCAAGAACCGGGTGGGTTTGTACAGGATGGCAAACAGCGACGCAGCAAAGGCCGCCGTCGCGCCGACACATAGCCCACCTATTTCCCCTTTGGGTTTACAATATCGCGCCAGTCAAGGTCACCACGCTCCAGGCCGCGCACCAGAACCTCCGCCGTCGCTACGTTGGTGGCCACGGGGACATTGTGCATATCACACAGCCGCAGGAGCGAACTGTCCATCTCTTGCATCCCGCCCGACATCGGATCCCGAAACAGCAGCAGCAGATCGATTTCGTTGTAGGCAATGCGGGCGCCAATTTGCTGCTCACCGCCCTGCATACCGGAGAAGAAGCGCTTGACCGGCAGCCCGCACGCCTCGTTGACAAGCTTGCCTGTCGTCGCCGTGGCGCACAGGGTGTGCTGAGACAAGATGCCGCGGTAGGCAATGCAAAACTGCACCATGAGCTCCTTTTTCATGTCGTGGGCAACCATAGCAATGTTCATGTGGTGATGACCTCCTTAGGTTTGGCTCGTATGTTTGTTCGCTAAAATCGGGGGAGCTTGGACTTTTTGGCGTGAAACGCCGCTTTGATTCTTCCGGACTTGAGCGGTACCATCATACCCTCCAAGCGTTTTGCCATATTGAGAAACGCGGTGGACGCGTCGGTTTTTCCGCACAGTATCAGCGGCACGCCTTTGTTGGCGGCCGCAATGACAGTGGCGTCTTCCGGGACAAGGCCCATCAAAGGAAGCCCGACCAAATCCATGGCGTCGTCGACATTAAGGGCGCCTCTCAGTCGCACCAGCCCGGGTCTCACGCGATTGAGCACCAGGTGTGCGCGCTCAATGCCCATCTTTTCCAGCAGTTCCACCGTACGCGCCCCGTCACGCAATGAGGGCAGCTCCAGCGCGCTGACGAGCAGCGCGTGTTGACAGGCGCGGGCGGCCATGGAAAAACCGGTGCCCACACCGGCGGGACTGTCGACAAAACAATAGTCGCTGGCCTGCCGCAGCACGTCAATCATTTCGGCAAACAGGGTGGCGTCAATCTGTTCGGCCTTGGTTTCAATGGGGGCGGACAGCAAAAACAAGCCCGGCACTTTTGGATGCGGATACAGAGCCTGCTCCAGCGAGGCAGCACCCGAGAGAACATCGGTAAAGTCCAGCGCCACCCGGTCGGACAAGCCCAACACCATGTCCAAGTTGCGCAAGCCAATATCGGCATCCACGCAAACCACGCGGCGGCCCAGTGCCGCCAGACAGGAGGATAGCCCTGCCGTCAATGTAGTTTTACCGGTGCCGCCTTTGCCGGAAGTGACCAAAAAGGTCTTGCCCAAACACACATCTCCTTTGTACAGCCCCGACCGCGTCTGAACCACCCAAGCGCCGCAGACGAAAAACCGCAGGGGGAAACGGGGGGTACAACCCAATGACTGGGATTATATCACACCTCAATTATCCTTGCAATTGATTCTCCTGGGGCAAATGCGTCATATTGGCCTCGCCCTGAAAGTAGGCGTCCAATATGTCACGCGCGATCGGGGCAACGCGCGCGCCCGCCCCGCCTCGCTCCACCACAACCGATACGGCCACTTCCGGATCGTCGAAAGGAGCATAAACCACAAATACACCGTTGGCCGGACTGCCGTCGGCCTTTTTTTGTGCCGAGCCGGTTTTGGCGCCGACCGGGACAAAATAACTACCGAAGGTGGCCGCCGCAGTACCGCCCGGCTGGGCCACGCGGCGCATGCCCGACTGAATAGCCTCCAGAGTAGTGTCTTTGAGTGACATCGTTTCCACCACTTGTGGGCGCTCATCATAGAGCGTCTCGTCATACGAGAAGGATTTTACGGTGCTAAGCAGGTGCGGCTTGTAGCGCACGCCGCCCGAAGCCAGCGTCGCGACATAGTTGCAAAGCTGAATGGGAGTAAACTGATTGTAAGACTGCCCGATGGCTGCCTGCAGTACATCGCCGGGGTTCCAGATTATATCATGCTCAGCGCAATAGTCGGGGCCCGCCAGTATGCCGGCGCGCTCGCCCGGCAGTTCGATCCCGGTCACGGCCCCAAAGCCGAGTTGCCGCGAATATTTATTCATTTCCTGAATGCCGGTGCGGCGGCCTACATCGTAGAAAAAATAGTTGCAGGACACCTGCAGCGCGCGGGGGACTGTGACACTGCCGTGCCGGCCGCTGCAGGAGGGTGTATATGAGGGTGCATAATACATATATCGGCCCAAATCTGCAATCGCTGAGCGCGGCGTGATGGTTTCCGTCTCCAGCCCTGCAATGGCGGTGGCCATCTTAAAGGTGGAACCGGGTTCATAGGTGCCCGCCAGCGCCCGGTTGAGCAGCGGCGTCGTGGGGTCTTCGCGCAGGGTGGCAAAATCCTGCTGAAAATTGGCCAGACTGAATGTCGGATAGGACGCCATGGCCAACACTTCACCGGTCTTGACCTTTATAATCACGGCCGCGCCGCCGCCCGCGAGATCGGACTCTTCCAGCCGCTCTTGCTGCCCGCGTTCACGCAGGGCCAGCACACCGTTTTCCAGCGCGTGCTCTACTTGTTCCTGCAGGCGAATGTCAATGGTCAGCAGGCAGTTTTTGCCCGGTTCGGGGGGCTGGGCACTGCGGATACCGGTCACTTTTCCGGATGAGGTGGTTTCCTCTTCTCGCTTGCCGCTGATGCCGCGCAACCAGGTTTCCAGCCCGGCTTCCATGCCGTCAATGCCGATAATCTCATCGGCGGCATACCCTTTTTCCTTGTAGGCCTCCGCCGACTCTTCGGGAATCTGACCGACGCGGCCCAAAATATGGGCCGCAACATTGGTGCGATACTCCCGAATGGGTTCCGTGTCGATGATGACGCCCGGGAAATTCTGTTCACTGATCATTTGCACCAATGTCATGTCGACATCCTGCGCAAAGCGATAGGGCGGGATGTTGTAAAAGTGATAGCGCAGCTCCAGCTCATACCGCACGGCCGCAATGCGCAACACCTCGTCCGGGGTGTAGGACACGTCAATTTCAAACAGCTCACACAGGCGGGTCATGAAATCCTCGGCGCTCGGGTCGCCCCACTCCTGCTTTTTCAAAAACCGATCCAGCCGCTTTCTGTCCTGCTCAGCTAGGTCGTACCGGTAGTGATAGGGCGGCCCCGTCACAGGGAACGTGTCTTCATAGGGAACGTCCTGCGCGCGCATCAGCATCGTCAAACGGTCGAGCGCGTCATTAGGATCGGCGCCGCCCAGCAACCGCTCCCTGTCAATGCGCACAGAATAGCTCAGCCGATTGACAACCAGCGGACGGCCATACCGGTCGAGGATTTCGCCGCGCGCTGCAGGCAGCGAGACAGTGCGCACCAACCGCCGCTCCGCCTGGCGCATATTGGCGTCGCCGTGTGTAATCTGTAAATTGTACAGCCTCGCGCTGGCGCCTAGCAAAAACAGCGCCAAAATCACCATCAGCGGCAAAATGCGCAGGTAAAACTTGATCTGCTTCATAAAAACCTCACAGACGAAGGCAGGCGATGAGATGTTCGCGCCGGTCAGGCCTCACAGCCCGTCTACCGCATGGCGGCGATAGACACCCCGCAGCGGCCAATAGAGGAGCGGAGAAAACAGCGCCGTCACAGCCACCTCAGGCAGCAGCACCACCCATAAAACATCCAGCCCCGCGCGCCGCGGCACCAGATAAAACAACAGCCAGATAAAGAGATCCAGCACCGCCAGGGACAAGATGGCGCTGACGGCCGTCGTGATAAAATTCTTTCGGAAGTAGTTGGTGCTCAAAGTGCCGATCAGCAGGCAGGCGACAAACAGGTACACCATGTGGATACCTTCAAACGGCGGAATGAGCGCGTCGCATATCACACCCGTCACCAGACCAAACAGGGCGCCGGGTGCGCCGCCTTCCAGTACGGCCACCATGACCGGCACGAGCGGCAGCAAATTGGGATGGACACCCATGATGCGAATGCGGGGCAGCACATCGGTCTGCAGCAGGATGACCAGCACCAGCACCAGCGTATAGGAGCCCCATTTGAACAGAGGACGGAAAGACTCATTCATGCATGCCCCGCCCATCATTCAGAGATGTCAAAGCTTTTGACGACAAAGACCTGCTTGAGATCGCCCAACTGTGCCGACGGGTGGATCACGGCAAAAGCCGAAATTCCTGTCTCGTCTGTTTGAACCCCTTCCACAGCGCCGATGACCAGGTCGCGCGGAAACAGTCCGCCAATGCCGGAGGTGAGCACCAGATCGCCATTTTTGACGTCGGCGTCCTTGGGCAGATAGGACAGTCGGAGACGGCCCTGCCGCATCAGGTCAAAATTGCCCTTCGCCACGGCCAATTGCCCGGTGCGAAAATTGTATGCCCCGGCTTCGAGATCGGTGTCTATCACGGTGACAACTGTGGCCCAGTTGGCGCCCACTTCCGACACAACGCCCACCAGAAAGTATTCCTCATTGATGACGCAGTCGCGCGGCTTGATGCCAAAGTTCGTGCCCTTGCTGATGGTGAACGTTGACGCCCAGTTGGACACATCGTGCGACGTGATGGTCGACGCCTCCAACGCCAGGTCCCGCTTGCGTTCGGACAGACCAAGCAGTTGGCGCAGGCGGGCGTTTTCCTCGTTAGAGGCCTCCGACAAACGCGCCTCCTCTTCCATTTGCGCAATTTTCATTTTGAGCTGTTCGTTTTCCGCCTTGACGGTGTCGAACTCATACATATAACCGTACCAGGACGCCACTTTGTCGGAGAACCCGGCAATGGCCGTCTGAAACGGCTTGAATATACTGCCTAGCGCGTTGGAGACAGGCGAAGCGTATCCGTCGGTCAGGGCGGACACGACAGACAGCGTCAGCACAAGGACAATGGCGATGACCGCCACAAGAAGCACTTTGTGTTTGAGGAAAAAACGCAAAAATTCGCACCTCCCGCCAAGGGTCAACCGACCACCGGTAAGCCAGTCTGCCGGAGCATTTCGCCCAAAAGACAAAGCGGCAACCCCATGACGTTGTAAAAATCACCCTCAATGCGTGACACAAACAGTGCCCCTCTATCCTGGATGCCATAGGCGCCCGCCTTGTCCAAGGGTGCGCCCGAGGCAACGTATGCATCAATTTCCGCATCTGTCAGTGGCTTGAAAGTGACCAGCGTTCTCTGATGGCTGGTGTGAGCCGCACCGCCGGTTATGAGCGTCACGCCGGTGAAAACCTCGTGTGTGCGGCCGGACAGCCGACGCAGCATGGCGTGCGCCTCCTGCGCGTCGGCTGGCTTGCTCAGCAGTGCACCGTCCAAGAAAACCAATGTGTCGGCGGCGAGCACCACATCGTCGCCGGCGCAGAGCGCCGCCACGTGACGCGCTTTGCGCGCCGAGAGCTCACGTACGATGGCCGCGGGCGGCGCTGATTCATCGACCGCCTCGTCACAAGCGGACACGATGACGGAGAACGTGAGCCCCAACATAGACAACAGCGCCTGACGTCGGGGTGATTGCGAAGCCAAAATAAGCATGCGTCAGCCCTTTCCAAACTTTCGATACAGCAGGCCCGCCAGCCCCATACACAAAATGACGCTGACCGACAAATTCAGTGTGATGCCGAGCTTGAGACGGATGACGACCAGTTCCAGCATCAGCGGGTTTTCGGGAGACAGACCAAAATTCTGGCCGAAACTCAGCCACTTCAAAAAGGAAATGTTCTTGGTCAGTTCGCCCAACAGCAATCCGACGACAGCGCCGGCCAGTAAAAACAAGGCCAGTAGCCAATTTCTGCGCTTCATCCCGGCGTCACGCCTTTCTTCGCGTTTTCTCGATCCCACAGGAACAATCAGCGCCGGCCCGTGGAGCCAAAGCCGGCGGCGCCGCGCACGGTGTCCGGCAATTCGTCGGCGAAGGAAATAACAGCACGGCAGACAGGCAAAATGGCCATCTGCGCAATGCGGTCTCCGTCTTGTATGCACACGGGAGTGTCCCCGTGATGCGCCAGGCCGACGACAATCTCTCCCCGGTAGTCGGCATCAATGACGCCCACCGAGTTGCACAGCGTCACGCCGTCGCGAAAGCCGTGGCCGCTGCGGGAAAAGATGAGCGCCACATAGTCTTTTGACGGCAGCGCCATGGCCAGCCCCGTGGGGATGGCGGCGCGGCCACCCGGAGACAGTGTAACCGGGCTCTCCAAACAGGCGCACAAATCCATGGCCGCCGCTCCGTCTGTAGCGTAGCGCGGCTCACGGGCGTGATCCCTCACCTTTTTCATTGTAACCAGTAATGACATAGCTTTAGACCTTTTCCCCCAATTCCCTAAAAGGCGAAGTTGCCGTTTACAAATACCGGGATATCCTGCCCGTCATGCGTGATACCTACGATGGACAGATCGGGGGTGCCAATCATAAAGTCTTCGTGGATCAGAGAGTCATTCATGCCGCGCTCCACAAGTTCCTCCTTAGTCCGCTCGTCCGCGTCGGAAAAGCACGGATAGGCCCGGCCAAAGGCGAAATGGCAAGACGCGTTTTCGTCAAACAGAGTATTGTAGAACAAAATGCCCGCGTTGGAGATGGGCGAGTCAAACGGCACCAGAGCCACCTCGCCCAAAAAGGCTGAGCCCTCGTCGTTGGCAATTCTGTTTTTGAGCACCTCAAGACCGGCGCCGGCTTGGATGTTTGTGATTTTTCCCGCTTCCAAAACAAAGCGAAAGTCGTCCACGACATTTCCATTGAGCACAAGGGGCTTGGATGCGACCACGACACCGTTGACGCCGTCTCTCTTCGGGAGCGTAAAAATTTCCTCTGTGGGCATGTTGGCGATAAAAGCCTGCCCGGTTTTGGCGCGCTCCCCGGCCGCAATCCACACGTGGTGTTCCGGCAGTTCCACCGTGAGATCGGTGCCCAATGCGTTGCGGTAGACAAGCGTCTTAAACCGATAGGCGTTAAGTTTCTCTTTGCGCGCTTCCAGCGTAGCCACATGCGCTTCCCACGCCGCCACGGGATCGTCTGTGATGCGCGCGGCGTCAAAAATGGCGTTTTGCAGCGTTTCAAAAGCCTCCTGCGCGGGCAGATGCGGGAACACCTTGCGGGCCCACGCGTCCGAAGCTACAGAGACGACACACCAGGGGAAGTGGTTGGACATCTGCTTATCAGCGTAAGCCTTCAGCGCCATGCTCTGTACTTTGCCGGCGCGGCGAATGCGGTCGAGGTCAACGCCCTTCAGGTTTTCCGGGTCAGTGGCATACACAGAAATGACAGCGGTCTGTGTTTCGGCGACCTCATCGTAGAGTGCCTTTTCCCAGGCGGGAAAGGTATCAAACACAGCGTCGTTGGCGTTGAGATACTTGAGCCTTGTCAGCGTATCGTCGACCCATCGGACAGTCACGTTGCAGGCGCCTGCCTGGTAGGACTCGTCGGCCAGCAGCCGCGCGAAATCAGCGCACTCGACAGGTGCGGAGATGAAAACAGGTTGATCCTTTTGCACGTTTGCGCCCACGCGAACGATGAGGCGGGCATAGTTTTGCATTCGAGTCATTGTTGAATTCCTTTCTGCGCGGTGCTGCCGAGATGACAGGGTCAACGCACACTTCTAAAATACAGTCCTCTGGTATATCCGTTGGGTTCATAAGAACCCCGCCCCATATACCGCTCCAAAACCTGCACACATTCGCGCGGGTTTTCGGTGGTAAACAGCAGCCGCGCGGCCCACAGGCCGACACGACGGTAAGACTCTTCCCTGTCGGCCAAAAAAAGTTTGTGGGCATTGTAAATTACATTACGACATTTATATTCCCGCAGCACCGGAAAATGCGAGCCGGTGCGGTCGGTCAACTCATTGAGATTGTCACAGGCGCAGCGGCCGGCGCGGTTTTTGATGAGGCAGTTTTCGCTGAGCATGAGCGGGAGACGCCCGTAAACAATCAGCTCGGTGTCCATGCAGTGCGACAGGTCTCTGACTTGAGCCAAGTTGAGCTCGAACGACAGCGTCGCGGAGATCAACTCAGCCTGTTTGAGTGTTTTTAAGGCCTGAGAGTTGAACACGTTGAGCCCAAAATCTCCGCGCAGCTTCCACTTGCGCGCGCGCACCATGGCAAATTGCCCAATGTTGCCCACAAGGGCCTCCGAAATACCCATAGACGCCGCTTCGTCGAGCATGGCTTTGACCTCGCGGCCTTCGTGGTCGCCGATGACGCGCGGCAGCACGGCCACCAACGGGGCGCCCGCGCGCAGATAGCCGGAAAGGGTCCCTTTATGAGTCGCCAGTTCCCACAGCGGCACATAGATGAGATGAGGGGCCAGTGCCAGCAATTCGGGGGTGATCTGTGACGCGCGGGCTACCTGCACGGTGAGTGCCGGCGGCTCTTTGCGCGCGAGATACTTCAGGCCCGCCTTAAAGGGCGCTGTCTGCACGGCGACAATCCGACGACGTTTTTCGGTCAGCGCGTCGAGCGACTCCCGCCGCATAGCGTTGATGGCCGACAGCGGCAGCGACAGTCCGTCGTCAATCTGGGTGCGCGCCTCCACACAGAGGTAAGGCGTACCGCCTGTTTTGTAGAGTTGCGTGTTGACCATGGCCTCCGGCAGTGTGTGGTCAAATGCGGGGTTGGGCACCAGTCCATGGACGGTCACTTTGTTGCCCTGCTCATCCTCCACGCCGAGCAGCGAGGGTCGTCCCGCCGTCATCAGACAGGCAAAATGCACGGGCACGCGCTGACGCTCAACATTGCCTTCGTAAGTGGCGCGGACGCGGGTGAAAAGTTTCTGATCACCGTCAGCGTCGGGCACGCGCACGCCGAACATCGACCGGCCGAGCTCACCCGTGTAATAGCCCTCCGTAAAGCCCTGACGCGAAAAAACACGGCCCAGCGCCTGCAGTTCCTCCGGCGTGGGCTGCCGGTTTTCCGTCAGTGCGTCCGACACAACGCGGGTGGTCAGCGCCACATACTCCGGCCGCTTCATGCGACCTTCAATTTTCACCGAGGCGACGCCAAGATCCCGCAATTCGTTCAAATGTGAGGTCAAAGACAGATCGCGCATGGACAGCGGGTATTCGTCCGCCCGATCTTCAAAGCCATATGGAAGGCGACAGGCCCCGGCGCACAGGCCCCGGTTGCCGCTGCGCTCGCCGATGATGCCGCTCATGTAGCACTGCCCGGAGTGGGACAGGCAAAGCGCGCCGTGCACAAACACTTCCACGGGAATGGGCGCGTGTTTGCAAATGTAGGCGATTTGCACACGGGTCAGCTCGCGCGCCAACACAACACGTGAACAGCCCAACGCGTGCGCCTGCCGGACGCCGTCCAGGCTGTGCACGCTCATCTGCGTGGAGGCATGCACCTCCAAAGCGGGTGCCATGGCGCGCGCCATGCGCAGCACGCCCAAATCCTGCACGAGTATCGCGTTGATACCCAGCCCGGCCAGCTCGGTCACCAGCGACGCGCCCTCTTCCAGCTCGCGGTCGGTCAACAGTGTGTTGAGGGTGACATATACCTTGATGCCGCGCACACGGCAGTACGCTACCGCCGTTTGCAGCTCCTCCCGTGTAAAACCGACGGCGTTTTGCCGCGCATGAAAAGAACCGTATCCAAGATAGATGGCGTCCGCACCATTTTGCGCCGCAGCCGCCACGCACGCAAAACTGCCAGCAGGGGCCAAAATTTCCACGGAGTTCACCACCTCAACGGACAGGAATAATGGATACATCCAAAAAGAAGCATGGAGTTAGTGTGGAGGAGCTATTGAGAAAAATGCATTTGGCCATCCTGCTTCAAACGGGCGATTTCTCGCTTGAGCTCGGCGTTTTCCGCCTTGATGCGCGAAGACTCCGCCAGAAAATCCTTGAGTTGAGCCCGGAGATTTTCAGCGGTTTCCAGCGCGGTCAAAGACGCTTCGGCCAGGTTTGCGGCGGCCAGCACGGCGATATTGGCGCTTGAAGCAGTGGACTCGCGGGCTATGCTCATAATTTCCGCGTCCACGCGTTCGGCTACCCGGCGGACATGCGCCTCGTCCCGTTCGGACACCAGGGTAAACTCCTGCCCGGCAATGACGACTAATACCTTGTTTTTCATGGCCTATCCTCCCGTCGCGATTTCTTTAAAAATCTCCTGAAATTCCCTCACGCGGATTGGTACGTCCGGTGCGCCAAACACAGCGCTGCCGGCCACAATGACGGTGGCGCCAGCGCGCGCCACCTGCGCTGCGTTTTCCAGTGTGATGCCGCCGTCAACTTCAATCTCACATGTCGGATTGACGCGATCGAGCAACGTCCGACAGGCGGAAATCTTCTCCAGAGAGTCCGGCATGAAGGACTGACCGCCAAAGCCCGGTTCCACAGTCATAATGAGCACCATGTCCACCAGCGGCAAGTGTGGCGCAAGGGCCGACAACGGCGTACCAGGGCGCAGCGTGACGGCCGGAGATGCGCCGGCGGCCCTGATGTGCGCCCACGCCTCCAGCAAGTTGTCGGTCGTGTCCGATTCGACGTGCAGTGTCAGCACATTGGCGCCCGCGTCCAAAAAGTTCTTGACATAACGAGAAGGACGATCGATCATCAGATGAACGTCCATGGGCAACGGAGACACCTTGGCCAGACACTTGACAACGGGCGGCCCAATGGTGATGTTGGGCACAAAAAGTCCGTCCATCACATCAATGTGCATCCAGTCCGCCTGCTCGGCCAGTGCCATATCGCGCGCCAGATTGGCAAAATCCGCCGACAGTATAGAAGGAGACAATTTATATTTCAACATATCGTACCTTTGCTTGTAAGGTCTTGCACGTTGCCCTCGGCTGAAGAACCATTTTTATTGTACATAATTCTTGGCACCAGGTCAAGGCGTTTAGCATACAATAACATTGCGCTGGGCGAACTGGGGTCATTCCTCTGGTCGCGAGCGCTTACCGATAGGCGGGGGGTGACATGTTGTCGCTCCCCGCCGTGGGTTTGCGCCGCCGAGGCGGCAAACGACAATTTGTTTGGTATCTTTCGCATATTATATCACACTGTCTTCCCGAGTAAATGACATCTTTGTAAATTTATTTCTTCGGCTGTTGCGTCTCAGGGGGGTAAGAGATATAATGAAGGCACAAAAAGGATTTCCTGAAAGGTACGGGTGAACATGTCCGAGCGCTACTTTTCGCTGCCCGCGGGCGGCGCGCATGCCCTGACCAACGCCGTCATCGACGCACTGCTCAAAACCGGAAGCGGGGATGTTGCCCGCGTATATCTGTACTTGCTTCGCGCGGGCGGCGCGTGCGCCGAGGAGGCCATGTGCGCCACGCTCGAGCTGGAGCTGGCGGCCGCCTTGGGAGCGCTGACCCAGCTCAAACGCGCCGGACTGCTGGAAGAGACGGACCAACCGCGTCTGCCGGGCGACATTCGGCCGGACTATTCAAGCGGTGAAGTCGCGCATTACAAAGAGAACAATGCCGCCTTTCGCCATGTGGTGGATGAGACACAGCGCCGGTTGGGGCGTGTTTTGTCTTCCAGTGACTTGCAAATTCTGCTGGGTCTGTATGACTGGCGCGGATTCTCTCCGGGTGTGATTTCCTTGCTCGTTTCGTACTGCCTGGAGGATGCAGCCCGGCGCTATGGGCCGGACAGGCCCCCCACCCTGCGCCAGATTGACAAACAGGCGGCCCGCTGGGAGCAGGAGAACATCGACACCGAGGAACGGGCGGAGCAGTACATTCAGGCCCGCGAAAGTGCACGGCAGGCCGCCTCGGCGGTTTATCGCATGTTGGGCATACAAAACAGAACGCCGTCTCCCACGGAAAAACGGTTTGTCGCCGACTGGCTGGCGGCGGGCTTTGACGTCGACGCCATTGCGCTTGCCTACGACAAGACGGCGACAACTACCGGCGGGCTCAATTGGAAGTATATGAACGGCATCTTGAAGAAGTGGCAGGAAAAAGAGATGTTTACCAGAAAAGCGGTGGAAACCGGGGACGTCAGAACCGGACAAGCGTCCGGAGGCAAGCCGGCCGTGGCCGACCGAGCCGCATCTCAGAAAAGGGACAAGCTGGCCATGGAGCGCATGAAGGAGTATCTCAAGCATGAATAGTGAAATTTCGGAGGTGCGCGCGCATGTATGACCCGGTTCTTTTTTCCCGCGCGCAGGCACGGAAATCCGAGCGGCGCGCCGCCCGAGCGGCGCTCGTTTCTCGCCGGCGTGCGGACATCTACGCCGCCGTGCCGCGCATTTCGGAGATCGACAATCAGATGCAGTCCGGGTTGCTGCGCGCCGTTCGCGCCGCGTTTGTGAAAGGCGTTGACGGCGAGACCGCCATTGCGGCTTGCCGGGAGAGAAATATGTCGCTGAAATCCGAGCGTTCGGCGCTGCTGCTGGAACATGATTTTCCGATCGACGCGCTCGAAGACAGCCCGGAGTGCCTGCGCTGTGAGGACACCGGATTTGTCGACGGCAAACCGTGCGCCTGCCTCAAACGGATTTACATCGAGTTGCAGACTGAGGTGCTGTCTCAAAAACTGGATTTGCATGAGCAGTCATTTCACACATTTGCGTTGGAGGGGTATTCCACCCAAGTTGACCGCGTCCACGGCGTTTCTCCCCGTGACAACATGAGTGATGTGCGCGACTGTTGCGTCAGCTACGCGAGAAGTTTCGGCGCCGACTCGCGCGACATGATGCTGCGCGGCGGACCCGGCCTCGGTAAGACGTTCCTGTGCGCCTGCCTGGCTGGCGCGGTCAGCGAAAAGGCGCTGTGGGTTGTCTACGACACCGCGGCCGCCGTCGTGGCCAATATGGAGCGGGAGAAATTCTCGCGCGACGCCGACGCGGCGGAGCAAAGCGAGCGGCTGTTTGACTGCGATCTGTTGCTGCTCGACGATTTGGGAGCCGAGTTTATCACACCGTTCGCGCAGACGGCGCTGCACCACCTGCTGTCTACCCGCCTGTCCGGGCACAAGAAGACGGTAGTGGCCACGGCGTTGACCGACGAGGAGATGCGAAAACGATATACACCCCAGCTTGTATCCCGGTTGGAATCGTTCTGGCTGCTGCCACTGTTTGGCGCCGACCAGCGCAGCAGGCCGTAAGGAGGCACATACTTGATTTTGGGGGTAAATGAATAATGATCCGGAAATTTCCTTTTTTGATTCGCGCGCTGTCCATGGTGCTGGTCATTTGCCTGATGCTGTCGGTCTGCCCGCTGATTACCATTCGCGCTCACGCGGCCGGCATTGTGTACGATGAGTACGACACGGCCTATTTGTTGCTGAAAAACATGAAAGACGGCAACAGCAGCACGGGTGTGCACGCCTTCAAAACACTTGACCTCGATCTGGTCATTGAACTGGTTTTCATGGATTTCCCCCATCAGTTCTCCCTCTACTACGACGCCAACCACAAAAACGGAGAGGAGACATCATTTCAAATCCGCTGGGCGGAGAATGCCGAGTGGGAGGCCGCCACAAAAAAACGAGTAAAGGAGGTTGTAGCCGAAATTATCAAACCCGACATGACCGACAGAGACAAGGCAAAGGCGCTGCATGACTGGTTGGTCATCAACTGTTCCTATGACAAAAAAGCAGCCACCGAAAACGTGACCGGCAAAGACGCTGCGCCCTACACGGCGTATGGCGCACTTGTCAATGGGAAGGCGACGTGCGCAGGCTATGTCAACGCCTACACCAGGTTGCTGCGCGAAGTGGGCATTCCAGTGTACCGCATCGACGGCCACAGTACCGACGCCGACAACCAGGGCAATGCCGGCCTGCACGCCTGGAACTACGTATACCTGGAGGGCGCCTGGTGGTACGTGGACGTCACCTGGGACGACATGGATGTCGGTTTGCCTCTCACCCACTATTTTTTGGTGGACGACAAGGTCATAAACAAAAAGCATGCGGCTCCGATGGACAACTACATTCGATTTCTGTCATTCATAGCGCCGGAAAGGAGAGATCGCGCAGAGTACTTAAAGGAGTGGGGCCTATTTAAAGGAATCCAAAACGGCAACTTCGACCTCATGGTTCGGCCGGATCGTGCGCAGGGTGCTGTGATGATGGCGCGTCTGCTCGGGTTTGACGATGCCGATCCCTATGAGGTAACGCATCCGTTTTCCGACGTGCCCGCCTGGGCGTCGGGGGCTGTCAGTTATCTCTATGAACTGAAACTGGCCCAAGGCACTTCGGCCAAACAGTTTTCGTCCGCAAAAAAAATGACCGTCAATGAGTATGTGACCCTGGTGTTGCGTGCCATGGATTACAAAGACGGCGTCGATTTCACATGGAGTCAGGCGTCGGAGCTGGGAAAAACGCTAGGCATTGTTGACGATGATTTGCTTGCCGCGCTGCGCATCAGGCCCTTTTTGCGCGCCGACATCGTCAACATAACCTATTCCGCCATGGAAGCAAAATGCGCTGATGGATTTACTTTGGAGGAGCGTTTGCTGGGAATAAACAATTATAATGACTCAAGTGGTGAGGCAGTGTGATCGATAAGAAAGGTATGAGCAGTTGAAATGATCTTTCGCCAACGTAAAAGACTCTTCAGGCGGACGGCAATGGTTTTGGCAGCGTTACTGCTTGTGGCGACTGCCGAGACGGGTGCCGCGCCATCGGCTCAGGCTGTATACACGGGCCACATGGATGAATACGCATTGTCGTATTGTTTGCTGGCCAACATGAGGAGCAACACGACCTCTGGCGTGTACCTGCCGGATCTCGACATTGATTTTGGACTGGTCAACCAGTTGGTGGGCAGTGTGTACCCGCAAGAAAACCTCATTAGCAAGCAAACGATT
Source organism: Oscillospiraceae bacterium (assembly GCA_031556185.1). Lineage (GTDB taxonomy): Bacteria > Bacillota > Clostridia > Oscillospirales > UBA929 > JAIRTA01. The sequence goes on from JAVBTN010000001.1 coordinate 94,097, forward strand.
GAGAGCAACGAAACCGGCAATGAGATGACACGTTACAAAGTCAGCATTGTTACGAGAGAGAATGTCACATGGTACAGGGACGCAAAAAGTTACGCCACGTGGGTCGTGGACAAGCTTGTCAAGCCGGGCATGACCGGTCGGGAAAAGGCGCGCGTGCTGCACGACTGGCTCGTCAACCACTGCCGGTTTTCCGGCAATGCCGCGCCCGAAGAATTGCTTCCTTACACCGCCTACGGTGCTTTCTACAGCCGTGATGTCGTCTGCAACGCATATGCGCACGCTTACACCATGCTGATGCAGGCGGCCGGGATTCCCGTGCTGCGCATCACAGGAACGATTCGGGACACAAATGGAGAATGGTCCCACGCGTGGAATATGGTGTTTGTGGAAAACCAGTGGCTGTATGTGGACGTGACATGGGACGACCGAAACGACAAAAACCCCTCCTACGATTACTTTTTAGTCACCGGTGAACAGCTCCGAAAAGACCATGTGTGGAGTGAACAGATCTACAAAAACTTTTTGCCCTATGTTCTGCCCGAGCGACCCGATTACGCTGCGGCATTGGCCCAGAAAGGACTGCTGTTGGGAACGCCTTCCGGCGGATACGATTTGCAGACGCAGACCGATCGAATCCAGGTGGCCGCCATTATTGCACGCCTGCTGGGCAACGACGAAACCGTGCCGACTCATGTCAGCTATCCTTTTGATGACATTCCGCGCTGGGCGGCCGGGCATGTGAACTTTTTGTACAGCCGGGGACTCCTTCAGGGCACATCTGCCAATCGGTTCTCACCGAACAGGAAGATCAGTTATAATGACTTTTTTACGTTGCTGCTGCGCGTCATGGGCTATGAAGAGGAGGTTGACTTTACCTGGGAAAGCGCGCCTGGACTCGCGCTGCGGCTGAACTTGGCAGATGCAAATCAGATAAAGGCGTGGGGGCTCAGGCCCTTTCTGCGCGCCGATATCGTCAACATTACATATGTGGCGCTGAACGCACAGTGCCGTGATGGGGCCACATTGCAGGCGCATGTGAGCCAATACGCATGAAACGGCACCTAATTTAGACAGAAAAGCATGTTATTATAGAGAGACTCAAGGGGGATACTAGATGGGCATATACTATTTGGTGACCGGTGCCAGTGGGCATTTGGGCAATCATGTGGTGCGCACGCTGGTGGACGGCGGTGAGCGCGTGCGTGTGCTTGCCATGGAAAATGATCCGCTGACCGGACTGGATAACCTGGACATTGAGGTCGCGCGCGGCAATATTTGCCGTAGCGAGACACTGGACGCGTTTTTTGACCTGCCGGAGGGGCAAGAGGCTGTTGTCATTCACATGGCCGCCCGGGTATCCATCGCTTCGCGATTTGATCCCGCTATATACGAAGTCAATGTGGGCGGCGTCAAAACCATTGTCGACCGCTGCCTGCGGCACAAAGTGAGCCGCCTGGTACATGTCAGTTCGGTGCACGCCATTCCAGAAAAACCACATGGACAGATTATGGCGGAGGTGGATCACTTCTCGGCGAAAGAGGTGCACGGGCTGTACGCAAAAACAAAAGCTGAAGCCTCTCAGTACGTACTCGACAGCGTGGCCAAGGGTCTTGACGCGGTCATTGTGCATCCATCGGGGCTGATAGGGCCCAATGATTACCATGGGGGCAACGTTTCTCAGCTCATCATGGACTACAGCAACGGGAAATTGCCGGCTAGCGTCAAAGGCGGGTACGATTTTGCCGACGTGCGCGACGTCGCCAACGCCATTGTCAGCGCAGCCGCGGTGGGACGGTGCGGCCAATGCTACATTCTGTCGTACAAACCGTTTACCATTCCGGAACTGCTCGGTCTGATCAGCGAACTGAGCGGATGCCGTCCTGTTAAAGCCATTCCGTCGGGGCTGGCGCGCCTGGTGGCGCCAATCTTCGAATTGGTCGCCGCCATAGCGCACAAGCCGCCCCTGCTCACGTCGTACTCCATGTATTCCATGCGCGCCAACTGTATGTTTTCAAATGGGAAAGCCGTGCGTGAACTTGGATACACCAATCGCCCGATGCGCGAAACCTTGTCTGACACACTTCTTTGGATGGAAAATACGGGCCGAATTCACATTGGCGTTAGCGCGGCACGGATGAAAACCCGCAAGACCTAAGACGGACAAGTACCACAATGTCTGAACTACATACCAGCAATAAACACCGGAGGAGCGCCATCATCGGCGCTCCTCCGGTGTTTATATGACGGGCATTTTTCCTCAGCCCGCTTCCGCGGGGGCAAATTGGCTGTTGTACAGTTCGGCGTAAAATCCGTTCTTTTCCAGCAGCGCTTCGTGAGTGCCCTGCTCTACAATGTCGCCGTCACGCATCACCAGAATTAGATCGGCATCGCGTATGGTGGACAGACGGTGCGCAATGACAAAGGATGTGCGGCCCCGCATGAGATTGGCCATGGCCTTTTGAATCAGAATTTCCGTGCGGGTGTCCACGCTGGAGGTCGCCTCATCCAGAATCAAGATTTCTGGGTCGGCCAGAATGGCGCGGGCAATGGTCAGTAATTGTTTTTGGCCCTGCGAGACGTTGCTGGCCTCCTCGTTGAGCACCATGTCGTATCCGTCGGGCAACGTGCGCACAAAATGGTCGACCTGCGCGGCGCGCGCCGCCTTGTGGACATCTTCCGTGGTCGCGTCAAGCTTGCCATAGCGGATGTTGTCGGCGATGGTGCCGTTAAAGAGCCATGTGTCCTGCAAAACCATGCCAAACAGAGACCGCAGGCCGTTGCGGGTATACAGGCGTATGTCGTGGCCGTCGACCTTAATATTGCCGGCGTTGACATCATAAAAACGCATGAGAAGCTTGACAATGGTGGTCTTTCCGGCACCCGTGGGGCCTACAATGGCCACCTTTTGCCCGTTGTGCACATCCGCACTGAAATCGTGAATGATGGTCTTGTCGGCAGTGTAGCCGAAGGTCACGTTTTCAAAGGATACGTGACCTTCGACACGCACGCGGTCGGTGGAGGGAGCTTCGTTTTCGCCAGCAATGCTCAGTGCGTTTGTCGCCTCCGGCACCTCGTCCTCTTCGGCCAGGAACTGGAAAACGCGTTCGGCGGCGGCTGCCGTCTGCTGCAGTACATTCGAGATGTTTGCCACCTGCGCAATGGGCTGCATGAAGCTGCGCACATACTGAATAAACGCCTGGATATCGCCGACGGTGACAGCGCCCGTCACGGCAAAGTAGCCGCCCAGCACGCACACCGCCACATAGCCGATGTTGCTTATAAAGCCGGTGATGGGCATCATCAGACTGGACAAAAAGTTCGCTTTCCAGGCCGCTGTGTACAAACGGCCGTTGGACTCATTGAATGTCTTTAGCGAGGACTCCTGCCCGTTGAAGGATTTGACCACAACATGCGCGCCATACATCTCCTCCACGTGACCGTTGACGGTGCCCAGATATTTTTGTTGGTTGACAAAGTGCTTTTGAGACGCCTTGATAATGGCCATGACCGCCACCAGTGACAGTGGTATGATCAGCAGGGCCACCAGCGTCAGCTGCCAGCTGATGGTGAGCATCATGACAAGCATGCCGATGATGGAGGTCAGCGAAGTAACCATCTGCGAGAGGCTCTGGCTGAGCGTCTGACTGATGGTGTCTACGTCGTTGGTGATGCGGGAGAGCACTTCACCGTGAGTGATTTTGTCAAAATAGCTCAGCGGGAGCCGGTGTATTTTGTCGCTCAGATCCCGGCGCAGGTTGTAAGTCGTTTTCATCGTGATGCCCGACATGACCCAACCCTGCAAGTAGGAAAACAGCGTACTGATGAGATAGAGCCCCACCAATGTGAGTATCATGGTTCCGATTTTGTCAAAGTCAATGTTGACGCCCGAGCCGGTGATGGCGCCCTTGAGCCCGTGGCTCAACTCGTCGGTGGCGGAGCCCAGAATCTTTGGGCCCCGGATCATCAGCACGGTAGAGACGACAGACAAAATGGCGACAACGAGAATGGCCCACTTGTAGCGGCCGAGATATGACAGCAGCTTTTTCATGGTGCCCTTGAAATCTTTGGCTTTTTCCCCAGGCATCATTCCGCCCATGGGACCGCCCATAGGGCCGTGCGGGCCGCGTCTGTGCCGCTGCGGCGACTTGTGCTGCTCGCTCATGCCAATTCCTCCTTTGTCAGCTGCGAAGACGCGATTTCATAATACGCTGGGCAGGTTTTCAGCAGCTCGCTGTGAGTGCCTTTGCCCACGATATGACCCTCTTCGAGAACAATGATCTGGTCGGCGCCCATAATGGTGCTGACCCGCTGTGCAACAACGAGCATCGTGCTGTGACCAGTGTGCGCCTTCAGCGCCTCCCGCAGTGCGCGATCGGTCTTGAAGTCAAGCGCTGAAAAACTGTCGTCAAAGATAAATACGTCGGGCTTTTTGGCCAGCGCGCGCGCGATAGAGAGTCTTTGTTTCTGACCGCCGGACACATTTGCCCCACCTTGGGCAATATCGGCGTCCATGCCATGTTCCTTTTCGTCTATAAAGGAGATGGCCTGCGCCACGGTGGCGGCGACGCGCAGGTCTTCGTCGGTCGCCTCGGGCGCTCCATACCGCAGGTTGGAAGCGATGGTGCCGGACAAGAGCTCCGCCTTTTGCGGCACATATCCGATGCGCTGGCGCAAGTCGTGCATGGTTACCTCGCGCACATCGGCGCCGCTGACCCGGATGTGCCCCTTCGTGACGTCGTAAAAACGCAGCAGCAAGCTGGCGATTGTGGACTTGCCGGAACCGGTTGACCCAATGAAAGCAGTCATTTGTCCGGGCAGCGAGGTAAAGGAGATGTCCTCGAGCGCATCCTCCTCGGCGCCGCTGTAGCGGAAGCCAACATGGTCAAATGTCACGACGCCCCGCTGGGTTTCGTCAAAGGATTTCGGGTGCGGCGGATCGACTACCGACGGCTTGGATTCCAGCACTTCCGCGATGCGGGCCGCGGCCACCGCCGCACGGGGGACAAAGATGAACATCATGGAAATCATCAGGAAGCTCATGATGACCTGCATGGCGTACTGCATAAAGGCCATCATGTCTCCGATGCGCAGCGCGGAGTCGGCGATCTGGTGGGCGCCGTTCCACACGATGAGCAGAGAGACGCCGTTCATGACCAGCATCATAATCGGCATCATGGTCACCATGACGCGGTTTATAAACAGGTTTGTTTTGGTGAGATCCTGATTGGCGGCGGCAAAGCGGTTCTTTTCAAACTCTTGTGTTCCAAAAGCGCGAATGACCAGCATCCCGCTCAGGTTTTCGCGGGAGACAAGATTGAGTTTGTCAACGAGCTTTTGGATGCTCTTGAATTTGGGCACGGCGATGGCAAAGACGACAAAAATGAGACCGAGCAGCACGGCGCAAGCCGCCGCAATGATCCAGGCCATGGAAACCGACTCCTGCACCGCCATAATGACGCCGCCGACGGCCATAATGGGCGCGTAACAGATCATGCGGATGCCAATGAGCAGCAGCATCTGAATCTGCGTGATGTCGTTTGTCGTCCTGGTGATCAGGGACGCCGTGGAAAATTTGTCAAACTCGGAACTGGAAAACTCACTGACACGCCGAAAGATGTCGGACCGCAAGTTCTGGGCCACCCCGGTGGCCACTTTGGAGGAGATGAGGCTGACCAGTATGGTGGCCAGGCCGCCCAACAGCGCAACCAGCAGCATGACCAGGCCCATGCGGACAATATAGTTGCGCTGTGCGATGACCACGTCTCCGCCCAGATCGGCATAGAAGGCGCTGGCAAAGGTGGCGCCGACCGAGGCTCGTATCATAGCGTCGGTGTTGGCGGCGTTGTCGTGGAATGTTTTCATCCGCTCCACCGCCATCGCGGCCGACTGTTCGCGCTCTTCCGGACTCAGGGCCTGCATGGCGGCGGCAGTTTTCTCCTGGACACTCTGCTGGAGCGCATATATTTCCTTCAAGTCAATTTTCGGCAACTGCGTGCTGTCCGCAGCCGAAGCCGGTGCAACTTGCTCCATTTGTTCCATCATCATCAAAACAAGGCTGAACTCAGCGGTGGAAAAGGCGTCATCGAGCGCGGCCTGAGTGTCTTCCGATAGTTCGGCTCTCACATAGAGTTCTGTGCCGGCCGCGGCCGGATACAGGCTGGCGTATGTCTTGCCCGATGCGTCGGCAACGTCGGAGGACACCCGTTGATAGTGAGCGTCGACCAGCGTTTTTTCTTCGTCATTCATATACGTCTGAACAAATGCCATGCCCTGCAGCGACAGGGCGCGCGGAGCCGAATGCTCCTCGCCGTTTTGCATTATGCCGACATTGACAATATCGGACATGAGGTTGGGCAGATTGAGATCGCACATCGCCTGCCCGAACAGCAGCGCGACGGCCAGCAGCAGGAACACGATAAACGGTTTGAGATACTTTGCCAGTTTGATCACAGTGTTTCGTCCTTTCCTTGGGATTGTGCGCCGGGGACGCCGTCGCCCTGAGGCGGGGTGTATTTGATCGATGCGATGTCGGCGATGCGGTTGAGAAGGCGAATGCACTCCCGCGTGTCGTCTTCGCCCAAACTGGACACGACAAATTCCGCCACGGAGATGAGCGACGCGCGGGCCGACGCCAGCAATTGTTCGCCTCTGTCGGTCAGTGCAACCGCCACTTTTCGTCGGTCTTCTTTGGAGATTGTCCGCTCAATGAGTTGTTTTTCCTCCAGTGACCGCAGTAACTGAGAGACAGCTGGCATGGACACATGGAGGCTGCGAGCCAGCCGGGAGACGTGCACGGGCTCGTGCGCGCCATGATGAACAGAGAGAAACTTAGCGGAAAACAGCATTTGCATCTCCCCGCTTGAGAGGCTTTTGTCAGACAGCAGCCGGGGGTGCATTTTTTTAAACGCGCTCATTGCTTGCAGCAACTGTTCGGCCAGGGAAGGTTCCATTTCATTCACCTGCCTAATAGTTAAATATATTAATTATTAATGCGCCTATGAGTATAGCACGCACACACATCCATTGCAACTCTTTTTTTTATTGTTTACATTTTGTTGAAAATCTAATTCCAAAGAAGGACAAAAAACAGAGAGGGATGGCAAACCATATCATGGCGGCCATCCCCCCGGCGGTAAAAAACGTTATGTGCGCTCGCCTCACAGCGAAATCAGGGCCACTTGCAGACCGCGCCGCAGGCCGTCCCGCCGATGAGAAAAAAAACGGTCAGCCCGGCAGCAGGTACAGTCCTCCGAAACGGAAATCTGCCGCGCGGGAACACCCGCATCGCAGAGCAGACGAGCGTTGAGCTCTTGCAGATTGACGGAAAACATGCCGTCAGGACGGTTGACAATACAGGGCGCCGCCAGCGCGCCCCACGCGCAGGTCATGGCGTTCGGCACGTCGGCGTGGGTTTCAAAACAGCAGGGACCGATGGAGGGGCCGATGGCCGCGCGCACCGTCTCGGGCCGCGCTCCGAACTGCGTCATCATCACGTGCAGTGCCCTGCGCACAATGCCCTTCGCGGTGCCCCGCCAACCGGAATGCACGGCGGCGGCTACATGCGCCGCTTCGTCAAACAGCAGAATCGGCACACAGTCGGCGGAAAACACGGTCAGGACAACGCCGCTGTCACCAGTGACCAAGGCGTCACAGGCGGGGGGCGCGCTTTTGAGAAGACCTTCGCCGGATTCGGCGGCGGTCACCACGCGCACCACGTCGCCGTGCACTTGTTTTGTAAAAACGAGGTGGTTGCGCTCCAGACCGGCGGCGTGGCACAAGCGGGCGTAGTTTTCCAGGATGTTTTCTCGGCTGTCTTCACCGGAAGGCCCCAAATTGAGCGTGTCGTAGGGCGGGCGGCTTACGCCGCCCAAGCGGGTTGAAAACGCGTGAGGCGTCTCGATGCGAGGAGACGTGAGATAGAGCAGCGGACCGCACATGCATTGAACAAACATGGAGGACACTCCCCTTCGCGCTTTTACTTGGCCCATTCTCCTGTGGCGGAAGCCTTGAGATAGGCGTTGATAAAACAGTCGATGTCGCCGTCCATGACGGCCTGAATGTTGCCCGACACACAGCCGGTGCGGTGATCCTTGGCCTGCGTGTACGGCATAAACACATAGGAACGAATTTGGCTGCCCCACTCGATGGCTTTCTGATCGCCCTTGATGTCGGAAATCTGCTCCAGGTGCTCGCGCTCTTTGATTTCAATGAGCTTGGAACGCAGCATGCGCATCGCCATGGCGCGGTTTTGCACCTGACTTCTCTCGTTCTGGCAGGCCACGACAATGCCGGTGGGGACATGGGTGATGCGGATGGCGCTTTCGGTCTTGTTGACGTGCTGGCCGCCTGCACCGCCGGAGCGGTAGGTGTCCACCTTGAGGTCTTCGTCGCGAATGTCCACCGTCATGTCGTCGGACACCTCGGGCATTACTTCCACAGCGGCAAACGAAGTGTGTCGGCGGCCCGACGAGTCGAAGGGCGAGACGCGCACCAGTCTATGCACGCCCATTTCACTTTTGAGGTATCCGAAGGCGTTTTCGCCCTCGATGAGCAACGTAGCGCTCTTGACGCCTGCTTCGTCTCCGTCGAGATAATCCAGCGTGCTCACGGCGAAACCATGGCGCTCTCCCCAGCGGACATACATGCGAAACAGCATCTCCGCCCAGTCTTGCGCCTCCGTGCCGCCCGCGCCGGCGTGCAGCGAAAAAATGGCGTTGGAATTGTCATATGTGCCGTTGAGGAGTGTGGCCAGGCGGGAGGCGTCCAGTGTCTCTTCAAATCGAGCAAACTCGCTTTGTACTTCGGAGAGAAGACTGGCGTCATTTTCCTCTAAAGCCATGTCGCACAATGTGTGCAGGTCATCCCACTGCGATTGTAACTTTTCGAAGGCCTCACATTTGGTGCTCAATTGCTTCAGGCGCTGCTGCACGGCTTGAGAGCGGCTCAAGTCATTCCAAAAACCATCGGCGGAGGACTCCTGCTCCAACTGCGCCATCTCGCGGCGCGCACCGGCCAAGTCAAGCGCTTCGCCAAGTCCAGCCAAATCCGCTTTGCGCGATTGCAAGCGTACTTTATATTCTTCAAATTCAATCATTGTTTTGACTCTCGCTTTCTTTTTCAATCATGGGTGTATATGGATAGCCACTGACCCTCGTCAACCATAAGACGCCTTGATTTTGGCGTAGCGGCGGGGATATCCGATGGGGGTCAGGTGGGTTTTTTCAAAGATTACCAGCGTGTGCCGGTGGCTCTCGCCGAGGGTATACGGCGTGGCGGACACCAACCGGGCGCCAAGTGTTTTGACAATATCGCCGGTGGCGGCCAGCTCTTCTTCAACGTCCGAGCCTTTCATGGCCAAAAAATGACCGCCGGGGCGCACAAACGGCAGACACAGCTCGCACAGGATGGGCAAAAACGCCACGCCGCGGGCCACGGCGGCATCAAAGCTGTCGCGCCAGTTTGGCATCAGAGATTGATCCTCCGCGCGCGCCGACAGGCAGACGACATCGGCAAGCCCGAGCGTATCACATGCTTCTCGCAAAAAGGCCACTTTTTTTGCCGTGGCGTCGAGCAGCGTCATCTGAATGGACGGGTCGCGCAGCCGCAGTGGGATGCCGGGGATGCCCCCGCCGCTGCCCACATCAATAACGCGCTTGTTTGCCAGCGGAAAGAGGTCGTATGCCATCAGTGCGTCCTCGACGTGCCGAAGCGCGGCCTCGCCCGGGTCGCGGATGGCCGTTAAATTGAGAATCTCGTTTTTGGACAGCAAGAGCCTCAGATATTGCGCGGTCAGGTCGTTCATGCCGACACTCCTTATCATAGACAGGCGGGCAGACAGTCAAACGCCGAGTGTGCCGGACATGCGCTCACCTGCCTGCTGGACCAGCATCAACAGCGACTGCCCCAGCTGGGGATAGTCAGAAAGAAGCCTATCGTGAGAGAGGGAGGCTGGCAGGACGGCCCTCTTCTTTCCAATGGCGGCCAGGCGGGTCAACATCAGTGCCTCACGGCGCGCCATGTCGGACACGGCTGCCAGTGAATAGATACCGGCGTGAACGGAAAAAAAGGCGTCGGGGTTTTCTCCACAGGCGGCGTACAGGCGCCGGAATACCACATAGGCCGCGTCCCCCAGGTAGGAAGCGGCGGCCTCAATGAGCGGTTTATCCCCTGTGCGGCCCAATAGGTCAAACAGCAAGCTGAGAGAGTTGATGAGCAATTTTTTGTGGAGCAGGGCAGACACACTGCCCTGCAGGCGGTTGTCTTTGTCGCCTGCGGCGTCGTGCAGGTCCTCCGGCGCGATCAAAGTCCCGTCCCGCAACATGGTGCGGCCCAGCAGATAGTCGGCCGAACCGCCGGAATAGTCGCAGGCGCGGGTGACAAAGTTGAGGCCCGGCTCGCGCGCGCCTTTTTCATAATGAGACAGCAGCGCCTGCGAAATGCCCAACTGCGCCGCCGCCGCCCGCTGGCTGACGCCTTTTTCGCGGCGCAGCAAGGTCAGCGTTCTGCTAAAATCCTCTCTCATAGGTCGCACTCTCCGATTTTATCAATGTCTTGAGTTTGATAACGTAACGTATAGTTTAGCAAAAAAACATCCCTTTGTAAAGACGGAATGTGAGCTTCGCGATCGTCGTACAAATTGATTGCCACAGGAGAATCTTTATGATAAAATGACACTGGAAAAAAGTAGCCTGCTGCGCAGAGCTTGCGTGGACTGGCTTGTACAAAGGAGAGCGTGATTTTTTATGGAACAAATGCATATTATCATTGAGGGTTCCGCGCGGCATGTTCACGTCAGCAAAGAGGCGCTGGCCGTGCTGTTTGGCGCGCAGGCCGTCCTGCACAACAAACGTGAGTTGTCGCAGCCGGGTCAGTATTTAACGGAAGAAAAGGTGCGTGTTGAAGGGCCGCGCGGCGGCATCGACCGCATTTCCATTTTGGGGCCAGAGCGGCCCGCCACCCAGGTGGAGCTGTCTTTTACCGACGCGCGCGCGTTGGGGCTTAACCCGCCGGTACGTGAGAGCGGACAGACCGCAGGCTCATCGCCCTGCCGTCTCGTGGGCCCGGCCGGCACTTTGGAGCTCACTGAAGGCGCGATCATTGCCAAGCGTCACATTCATGTCACTCCTGAGGATGCGGCCCGCTTTGGGCTCACCGACAAGGAGATCGTCTCTGTGAAAACCGAAGGAGAGCGTTCTCTTGTGTTTGGCGAAGTGGTTGTGCGTGTCTCGCCGTCGTTTCAGACGCGCATGCACATTGATTTTGACGAAATGAACGCCGCCGGCTTGTCCGGAGAAGCGACCGGTTATATCATTAAAAATTCCTGAGAGGCATAACAAAAACGCGATTCCGCAAGCGCCGAAGATGTGCGCGCTCCCCCGGTGGCGCTGTGCGATTGATTGGGAGGGTTGGCCGTGGCCGAGAAAAAAAAGAAGGATGAACAGGCTGTGCGCAGTCAGGATGAGCTTGCTGTGCACTCCGAAGTGACGGCGCAGGAGGCGACGAGTCCCGACCGGACGGTCGCCGCGCCCAAAGCGGGGAAAAAAGGCGAAAAGGCCGCGTCCAAAGCCGACGCAACCGCCAAAACTGAAAAGGCGGGCCACAGCAAGCGTGCCGCTGTCAAGGCAGGCAAGGCCGACGCCGCTGCGAAAGAGCAGGCGGCACACGTCGACAGACCGGCCAAGACCGCCAAGCCCAAGGAGGCGGACGCGTCGGTGCAGGAGATGGACGAAACCACAAAACTCCATCTGTTCCTGTTCCACGAAGGAACCGACAGCCGCGCCTATGAGTTTTTGGGCGCCCGGAAGACCGAACAAAGCGGTGAGGCGGGCGTCGTGTTTCGCGTGTGGGCGCCGGACGCGCGCGCTGTATCTGTCATGGGCGATTTTTGCGGGTGGGACAGGCACGCACACCCCATGCGCAAAATCTCGGTGGGCGTGTGGGAGCTGTTTATACCCGGCATCAACGAGTATGAATCGTACAAATACGCCATTGAGTCCCCGCAGGGGTGGGCGCTCGAAAAGGCCGATCCCTATGCCTTTCACGCCGAAACCCGCCCGCACACGGCCTCTAAGGTATATGACCTGGAGGGCTTTCAGTGGCATGACGAGCCCTGGCGGGCGGCGCACAAGCAGTCGTTTGACAGACCGCTCAACATCTACGAAGTGCATTTGAGCTCCTGGCGGCGCGGCGGTGCGGGTGAAATGCTGTCGTATGACGCCATGGCCGATCAGCTCATCCCGTATGTGAAGGAGATGGGCTACACGCACGTTGAGCTGCTGCCAGTCATGGAGCACCCGCTGGACGCCTCGTGGGGATACCAGGTGACCGGATATTTCGCGCCGACGTCGCGCTTTGGCACGCCGCACGACTTTATGCGGTTTGTTGACCGGTGCCATATGGCCGGTGTGGGCGTACTGCTGGACTGGGTGCCCGCGCATTTTCCCAAAGACCCGCACGGGCTGGTGGAATTTGACGGTACCTACTGCTACGAATACGGCGACCCGTGCAAGATGGAGCACACCGAATGGGGGACGCGCGTGTTCGACTATGGACGCAATGAGACGCGCTCGTTCTTGCTGTCGTCAGCGCTGTTCTGGTTTGACAAATATCACATCGACGGACTGCGCGTGGACGCGGTGGCGTCCATGCTCTACCTCGACTACGCCAGAAAAAACGGCGAGTGGCGGCCCAATATTCACGGTGGACGGGAAAACTTAGAGGCTATCAGCTTCTTGCGCGAACTCAATGAGCAGGTGTTTTCCGCGTTCCCCGGCGCGCTCATGATGGCCGAGGAGTCCACCGCCTGGCCGATGGTCACCAAGCCGCCCTATATGGGTGGGTTGGGCTTCAACTTCAAGTGGAACATGGGTTGGATGAACGACGCACTGCACTATGCCAAGCAGGATCCCATCTTCAGGCAGTTCAACCACAACGACCTGACTTTTTCGCTGATGTACGCCTTTTCGGAAAACTACATCCTGCCTATCTCCCACGACGAGGTGGTGCACGGGAAATGCTCCCTGCTGCAAAAAATGCCGGGGTATTACGACGACAAATTTGCCGGTGTGCGCGTATTTTTGTCCTATATGATGTGTCACCCGGGAAAAAAGCTGCACTTCATGGGCAGTGAGATCGGCCAGTTTTCCGAGTGGAACTTTGCGCAAGCGCTGGATTGGGACCTGCTAACGTACGACAGACACAGACAGTTGCAGCACTTTGTAAAAGCGCTCAATCACCTCTATCTATCCCGGCCGGCCTTCTGGGAATGCGACTGTGAGTGGCGCGGATTTGATTGGCTCAACCACGGCGACTACCAGGGCAATACACTGGCTTTTCGCCGGATGGACGTCCATGGCGGAGAGATTGTCGCGGTGTTCAACTTCTCTCCGATACACAAGGACAACTACCGTCTGGGCGTACCCCAGGGGGGCCAGTATCGTGTTCTGCTCAACTCCGACCAGGGCGCCTATGGCGGCTGGAATCACTATGTGCCTGACGAAGTCGCCACCTCACAGGAGGAGTGGCTTGACAAGCCGCACACCCTGACGATTGCGCTGCCGCCATACGCCGCGCTTATTCTGGAGAGAATATAAGTCGCCATCAGGCACTATAGTATATTGATAAGGTTATTGATATGAGCCCAATATCCGCAAGGGGGATGTATTGTGAGAAAAAAGGATTGCGTCGCCATGCTGCTGGCGGGCGGACAGGGCAGTCGCTTGTATGTGCTTACAGCCAATGTCGCCAAACCGGCAGTACCCTTCGGGGGTAAGTACCGTATCATCGATTTCCCGTTGTCAAACTGCATCAATTCCAACATTGACACGGTGGGCGTGCTCACACAGTACCAGCCGCACGAACTCAACGCCTATATAGGCTCCGGGCTGCCGTGGGATTTGGACAGACTGGAAGGCGGCGTTCAGGTTTTGCCGCCCTACGTCAAGGACAAAGGCGGTCAGTGGTATAAAGGCACGGCCAACGCCATCTATCAAAACATGGGATTCATCGAGATATATGACCCGGATGTCGTGCTCATTTTGTCGGGGGACCACATTTACAAAATGGACTATTCCCTAATGATCAATCAGCATAACAAGACGGGGGCTGACTGTACCATAGCCGTCCTCGAAGTGCCCTTGGACGAGGCGCCGCGGTTTGGCATCATGAACTGCGACGAAGAGGGAAACATCTACGAGTTCGAGGAAAAACCCAAGCGTCCCAAGAGCAACCTGGCCTCCATGGGTATCTATGTGTTTTCATGGAAAAAACTGAGGGCGTATCTGTTGGCGGATGAAGCCAATCCCGAGTCCAACAATGACTTTGGCTCCAACATCATTCCGGCCATGCTGGCCGCCGGCGAGAAGATGATCTCCTACCGCTTCAAAGGATACTGGAAAGATGTGGGAACAATTGAAAGTCTGTGGGAAGCCAACATGGACATGTTGGCCTCCAGCAGTGACTTGGATATTTTTGATCCCTCATGGCGTATTTTTGCGCGGCCCAATTCGGCGCCGCCCCACTTTCTCGGTGAGACGGCCAGTGTCTCTCACTCGCTGATCACCGAGGGGTGCGAAGTGCACGGGACGGTGGAAAACTCCGTGTTGTTCACCAACGTGACAGTCAAAAAGGGCGCGCGCGTGAAATACTCGATTGTCATGCCGGGGGCGGTGCTGGAAGAGGACGCGACAGTCGAGTATGCCATCGTGGCCGAAGATGCCGTCATTGGGAAAGGGGCGCACGTGGGCGCCGACCCCAGCGCGTCGTCGCTTGAAGATTGGGGCGTGGCTGTTGTCGGCTCCATGGTTCATGTGGGATGCGGCGCAACCCTCAAACCGCGCGTGATGGCCAATACGGATATCCCCGGAGAGGAGGTGCCGGTGTGAACGATATGCACGGACTCATTTTTGCCTATGCGACGGGCAATTTGAAGGAGTTTACCGAGCACCGCGCGATTTCGTCGCTGCCCTTCGGTTGCCGTTATCGGCTGATTGATTTTATGCTGTCGAACATGGTCAACGCCGATATCACGGACGTCGGTGTACTTATGCGTGACAATTACCAGTCGCTGCTGGATCACCTGGGTTCTGGCAAGGATTTTGATTTGGCGCGCAAGAGGGGCGGATTGCGCCTGTTGCCGCCGTTCGGATATGCGGACAGGATGGGGCAATCGCAGGTTTTTTCCGGCAACATGGCGGCGCTGGCCAATGTTTCCAAGTATCTCAGCCGTATCCGGCAAGAGTATGTGGTCATGGCCGAGGGCGCGCTGGTGGCCAATTTGCCGCTGGAGGATGCGCTGCGCCAGCACATTGACTCCGGTGCGGATATTACGCTGTTTTGCAAGCCGCCCCATCAGTGCGCGGTGGAATACACCAGCTATTTGACATTGGACGGCCAAGGGCGTATCGTCGACATTGCCCGCGGACGGGCATCCGAGGACGCCCTGGAGATGCTCAGCGTGTGTATCCTGTCCAAAAGCAAGCTGGAGATGTTGGTGTCGTACTGCGCGGCCCACAATCTCAACGACTTTGTGCGCGATGTCCTGCAAAGCATGTTCTCCACGCTGAAAATCTACGGCTATGTGTTTGACGGCTATGCCGTGCAGATCAGCACGGTGAACGCATATTTCAAGCACAACATGGACCTGCTGCGTTCGGATGTGCGCGCTTCCTTGTTTTTGAAGGATCGGCCCATCAAGACCAAGGTGCGTGATGAGGCGTCCACCTATTATGGGCCGGACGCCAAAGTTACCAACGCCCTTGTGGCTGACGGGTGTTTTATTGAAGGAGAAGTTGAAAACTCCGTAATTTTCCGCGGCGTCAGGATTCACCCGGGCGTCAAGGTGCAAAACAGCATTCTCATGCAGGACACCAAGGTGTTCCCGGGCGCCATACTTGGGTACGCCATCGCCGACAAGGAGGTTCTTGTGGGTCAGGGCCGTATGCTCATGGGACAAGAGACCTACCCCATTGCCATTTCCAAAGGCACTGTGGTATAAATATGTTGGGGAAAAATGACGATACACAGGCTATGAAGATGGGGTAAGATGACGGACGACCCAATGTGAGGAAGAATGGGGGGCGACGACCGTCCGGTCATGCGACACAGAGACACCACAAAAAAGGAGGATCTCACCTATGAAGGTACTTTTCGTCACCAGCGAATGCGCGCCGTTTGTCAAGACAGGAGGATTGGCGGATGTGTTGGGCGCACTCCCCACCACATTGGCCTCAAAGCGAGTTTCCACCCGCGTCATATTGCCGCTGTACGGCAATATTGGCGAACCGTGGCGCTCGCAGATGAAATTTATTAAATACGTCTACATCAACCTGTCCTGGCGCAATTTGTATTGTGGGCTGTTTGAACTCAAGCACAATGGTGTCGTGTATTATTTTTTGGACAATGAGTACTTTTTTAAGCGCAATGAGATCTATGGCCATTTTGACGACGGTGAGCGTTTTGCCTTCTTTTCAAAGGCTGTCGTTGATATACTCCCGCAGCTTGACTGGAAGCCGGACGTCGTGCAGTGCAACGACTGGCAGACGGCGCTCGTGCCGGTATACATCAGGCGGATCTATGGCGGGGAAGATTACTACGATGAGCTGCGGACCGTTTTCACCATTCACAACATAGAATATCAAGGTAAATATGATGCCTCTCTGTTGGGCGATATTTTCGGGTTGCCTGAAACGCTGGTCAGCGAAGGCATTATTAACGATGGCGGCGGTATTTCGTTACTCAAAGGGGCCGTCGAGTGCGCCGATTGGGTGACTACCGTCAGCCCTACTTACGCGGACGAGTTGCAGTACGCGTTCTATGCCCACGGCATGGAGCACGTGATTGCCAAAAACAGACATAAACTGACAGGTATCCTCAACGGCATCGACACCAACCTGTACAATCCGCAGACAGATCCCAACTTGGAGCGCTGCTTTGGGCCGGATACCGTCGCCGAAAAGGTCTACAATAAGCTTGACCTGCAAAAAATCCTGGGCCTCAATCAAGACGAGAGCATACCCGTGATTGCCATGGTGTCTCGCTTGGTGGGTCACAAGGGTTTGGATCTGGTTACGGCCTCGCTGGATGAAATTATGGATATGCCTGTGCAGTTTGTCGTGTTGGGCCGGGGAGACTGGGGTTATGAGCAAACGTTTACCATGGCGCAAAATATTTATTCCGGGCGCCTGTCGGCCAACATTATGGTCAACTTTGGCTTGGCCATGAAGATTTTTGGCGGCGCCGATATTTTCCTGATGCCTTCACAGGCAGAGCCCTGCGGACTTTCGCAGATGATGGCTATGCGGTATGGTACCATTCCGGTCGTACGCGAAACGGGCGGCTTGAAAGACACGGTGTTCCCTTTCGACAAAGAGACAGGAACAGGAAACGGCTTTACATTTGCCAACTATAACGCCAACGATATGATGCATGTACTGAGGGAAACGGTCGACATTTATCACGACAAAAACACTTGGCTGACACTGCAAAATCGGTGCATGACGATGCCTTTTGACTGGAGCGCGTCGGCCGGCGAGTATCTCAAACTATTCCGACAGATAACCGGGAAAAGATAGGAGTTTTTCGTTCCATGTCAGTCGTGTCAAAAAAAATGAGTGAGGAAATTGCCGGTAAACTTCGCCGCCATTTTGGCCGCGAAGTTAAAGGCGCCTCACGTGAGCAGATTTTTAAGGCCTGTGCTTTGATCATCCGCGACCGCATGGCCGCCGGCATGATTGATCGCAAACAGGGGAAGCACACTGGTGACAAGCGCCAGGTGCACTATCTCTCGCTGGAGTTTCTGATGGGTCGCTCGCTTATGAAAAATGCCTACAATTTGGGTATTCTCAAAGAGATGAGCGAGGCGTTGACGTCTCTGGGTGTCGACATAAACGACATCTTTGAGGCGGAAATGGACGCCGGCCTGGGCAACGGTGGTTTGGGCCGCCTGGCGGCC
The DNA here is from genome assembly GCA_031556185.1 of Oscillospiraceae bacterium. Lineage (GTDB taxonomy): Bacteria > Bacillota > Clostridia > Oscillospirales > UBA929 > JAIRTA01. Next base: position 112,047 of record JAVBTN010000001.1, read on the forward strand.
TGCTACCTGGACTCCATGACGACGCTGGGTATCCCGGCTACGGGGTACTCCATTTGCTATCACTATGGAATCTTTCGGCAGAAAATTGTGGAGGGGCAACAGATGGAGCTGCCCGACCCTTGGCTGGACACGGGCGACATCTGGCTGATTCCCCACATGGACGAAGCCGAGGAGGTCTTTTTTGGCGGGCATATCGAGCAAATCTGGGAAGACGACCGGATGCGACCGGTGCACAAGGACTACACCTCGGTGCTGGCCATCCCCATGGATATGCCCGTGGCAGGATACGGCACAAACCATATCAACACATTGCGCCTGTGGGACTCCAAGTCCCCCACGCAGATTGATATGTCGCTGTTCTCCCGCGGAGAATACCTGCGCGCCGTGGAGCAAAATGCGCTGGCCGAGGTCATCTCCAAAATTCTCTATCCGGAAGACAACCACTTTGAAGGAAAACTGCTTCGCCTGCGTCAACAATACTTTTTTGTTTCGGCCACCATTCAGTCCATTGTGCGCAAGCACAGAGCGCAGTATGGCACGTTGCGCAACTTCCACCTCAAGCATGTCATCCAGATCAACGATACCCACCCCACGCTGGTCATCCCGGAGCTCATGCGCATTCTGCTCGATGAGGAAGGCCTCGACTGGGACGAAGCCTGGAGCATTGTCACCCATACGGTGGCCTACACCAACCATACGGTGCTGGCCGAAGCGCTGGAGTGCTGGTCGCAGCCGGTGGTGGAGATGCTGCTGCCCCGCATCTGGATGATTCTGTGCGAGATCAACAACCGCTATCTGCGTTCACTGCAGCAGGACTATAGTTGCTCTTACGAGCAGCTGGCCAAGAGCGCCATCATCTGGGATGGCGAGGTGCGTATGGCCAATCTGTGTGTGTGCGCCTGTTTTGCGGTCAATGGTGTCTCGGAGCTGCACAGTAAGATTTTGCGGGAACAAGTTTTTTTTGAAGCGTACGGGCGGACGCCCGACAAATTCTGCAACGTCACCAACGGCGTCGACCACAGGCGCTGGCTGGCGCAGATCAATCCGGGCCTTCACGAACTCATTCGCGACCTCACGGGCAGCGAGCGGTATCTTTCACAGCCCACGGACCTCAAGTTGCTGGAAAAGCATGTTGAAGACGCCACAGTGCTCAATCGGCTGGCCGACATTAAACGCGACAACAAGGCAAAGCTGGCCAACTATATCTTCAACACCACCGGCATTGCCGTCGACCCTGAATCGCGTTTTGATGTCCAAGTCAAGCGTATGCACGAGTACAAGCGGCAGCTGCTCAATGTCATGCACATCATTTATCTTTACAACCAGCTGCGCGACAATCCCCGCATGTCGTTGACCCCCGTCACCTTCCTGTTTGGGGGGAAAGCAGCGTCCGGATACTATATGGCCAAGCGCATCATTCGCCTCATCTGCAGCCTGTCCGCGCAGATCAATACGGATCCGCTGGTGGCCGGGCGCATCAAAGTCGTGTATTTGGAAAACTACCGCGTATCGCTGGCGGAAATGCTCATGCCGGCCACCGAACTGTCCGAACAAATCTCCACCGCCGGCAAAGAGGCGTCGGGAACGGGCAACATGAAATTTATGCTCAACGGCGCGCTGACCATCGGTACGCTGGATGGCGCCAATGTGGAGATGACCGAAGCGGTTGGATCGGAGAATATCTTCCTGTTTGGTCTGCGCGCTGCCGAGGTGGAGCGCCTGGTGCGGTCCAATTCGTATGAGCCCATGCAGGCGTACAACCAACTGCCCGAGCTAAAGCGGGTTATCGATCACATTTCGGTGGGCTTTTCCGACGGCGTCGTCTACAACGATATCTCGTCTTCGCTGCTGCTTTCAGACACGTATTTGCTGCTGGCGGATTTCGACAGCTATGTCCGCACGCAGAAGAGGCTGCGTGAAACCTATCGGAAACCGCTGGAATGGAACGCAATGTCGCTGAAAAACATCGCCTGCGCCGGCCGTTTTGCTGCGGACAGAGCCATTTCGCAGTATGCCAAGCACATTTGGAACGTTCCTGTAAAGCCGGAAAAGTAGGACAAACAGACAGGCAAACTTTTTTTGCAGAAGGGGTCATTTCGGTCGAGGCGAATTGTCGGTGTTTTCGTATGAATGAGCGACAACCGTGCGCGTATTGATGAAAATCCTGATTGACAGACTGGCATGCGGCTACTAAAGCCGCATGCTTTTTATGTGTGGAAAACTTTTGGCGTTTGTTGTTTTTTTCTTTAAGTGGGCCACACTATTTATCGATACAAGAAGTGGTTCCATACTCGCACGAGAGGGTGACGTGTCAGCGATGAAGTGCAGAAATTGCGAAAAGGAATTGGCCGAAGGCAGCGCCTTGTGTCATCACTGCGGTACGGTGCAGGATAACTACATCCAACGCAGGGCAGCGCCCAAAAAAAACAAAGCGCGTATGCCGCGAACCACCCTGATGTCGCTGGGTGTGATCGGGATCGTGGTGGTCTTTTTGCTGGTGTTGGGCCCGATCATAAAAAACACGCAGCGTCAGGCGCGTTTTGAAGAAATTCTCACAATGGTCAACGCGTTGGACAGGAGCGACCAGCTGGCAGTGGTTTCAGCGCAAAAAGCCATTGAAAACTACTTTCGCGACTTTCCGGATACACCGGAGGCTAATGAAGCCAAGCAACTTCTAGAGACAGCCATGGGGTGGCACGACGTGAAGCCCCTTGAGGTGTCTCCCGATCCTGCCAATCCGCCCACGCTGGATCAGACGCGCGCCAGCGTCGAGAACGGCGCCTTTTCGCTGCTGGAACTGTCATTTTCCACCTTCGAGAGCGAAGACGGCCCCACAGTTTCGGTCAAGGCACGCTGGGTAAACAGCGCGCCCAAGGTCATTGACCAGTTGCAGTTTCATGTGCGGGCATATGACGACAGCAAGCGGATCATTCTCAGCCGCACAACAAAAGAAGAGGACACCATCCTCAAGTCGACAAAGCGCTATCCGCCCATGTCAAGCGGGGACGAGCCCAATCAAAACCTGTTTATGGATGTGTGGCACACCGGCCAGATGACGCACATCGAACTCACACAAATTTATATACACTATGAGGATGGCAGCGAGTTGCTCATCGACGGAGAGCTGCTGTCGCACGTCTGGGCATAGAAAATGGGAGGACGTTTATGGAAGCGAGCAAAAAAACGGTTCGCGCGATAAATCGCGACAGGATCAATACGCTGAAGAGTTCGGAGATCACACTGTTTTGCACACAGGTTTCCCTGTTTTTACGCGCGGGTGTCTCGCTCGTGGAAGGGCTCGCGTTGCTCTGTGAAGACATAGACAACCCCGTGTTCCAGGCGGTTCTCGTATCGGTGTCCCATGCGGTGGAAAACAGGAAATCCTTCGCGGACGCCGTTCGCCAGACAGGCGCCTTTCCGTCCTACATGGTGCGCATGGTGGGCATTGGCGAGATGTCCGGAAACCTGGACGGGGTGTTGCAGGCGTTGGCCGACTTTTATGAACGCGAGAGTCAGATTAAGCAGCGCGTGCGCTCATCGGTGACTTATCCGCTGGTGCTCATCGTCATGATGTCGGCCATTGTGCTACTGCTGGTTGTCCAGGTGCTGCCTATGTTTGACGACCTGCTGCGCTCGCTGGGAGGCGAGATGCCACCCATGGTGCGCGGGCTGATGTCTTTCGGCCACTTTATGGGCCGGTATTGGTGGTCGCTGGCGCTGATTGTGCTGATATGTTTTCTGGTGCCCCGGCTGCTCCGAAAAATGCCTCGTGGGCGCAGGTCACTAGATCAGTTTAAGACAAAGTTCTTTTTGACCCGATCGTTAACGAAAAAAATTGCAGCAGAGCGGTTTTCCTCCGCCATGGCGTTCCTGCTGCGCAGCAGCGTTGATTTGGAGATTTCCCTGGAGCTGACGGGTGAGCTGTTGGACAACAGTTATATGCAGGGGAAAATTGACGAATGCCGTCGCCGCGTCTCGCAGGGCGAAGATGTTCCGGACGCATTTTATCAGGCGGGTATTTTCCCCCGGCTGTTTACCCGCATGTTGGCGGTGGGATTCAAGACCGGTGATCTGGACGGCATGGTGTCGCGCCTGTCAGACATGTACGAGCAGGAGGTCAACACGTCGCTCAGCCGCATCATTGGCGCCATTGAGCCCGCGTTTATCGCCATGCTGTCCGTTGTGGTGGGGATCATCCTTATCTCTGTGATGCTGCCTCTGATTCGCATCATGGCGACCATTGGGTGAGCCGGGAAAACAGGAAGACGAGGATATGCCTATGAAACGGTTTCGCGCATCAGAGTTTGCCACTTGGATCGGACTCACCGTGCTCGGGATTTGCATTTTTGCAGTCTTTTACGCGCTGGGGGCGACGACGGGCCGCAGCGCTGAGGATCAACGCGCCTATGTCAAACAGGCCGTGGAGCAGGCCGCCGTACAGTGCTATGCGCTGGAGGGAGCCTATCCGCCGGATGTTGCCTACCTGGTGGATCATTACGGCGTGAAATATGACGACAAACAGTTTTTCATCCACTATCGCGTGTACGGCTCCAACATCCGCCCGGAAATCGAAGTGTTTCTGAATGCGGAAGAGGAATAGAGGAAATGAGGGATGGCCATGCGCAATCGTTCGGGCGCGGGCTTTTTGGAAATCTTGTTCATTACGGCCTTGTTGCTGTTGTTCGGCGTGACCACCTATACGTTGGTTTCGGTGGGCGGAAGCAGCTATCAGCGCGTGATGGACAAACGAGATGTCAATGTGTCGGCGCGGGTGGCGCTGTCCTACCTGACCACGCAGCTCCGGATGAACGATGTGGCCGGCGGCGTGGAAATCCGTACGCTCGAAAACGGAGTGCAATGCCTGGTGCTCAAAGACGCCGCCACCGGCGGGGCCTACGAAACGCTGGTGTACTGCTACAATGGAAATCTGTGGGAGGCGCCTGTCGAGACAGGCACGCCGGTTGATCTCACATTTGGTTCGCCCATTGCGCCGCTCAGAGACCTGTCTTTCGAATACAGTGAATCCACCAACACGTTGCGGCTCTGTGTGACAGCCGGCGAAGGGACCATGCGGCGCGAGATGGAAACACTGGTGCATTTGCAGTCGGGAGCCGACACGGGAGAAACGACATGAAAATGAAACTGCCGTCCAACCAGAGAGGATTTGCGCTGGTGGAAATTATCATTGCCATTGGTGTGCTGGCGGTTGTCAGTATGTTTATACTGCAAATGTTCGTGCGCTCGGCCAATTTGGCCAACAAGGCGCATGACAAGGACATGGCCTGCTTTGAAGCACAGGGTGTGGTGGAACAACTCAAGGCGACACTGGAGCCGGTTTCGCAAAAAAGCGGACAGGTGTATGCACTCACACGCGTAGCTGACGACGTGTGGGAGCGGTACTACGACAGCAGCTGGGCCGCCACGGCGCAAAAACCGGACAAAGGGTTTGTACTGCGGGTAGAAATCAAAAACGCGCCGCGGCCGGGAACAGAACAGACGGCGCTGGCATGGAAGAGCATCGCCGTTTCTGTGACGAAGTCCGACCCCTATTTGATGGAAGAGAAGCCGACACAGGAGCTAATTTCCCTGGAGGCATACGTATATTACCCGGGAAAGGAGGCGGTCGCGTGAAAAGCCAGGCGTCCATGCAGGGCAGCGCCTCCATGTTGGTCATTCTCATCATGATTTCTCTGTCGGCCTTCGGCGTGCTGGACATGATAACCGCCTTCTCCGACTACAAGCTTGCGCAAAAAAACGTGGAGGCGACGCAAGGACACTATCAACTTGACGGCGAGGCGCAGCGGCGGCTGTGCGTGCTCAATGAGTCACTCGGCGCGCAGTGGCGGCGGGGTGTGCACAGCTCATTTGATGATTTTCTTGAAACCCAGCGGGACACATTGCAGGCGCAAGGCTGGACCCTCAGCGGGCAAAACTCCACCGTCGCCGAGCAAACCGTGACGCGTGACAGCGCACATATAACGGTACGGCTACAACTCAAAGTACCCGTCGGTGACAACTGTTTTTACTCCGTCGTCTCCTGGAGAGAGACGCGCGAGCCTTTCGATTACAAAAAAGGTCAGTCGATTTGGAACGGGGGCATCATTGAAGAGTGAGGCGGGTGCGCGAGAGGGAAAACAGGCTGGCAGAGGGCGGAGAATTTTTCTGTCCTTTTCCGCACGCATCTGATACAATGAGCTGGAAAAGGCTCAACACAAAAAAAGAAGAAATTTGGGTTATTCTGGAGAGGGTAGTATGTTCATTTCATCGCCGGGGGCATCGGTGCACGACCTTCTGGTGCGGTCGGTGACCGAAAAAGTGTCCGATATTTTTATCACGGCCGGGTCACCCATCATGTTTAAAAAGGACGGGGAAATTAAGCCGGCAGACGATTTCCGCATGATGCCCAAAGACACAGCGCTGCTGATCGAGGAAATATTCCGATTGTCCGGCAGTCAGTTTTACGATGAATATCTCAAGACGGGCGATTGCGATTTTTCGTTCTCCCTGTCCGGCGTGGGGCGCTTTCGCATCAACGCGTTCCGGCAGAGAAACTCAATGTCGGCCGTCATCCGCGTGGTGCAGATGTCTCTGACAGACGCCGATAAATTGGGAATTCCGCAGGCTGTGCTGGATCTCTACCGCAAGACAAAAGGGCTCGTCTTGGTTACCGGGCCGGCCGGGTCGGGGAAATCAACAACCCTCGCCTGCCTCATCGATCTCATCAACAACCGCCGCAACTGTCACATTCTCACGCTGGAAGACCCCATCGAGTACCTGCACAACCACAAGATGAGCATTGTCAATCAACGAGAAGTGGAAAATGATACCATTTCATACGGTAAAGCGCTGCGCGCGGCGCTCAGACAGTCTCCCGACGTCATATTGGTCGGGGAAATGCGCGATTTTGAGACCACGTCCACCTCTTTGACAGCCGCAGAAACGGGCCATTTGGTCATGTCCACCCTCCACACGGTGGGCGCGGCCAAGACCATTGACCGCATTATCGACATGTTCCCGCCCAATCAACAACAGCAAGTGCGCATCCAGCTATCCACCGTGCTGCAAGCGGTCATATCGCAGCAGCTGCTGCCTTCGGCCACACAAGGCCGTATTGCTGTCTTTGAGGTGATGATCATCAACTCGGCGATCCGCAGTTTGATCCGAGAATCCAAGACGCATCAGATCGACACCATCATCCATGCCAGCGCCGCCCTCGGCATGAAGAGCATGGACTTTGGACTGGCCGAGGCCGTCAAAGCCGGACATATTTCCCGTGAGGATGCACTCACATATTGTGTGAATCCCGATATATTAACAAAGTATATTTAGAAAAAATCCTCTGTTTTATTGATTGCAGAGATCCAAAAAAGACGCGGTGTTTACCGCGTCTTTTTTTGTCTCAAAGAAGAATTGATAGGGACACATGGGCCCGCTATTCTCACATGCGGGAATGTGACTTTAGCGCGTCAGATGGTTTCGACCGCGCCTGTGAGAGCGGATACACGGGGAATGCTACGAGCCCGGCAGTAAGTGTCCAGGCCTTCGAGCACATGCAGCGGCGCCTGCTCGTCGCGATACAGGGCTGTGCCGACGGCGACCGCCGTGGCGCCGGCCAGCATAAATTCCACTGCGTCCTCCGCCGTGGCAATGCCGCCCATGCCCAAAATGGGCAGAGAGACCGCCCGGGCCACCTGGTAGACACATCGCACGGCCACCGGCCTGACGGCGGGGCCGGACAGTCCGCCCACACCGCGGGCGAGAATGGGCCGTCGGGTGTTGACGTCTATGCGCATGCCCAGCAATGTATTGATGAGCGACAGGGCGTCTGCACCCGCCGCCTCGACAGCGCGCGCCAGTTCGGCGATGTCGGTGACATTGGGGGACAGCTTGACCATGACGGGCACCTTGGCGTGCGCCTTGACGGCGCGTGTCACCGCCGCGGCGCTGTCGGCATCTACGCCAAAGGCAAGCCCGCCAGACTTGACATTGGGGCAGGAGATGTTGACCTCAAGCATGTCAACGCTAGATTCCGACAAAATACGAGATAACTCGGCATACTCATCCACGGTGTCGCCGGACAGGTTGGCGATCACTTTCGTGTCCCACTGCCGCAGAAAGGGAAGCTCCTGTGCCACAAAAGCGTGTACGCCCGGGTTTTGCAGGCCGACGCTGTTAAGCATGCCAGCGGGCGTCTCGGCGATGCGCGGAGGCGGGTTGCCCTCACGGGGTTTTAAAGTGAGACCCTTGACGCAAATCGCGCCCAAACGGGACAAATTGAAAAAACAGCCGTATTCACGCCCAAAGCCAAAGGTGCCAGAGGCCACCGTGACCGGATTTTTCAGGGTAACGCCCGCCAGAGAGACGGTCATGTCAGTCATGCCCACAGCACCCCCCCGGCATCAAATACCGGCCCGTCGGCGCACACATGGCTGTAGTGCGCCTGCCCCGCTTCGTCCACCGTCTGGCAGGCGCAGCCGAGACAGGCACCAATGCCGCAGGCCATGCGTTCCTCCAGGGAGACCTGGCAGGGCACGCCGCAGGCGGCAGCCACGGCGGCCACAGCGCGCAGCATGGGTTTTGGCCCGCAGGCCAGTATGCGTTTGTATGTTTGATTGCACAGCAGACGACGGCATACGGCATCCACCAGTGCGGGCTCGCCCGCTGTGCCGTCGTCGCTGCATATGTGTACCTGTTCGCACAGCGCGTGCAAGTCGGCAGTCAACAAGGCCAGCTGCGCGGTTCTGAAACCAAGCACGGCGTGAGATCTGCCTGCGGCCAGCCGCGCGGCATAGAGCAGTGGCGGCACCCCAATGCCGCCGCCCACCAGTAAGAGGGGTTCGTCCGGTGTGACGGTGTCAAACCCGCGCCCCAGCGGAAACAGCAGATCCAGCAAATCCCCGGGCCGGCGGCGTGCCAGCCAGGCTGTCCCGCTGCCCTTGACTTCAAAGACAAAGCGTGCGACATCGTCCCAGCAGTCGCACAAGCTGATTGGCCGCCGCAGCAAATGCGCGTCGCCACATCGAATGTGGGCAAACTGCCCGGCGGCCGACGTCGGCACGGGCTCGCTCAGGCGCACCTGCAGGTCGTATGCGCCCGGGCGCAATTCCAGACAGGACAATACGGTCGATTGCATCGCGGTCTCCTTAAAACAGTTCTATTTCACTGATGCAGGTGTCTTGGTATTTTTCACCGACATAGACGGATTCAATGGTGATGGAAATCGTATCCGTCATAATGGACTTGCCGAAAACAAAGCTTTGATAGTCGCCGTCCTCGTGATAATCCACATCTTCCAGCGTCCAGGGAAACAACTCGCCCCCGCACGACACCATGACGTTCTTCACGCGGCTGTTGTTTTTGAGTGTCTTGGCATCCTTCGTATAGCCGTTGACGATACTGAGGCCGGTTACGGGCGTTGGTTCGGCCAGTTTCAGCGTGATCGTCTCACCTTCACCGGCGTCCTGCTTGCCTTCGATCCAGGCGGTTGTGAGCTTGCCGTCGGTGAGCATGTCGGGCGTATAGCGGTTGTCACCCACATCAGGTAAATAGGAGCTAGCGGACGGCGTCACCTTTGCGATGCTGCTGGGAAGGGTGCGCTGCAAAGTGTCCAGCCGATAGGAATAATACGTCGGGTTGTCGTTGGGCTTGACAACGGCCATGCCCTTGCGGCTGAAGGAAACGTAGAGCTGGCCGCGTGTCAGCACATTGAAACCGACCTGCACCGAGCCGTCGCTCTGCTTGTCCCAGGAGAATATGTCAATGAACTGATTTTCGGAAAAGTCGTCTGTCCAGAGGTATTCATCGCCCGCTTTCGACAGGCCCGGGGGAAAGGAGTCGCTATTCAGCGACGGCCAGTTGCTGACAGTGTAACCCAGACACTCATTGAGCAGTGTGTCCAAATCCAGCTGACTCACCACGAAACCGTCCTGAGCGCCCGGCGTGAAGGAACGCCTCCCCGGCTCGGCGTTCTTGAACCCCGCCCAAGCCATCAAAAGCAGTTCGTTGTTGGAGAGCTTCGGGTTGGATTCGGAAAAGCTGAATCCGATGGTGCCGCTGGCCCGCAGCAGCGCTTTTACACTTTCCTCCGCGTCGCGAGGGGGTTTCCCGCGGTCGATCACGTTGGCCGGCGAAGCCGAAGGTGTGCTATCCACATCCGAGGAAGGAGTGTCGCCGGCAGCGGGCGGCGTTGACAGTGTCTCTTGATCCACCCACAGCACCTCCCGGATGCCGAGAGGGTCAAAGAGATCATAGTAGGCGCCGCCCAGGAGCACCACGGCGGAAAAAGCCAAAAGGCATAAAATAGACAGCACAATCAGCAAGCCGGAATTCTTTCGGGCAGGTGGCGGTGTATATACGCGTCTGGGCGCTTCCGGTTCGGAAAACCAGTCGGCGTCAAACGCCTCGTCAGCACCGCTGCCCGAAACGGGTGCCCAGGGGGGGAGCGGCGTATCGGAGTCCAACCGCCAGTCGTTGTCCGGCGGAATGGGAGCCGTCACGTCAGACCCCATGGGGGGAGACGCGGGCGTAAGGGCTATCTCGTCGGGCGCAGGGGGCGCATAGGGAGCCGGAATGGGCGGCAACGGCGCCGGACGAGCCGTGGCTCGGGAAGGCTTAACGGGGGGCGGGATCGTCACCGGAGCATGACCATCATCCGTCATCCGTTCCCGGGCGGTGTAGGCGGAGCCCACTGTGACCGCGTCGTCGGCCTTGCGCAGAGGCGCGCCGCAGTATCCGCAAAAAAGCACATCGGAAGGAAGGGAGGCGCCGCACACTTTACATTCCATACACTTACCTCGTTATAAATACAGTGTGGCCAACATGACTATGCGGCCGGACGTCAAAGCCTTGCATTGATATCCAGCATTTCGCAGTCGGACAATTTGAGATTGCTCTCCAGACAACGCAGCAGCGCCGAGGCGGTGTCCACCGAAGTCAGGCAGGGGATTCCTCGCTCAACGGCCAGGCGGCGCAGGCGCACATCGTCCTGCTGCGGCATACTGCCATGAGACGACGTGCACACAACATAGTCCACGCTGCCATTGCGAATGAGATCGGATATGGTGGGACTTTCCTCGTGCATCTTGCGCACGGTATTGGCCGCAATCATATTGTGCCGAAGCACGGCGGCCGTGCCCGCGGTGGCATACAGGGCAAAGCCCAGTGCGTCGAAACGGTCGGCCACGCGCAAAATTTCCTGTTTGTCCGCGTCGCGCACGGTGATGAGCACGGCGCCCTTCTTTTTCATGGTCATGCCGGCTGCGGCAAAACCCTTAAACAGCGCCTCACGAAAATTTTCAGCCAGACCGAGGACTTCGCCGGTGGATTTCATCTCCGGGCCCAGCTGTGTGTCCACGTCGTGCAACTTGGAGAAGGAGAAGACGGGCACTTTAACAGCGACATAATCGCCAACCGGGTGCAGGCCGGTGCCGCAATTCATGTTGCGAAGTTTTTCACCCAGCAGGCAGCGGGTGGCCAGCGCCACCATCGGCACGCCGGTGACCTTGCTGATGTAGGGTACGGTGCGGGAAGAGCGCGGATTGACCTCAATAACATAAATTTCGTCGTTGTACAGGACAAATTGGATGTTGACAAGCCCCTTCACGGACAGGGCCTGCGCCAGGCGTCGGGTGTACTCGCAAATCACGCGAATGTGGCGGGGTTCCAGCGACAGCGGCGGATAGACGGAAATCGAGTCGCCCGAATGCACGCCCGCGCGCTCCAGGTGCTCCATGATGCCGGGGATGAGAATGTCCTCGCCGTCGCAAATGGCGTCGACTTCAATTTCCCGGCCCATCATGTATTTGTCCACAAGAATGGGATGCTCCTGCTCCACCCGGCAGATGATTTCCATATAGTTTCTGATGTCGGCGTCGCAATAGGCAATTTCCATGCCCTGCCCGCCAAGCACATAGGACGGGCGCACGAGGACGGGATAACCCAAGCGGTTTCCGGCCTCGACCGCCTCATCAGCCGTGAACACCATAGCGCCCTGCGGGCGGGGAATGTCTGTCTCGGTCAAGATGGCATCAAATTTCTCGCGATCCTCCGCGGCATCCACGCTCCATGCGGGGGTGCCAAAAATGGGAATGTTCTGTCGGTCCAGATAGGTGGCCAGCTTGATGGCGGTCTGTCCGCCAAACTGGACAATGACACCCTCGGGCTGCTCGACGTCAATGATATTCTGCACATCTTCCGGCGTGAGCGGCTCAAAGTACAGTTTATCGGATGTGTCAAAGTCGGTTGAGACTGTTTCGGGGTTGTTGTTGACAATGATGGCCTCACAACCGGCCTGCTGCAAAGCCCACACACAGTGAACCGTGCAGTAGTCAAACTCAATGCCCTGGCCGATGCGAATGGGGCCCGCGCCCAATACGAGCACGCGCCTGCGGTTGCGAGAGGGAAAGGCCTCGGTGCCCTCGCCGTCGGTCGAGTAGTAGTAGCAGGCCGCCGCCGGCTTCATGCCGGCGCAGGTGTCCACTTTGCGATAGACAGGGGTGCCGCCCATGCCCGCCACCGACTGCCCGGACAGCCGCGCAATGGCGGTATTGGTGTAGCCCAGGTGCCGAGCGGCACGGCAAAACTCCTCTGAGAGTGTCTCCCGTCTGAGACGCCCCTCCATGTCCATCAGACGCCGGATGCCATGCAAAAAAAACCGGTCAATGCCTGTATCCTGATGCAGATGCTCAACGTCGCTGACATTGCGGGCGAGGAGCTCGGCAATAATAAACAGGCGTTCATCAGTGCATTGTGCCAGCCGTTCGCGCAACTCTCTGGGAGACAGGGTGGACAGGGAGGGCATGCGCAGTGTATCGAGCCCCAGCTCGGCCGACCGGACAGCCTTCATCAGCGCGGACTCGAACGTGAGGCCCAGCGACATGACCTCGCCCGTGGCCTTCATCTGCGGCCCCAGTGTACGGTTGGCGTGCACAAACTTGTCGAACGGGAACCGCGGATATTTGATGACCACATAGTCGATGGCGGGCTCAAAGCAGGCGTATGTGCCGTCCACCATGCGGTTGGGAATTTCGTCAAGACCGTAGCCCACGGCGATTTTGGTGGCCACCCGGGCAATGGGGAAACCGGTGGCCTTTGAGGCCAGCGCTGACGAGCGTGACAGGCGAGGGTTGACCTCGATGACGGCATATTCCATGCTCTCCGGGTGCAGCGCAAACTGGACATTGCAGCCGCCTTCGATGTCCAGCGCCGAAATGAGCGCGACGGCCGCCGTGTGCATCATGGCGTGCTCGGCCTCGTTCATGGTCTGCGCGGGGGCGATGACGATGGAGTCGCCGGTGTGCACACCGACAGGGTCGACGTTTTCCATGGAGCAGATGGTGATGACGTTGCCGGTGTGGTCGCGCATGACTTCGTACTCGATTTCCTTCCAGCCGGCAATGTTTTTCTCTATCAGGGCCTGTCCTACGCGGGAGGCGGCCAGACCGCCCTCACAAACACGCCTCAGGGTGTCCGGGTCGTCGGCCATGCCGCCGCCAGTACCGCCCATGGTATAGGCGGGCCGCACGATGACGGGATAGCCGATAAGCGCCGCGAAGGAGAGCGCGTCGTCGGTGTTGTTAACCACCAGTGAAGGCACCAGCGGCTGGCCGATGCGCTCACAGATGTCCTTGAAACGCTGGCGATCCTCAGCGTTTTTAATCGAGTCAGGCTTGCAGCCGAGCAGCGTGATGTGCATTTCGTCCAAAAAGCCTTCGTCATAGAGTTCCATCGCCAGATTCAGCCCGATCTGGCCGCCCAGTGTAGGCAGCATCGCGTCGGGACGCTCCTTGCGAATGATGGCTTTGACCACTTCGGGCACAAGTGGCTCGATATAGATATGGTCGGCCATTGTCTTGTCGGTCATGATGGTGGCGGGATTGGAGTTGATAAGCACCACCTCGTACCCCTCCTCGTGCAGCGCGCGGCAGGCCTGTGTGCCGGCATAGTCGAACTCGGCGGCCTGACCGATGATAATCGGCCCCGACCCGATGACCAAAATTTTCTTTATATCATTCCGGCGCGGCATCTCAGCGCCCCCTTTTGATAAAAATGGAATCAATCAGCTCGGCAAACAGCAGCCCGCCGCCGCTGACCGTAAGCGCTGAGGGCTGGTATTGAACGCCCGTCACCGGTCGATCCATCAGGCGAAACCCCTCAATTGTCCCGTCGTTTACGTTGATATGAGAGATTTCAATCTCGCCGGTGTCGACACTGTCGGGCGCAATGGTGAAACCGTGGTTTTGGCGCGTGATGACGGTGCGGCTGGACCGCACGTCGCGCACAGGCAGGTTGGACGCGCGATGGCCCAACGGCATCGGTGTCAGGCGGGCGCCCAGGGCGTCCGCCATGAGCATGAAGCCCAGCCCCATGCCCAGCATGGGCAGGCCGGAATCCATGACCCGACGAAGTTCTTGGGCAAACACCGCGTCGAAGGGGAGCCCGGGACCGGGCGCCATCACAAGCGCGTCATAGTCGCCCAGCGTGAGTTCGGCAAACAGCTTGGCGGGCGGCAGCAGCGTGACAGATAACCCCAGCTCGGCCAGCAGACGACCCAGCGCGCGGGAGGAGCCGAAATCGCATATGGCCACATGCGCAAAGGGGCTTGTGAGCTTTGTGAAATGCTCACTCTTGGAGACGGCCTGCGGATATTGCCGCTCATGTTGAAATGAGCGAATCTTCTGCGTGAGCGCATCCCATCCGGTGAAGCCGGGCGTTGTGCAAATGGCGGCGTTTTGCGGGCCGTGCTCGGCCATATAATGCGTCAGAGACCGTGTGTCCAGGCCCGATATGGCGCTTACCAAATTGCGCTTGAGAAAGTAGTCCACAGTTTCCACCGAACGCCAGTTGGACGGGGTGGAGCACAATTCGTTGACAATGAGCCCGCGCAACTGCGGCTTTCCGGTTTCGCAGTGCTCGGTGTTGACACCGTAATTGCCGATGGAGGGGTAGGTCATACACACCAGTTGCCCGGCGCACGAGGGATCGGTCATCAGGCGCATATAGTCCGCCACGCCGGTGAAAATGGACAATTCACCCACGGCCACGCCGGGTACGCCGACCGCCGTGCCCTCCCAGCGGGTACCGTCGCTGAGCAATAGTATCGCTTTTGGCACAAGTGTTTCCTCCAAACTCGCGTATATATGGGCAGCAGACACTGCCGGTATGGTCACATACAGTTAATAAACAGACGCAATTCATCCCGCATCCGGATGGCTTCTTCGCGGGCGGCTTCAGCAAAGGCGGAGGGCGTTCCTTCCCGTTGCCAGGCACACAGAATAGCGCGGGAGGAGTTGATGATGGCGCCGCGCCCCAGTTCGTCAAACGCTTTGGCGGCGTCGCGCGCCGTGCCGCCCTGCGCGCCATAGCCGGGCACGAGAAAAAACGTTTTGGGCAGCAGGCGCCGCAACTCCAGCAGTTCATCGGGGTGAGTGGCGCCCACAACGAGACCGACCTGCGAATAACCAAAACTCCCGATGTGCGGCTTGCCCCACCGCTCACACAGCTCTCCCACCACCTGATACAGCGGCCGGTCGGGCGCGGGCAGCAGCTGCAGTTCGGCGGACGACCGGTTGGACGTGCGGCCCAGAACAAACAGCGAACGCCCAAGGCCGGAGACGTGCTCCAAAAAGGGGCGAATGCTGTCGGTGCCCAAGTAGGGGTTGACCGTCAGCGCGTCGGCGCCGTAGGGCGTGATGTCAGTCTGCCCCACGCGCACCATGCCCAGATAGGCCGCGCTGTAGCTCTCCGCTGTCGAGCCGATGTCGCCTCGCTTTGCATCCAAAATGACATATAATCCCAACGATTTTGCATAGGCTATGGTGCGCTGCATTGTTTCCATGCCCTCCGGGCCAAACATCTCATAGCAGGCTGCCTGCAACTTGACGGCTGGCACAATATCATAGAGAGAATCGAGTAAGGCCGCGTTAAAGCGCGCTATCGCGTCGGCTGCAGCCCGCAACGTTTCGCCCGAACGGGCGATCTCCTCTTCGAGGAGGTAGGCCGGCAGATAGTCCAGGCGGGGATCAAGCCCGGCCACGCTCGGGTTTTTTTTTCTTCGTATGCCTTCAATCAAGACATCGATGCCCATGGTACGACGCCCCTTCCGCATAAAACGTATCAAAATATTATACCACTGCGCGGTAATAGGATGCAATATGTGGCAGGCAATTTGCCTGCAGGCATGGCAAAACGGCGAAGAGCGTACACCATGTATCGCATGCAAGGCGTGTCGTCACCGCATCAAGACCCAGAAAGACGGGGATTGCGAACGGCCAGCCCGAATGCGATTGATAAAAACGCATAAGAAAGTGCCAACCCTTTGACGCCCTATGCCCTTGCTTTTGTAGCTGTTTAACGATATAATATCACATGATTCAAGCAATTTCTACACAGGGTGAACAAGATGAAGGAAAACTGCCGCATCGGAATTGATATTGGGTCGACCACGCTCAAGGTGGTGGTGGTCGACGAGCGGGACAGCATTGTGTATGCGCGTTACCGTCGACACCGTTCCGATGTGAACGGTGAATTGCTGCGCCTGTTCGGTGAATTGGCAGCGGATATGCCCGGCCTTTGTGCCCCGCTGCGGCTGACAGGGTCGGCGGGGCTGGGCGTGTCCCAGGCGCTGTCACTGGGGTTTGTTCAGGAGGTTGTGGCGGCCACAGGCGCGGTGAAGCGCTTTTTGCCCGAGACGGATGTGATCATCGAACTCGGCGGCGAGGACGCCAAAATCACCTTTCTCAAGCCGGCGCTCAGCCAGCGCATGAACGGCACCTGCGCGGGTGGCACGGGGGCCTTCATCGACCAGATGGCGGCGCTGCTCATGACCGACGCGCAAGGGCTCAACGAGTTGGCCGCTCGATACCAAACGCTGTACACCATCGCCTCGCGCTGCGGTGTGTTTGCCAAAAGCGATATGCAGCCGCTGCTCAATGAGGGCGCGTCCCGGGAGGACTTGGCGGCCTCAGTTTTGCAGGCGGTGGTCAACCAGACCATTGCCGGGTTAGCGTGCGGCCAGCCGATTGTGGGGCATGTTGTGTTCCTGGGCGGCCCGCTGCACTACCTGCCCGAACTGAGGACGGCCTTTGAGCGGACGCTCAAGGAAAAAGTGAGCTCCTTTACAACGCCGGCAAACGCCGAGGTGTTTGTGGCGCTGGGCGCGGCGTTGTCTGCCGAAGGGATACCGGTCAATATTGAGGAGCTGGCCGCGCGGCTCGAGAATGCCGGGCAGATGGAAACCGACATTCCACGCCTGCAACAGCTTTTTCAAACGGAAGAGGAGAAGCTGGCGTTTTTAGAAAGGCATGCGCAGGCCAAGGTGCCGCGCGCGCGGTTGGAGGAGGCTGACGGCCCCTGCTTTTTGGGCATAGACGCCGGGAGCACCACAATCAAGGCGGCGATGACCGGCCAAGACGGCCGCCTGCTGTATACATATTACGCGCCCAACAACGGCTCTCCCCTGCAAGCGGCGCTTGAAATCCTGAGGGATCTTTACGGGCAGCTGCCAAAGGCTGCCTATGTGGCGCATTGCTGCGTGTCGGGCTATGGCGAGGCGCTGATGAAGACGGCGCTGCGCGCCGACACCAGTGAGATTGAGACGCTGGCGCATGTCAAGGCGGCGCAGGTGTTCAGGCCCGATGTCGACTTCATTCTCGACATCGGAGGGCAGGACATGAAGTGTATGCGCGTGTGTGACGGCGTCATTGATTCCATCCTGCTCAATGAGGCCTGCTCGGCGGGCTGCGGGTCGTTCATCTCGACGTTTGCCGCCTCGCTGGGCCTGTCGATTGAAGCGTTTGTCAGCGAGGCGCTGTCTGCTGACTCGCCGATGGATCTGGGCACGCGATGCACGGTGTTCATGAATTCGCGTGTCAAACAGGCGCAAAAAGAAGGCGCCTCCGTGGGCGATATCTCGGCGGGACTTTCCTATTCGGTGGTGCGCAACGCGCTGTTTAAAGTTATCGGGATCAAACATGCCGACGACCTGGGCGTTTCGCCCGTGCTGCAGGGCGGCACATTTTTGAACGACGCCATTTTACGATGCTTTGAACTCGTGTCCGGACGGGAGGCCATACGCCCGGATATCAGCGGCCTTATGGGGGCTTACGGCGCCGCGCTGATTGCGCGGGAACGCTGGAAGGGCGGCTCCTCCACGTTGTTGGCCGCCGACGAATTGGCAGAAGGCTTGCCTCAAAGCGTAAAAACAACGCGTTGTAAAGTGTGCTCAAATAACTGTCAGTTGACACTTTCTCACTTCTCCCGGCAGCGACGGCTGGTCTCCGGGCATCGCTGCGACAAAGGGGAACAGCTGGCCGGACAGGGGGTGGCCGGTGGAGCGGCCGCGCCGCCCAATCTGTTTGACTACAAGTATGACAGGCTGTTTTCGTACATCCCACTGCCCGAGAGGGAGGCCCCACGCGGCGTCATCGGGCTGCCCCGGACACTCAACATTTACGAAAACTATCCTTTCTGGTTTACGCTTCTGACACAGCTGGGCTACTCGGTCGTGCTGTCCGCGCGGTCGGATCACGCCCTATTTGAGTTGGGCATGAATACCATTCCGTCTGAGAGTGTATGCTATCCGGCCAAGCTGGCCCACGGGCACATCCAAGACCTTGTTGACCGGGGCGTTAAGACCATTTTTTATCCGTGCATACCATACGAACGAAAGGAAAACGAGGAGGCCAACAACCACTTCAACTGCCCGATTGTCACCTCTTATCCCGAAGTCATCAGCAAGAACATGGACTCGCTGGACGAGCAGGGCGTGACGTTGCTCAAACCGTTTTTCTCCCTGCACCACCGCAAGGCAATGCCGGGCAAAATCATGCAGGTGTTCGGCGTGAGCCGCGGCGAGGCCAAACGCGCACTGGACGCCGCCTTCGCCGAGGCGGAGCGGTGCCAGGCAGATGTCGAAAGCAAAGCCGACGAGGTGCTGGCGTGGATTGAGGAGACTGGCGGCACGGGGATTGTGTTGGCCGGGCGCCCCTATCACCTGGATCCGGAAATTCACCACGGACTGCCCGGGGTGCTGACATCATTGGGCTTTGCCGTGCTGACGGTGGATTCGGTATGCCACAGGGCGCAAGTGGAACGGCCGCTGCGTGTGTTCGACCAGTGGATGTACCACTCGCGGCTGTATGACGCCGCCAAGTATGTCACAACACAGAAACGGCTGGAAATGGTGCAGCTCAACTCATTTGGATGCGGGTTGGACGCCATCACGACCGATCAGGTCAAAGACATTCTCAAGGCGGCCGGCAAGACATATACCCTGCTCAAAATTGATGAAGTCAACAACCTGGGTTCTGCGCGCATCCGGATGCGCTCACTCAAAGTGGCGCTGGCCGAGAGGGCGCGTCGGCCGTGGGAACCGCCTGCGTTGGCGTCCGGCGCCGAATACCGACGCGTGGAATTTACGCAGGACATGAAAAAGCGGCACACGGTGTTGGCTCCGCAAATGTCTCCGGTGCATTTTTCGCTGGTGGAAGCCGTGCTCAATCACGAGGGCTACCGCTGCGTCATTTTGGAGCACGCCACCCCGGAGGACATTGAAGTTGGACTGCGCTTTGTCAACAACGACGCGTGCTACCCCACGCTGGTCATTGTGGGGCAGTTGCTCAACGCCATTTTGTCGGGGCAATACGACCCTGACAACACCTCCATTTTCTTGACGCAGACGGGTGGCGGATGCCGCGCCACCAATTATGTAAGCCTGCTGCGTCGCGCGTTGGATTCAGCCGGGTTTCCGCAGGTGCCGGTGGTGGCGATGTCCGTGTCCGGTTTGGAAAAAAACAGCGGCATGAATTACACGCCGGGGCTCATTGACGGAGCGGTCAAGGCCATTGTGGTGGGAGACCTGCTTTTGCAGGTCATTCTGCGCACTCGGCCGTATGAGTTGACGCTAGGAGCGGCCAACGAGCTCTATCGGCAGTGTATCGCGCGGGCGCGGGCGCACTTTTTGGGCGACGCCGCCTATACATACAAAGAACTTGTCAACAGCATTGTGCACGACTTTGAGGCCCTGCCGCTCAGGGACATTCCGCGCAAGCCGCGCGTGGGCCTGGTGGGAGAAATTTTGGTCAAGTTTCACCCGGAGGCCAACAACAACGCCGTGTCGCTCATTGAGAGCGAGGGCTGCGAGGTGGTGGTGCCGGGCATGATGAACTTTTTCCAGTACTGCTTCCTCAACACCGTTATCAAGGCGGATATGCTGGGCACTTCGCGGATGTCATCGATCACCATGTCGGCGGTCGTCAAGCTCACACAGAGATATGAAGCGCCCTGCCGCCGCGCCCTGGCGCGCTCCAAACGCTTTTCGGTGACAGATACCATTCACAAGCTTGCCGAGCGAGCAAAGACGGTGCTCTCGCTGGGGCACCAGTGCGGAGAGGGCTGGCTGCTGACGGCGGAAATGATGGAACTCATGGAGGACGGCGCGCGGGGCATCGTCTGCGCGCAGCCGTTTGCCTGCCTGCCCAACCATGTGACCGGCAAGGGGATGATTCGGGAGTTGCGCCGTCGCTTCCCGCATTCAAACATTGTGCCGGTGGACTATGACCCCGGGGCGTCGGAGGTCAACCAGCTCAATCGTATCAAGCTGATGCTGGCGTCGGCGTTTCAGGTAGGGGCACAAGGAGAACAATGAAATGAGAGGCGCCGAAAATCGGACGCCTCTCATATTTTTACGACAGTCTGATTCGTGACTCACAGGTGTTTTACATTGGAGGAGATCTCGGACAGGGCCTTGGAGGCCTCCATATCAAAACTCATGTTTTTGGCCATGTCGCCGAGAGACAACATGCCCACGACACGCCCGTCGCTGACGACAGGCAGACGCCGCACCTGCTCGGAGGCCATCAGGCGGGTGGCTTCCCGCACATCCGCGTCCGGGGTGACCGTCACGACCCCGCGGGACATGATCTCACGCACCTTGGTCTGCTCAGGAACACTTTCGGCCGCCACACAGCGCAGCACAATGTCCCTGTCGGTGACGATGCCGCGCAGCCGTCCGTCGAGGGAGCAAACAGGCAAAGAACCGACATTGTGGCGCTGCAGAAGCCGGGCGGCCAAGGCGGCGGTTTCGTCCGGCGTGATGCTCACGACGTTGGGATTCATCAGTTGCGAAACAACCATGGGACAACCTCCTTGATGAAAGTATATGTCCCGGTTAGTATGCCTGGCAAACGGCAAATCATTCAGCAATGAGAGCAAAATTGCGCGCCGGGACAGTCAGGCCGTGCCGCAAAAAGGCTCTCGGGCAGGCGTGCATCGGGTGTCCCGGGTCGTCAAACGACGGCGCGCCGAGATGGGTGACCCTGTTTTCCAAGAATTCAGGCAGTGTGGTTTGTTGGGGATTATCGTTTTCGGGGCACACGAGCTGGCACAGGTCGCAGCCCCACACCAGATGCGCATGACGGGAAAACAGCGCCGATTGTTCATCGGTGAGTGTTTTGCGTTGGCTGAGATGAGAGAGGCACCGCTCCCTGCGGAACATTCTTCCACCCCGTTCGTCTGTACTAAGTGCCTGTGTCGGGCAGAAGTCAACACAGCGCAGACAGCCGCGGCAGTAGTCGGCCTGCGCGCCCCCCGGCCCATCCAGGTCGGTGACCAGCGCTCCCAAAAATATAAATGAGCCGTATGGCGGGCAGATGAGCAGACCGTTGCGCCCGATAAACCCCAGCCCGGCCAGCCGTCCAGCCTGCACTGCTGGGAGGGGAAAGGCGTTGGGCAGCGGGCGAAACGGCCTGCCTGACTGCGCGGACAGACACGCCGCCATGCTTGACAGGCGCATGCCTATGGCCGTATAGTAGTCCATGCCCCGTGCATACAATGATATATTGCCGGGCGCGCGGCCGGCGAAATAGGGAAACGCCATAACCACCGCCGTGCGCATGACAGCGCGCAGCGCGTCAAAGCGCAGCGCCATATGCGGGGGACAATATTCGGCAAGGCGCGACAAAGACACTGTGCCCCATCGTACGGCGCCGGCATCGCGCGCGGCCTCCGGGAGGAAATGTATGACCGAATCCAATCGCAAGGGCCTCCTTTGTATGTTGGGCGCTTCTTTATGCTGGAGCCTGGGCGGATTGCTTATCAAGTTTATTCCGTGGGGCGCGATGAGCATCGTGGGACTGCGCGCACTGTTGGCCGCGGTTGTATTTGCACTGTATCGGAAAAGCATAAAAGTGAAACTGACCAGGGGAAATATACTGGCGGCGCTCTGTCTGTCCTCCACGACGATATTGTTTGTGTTTTCCAACAAGATGACCACGGCGGCGGCTGCGATATTGCTGCAATTTACCGCGCCTGTTTTTATCATACTCATTCACCTGATTTTTTACAAGCAAAAACCGCGCCTGGCGCAATTGTTTGCCCTGATGGCTACGGTGGCGGGGATGGTGTTGTTCTTTTTTGGACGGCTGGAAGGCGGATACTGGATGGGCAACGTCTTGGCCGTCCTGTCCGGCGTCAGCTTTGCCGGCGTCTTTGTCTGCAACCGCAGGGAAGACACGCAGCCGGAGCAAGCGCTGTTTTTGGGTTTTGTGATCAACGCCTGCCTGGCCCTGCCGTTTGCCTTCTTTGAAGTGACGGTCGACATGGGGGCGTGGGCGGCGGTCATCGTGCTGGGCATTGTGCAGGTGGGCCTGGCCTATGTGTTCTTTTCCGTCGGGATTCGGCACACACATGCGCTGTCCGCCTGCTTTATTACGGCGCTGGAGCCGGTTCTCAACCCGGTTTGGGTTGCGCTGTTTTACGGCGAAAGACCAAGCGGATATGCGATCGCGGGCGGCGTCATTATCATTTTGGCGGTGCTGACATACAATGTCTGGGAGGCGCGAAACACGCGCACAGCGGCGTCGTCCGAGCTCTCCTGACGTCCGGGGGACAGCCCCGCCGCGGCGAATATGTGACAGAGATCGACATGTTTTCCCGCCGTTGTTACTATATTGGCGAAATGCGTATCCAAATTGTAACGATTAAGCCGTTGCATTTTTCCGCCACTGTTTGATATAATAGAAACGCAAAAACTTCATTGCGTCGATTTTTACAATGTTATGGGGTTATGTAATCATGTCAAATCAAATAACCGCTCCGGGCACTGCGGCAGAGGCCAATCCTGTCGCAGTCAAAACGGGTTCGCGTTTTCCCAAGTGGATTCTTCCGGTCGCGCTTGGCGGCCTTGTGCTCCTTTTGGTTGGGTTTTTAACTTACAGCATGACTGGGTATGACAACATATATCACAACGTAACTGTCGGCGGGGTCAATCTGGGTGGCTGCACGCGCGAAGAGGCGTCGGCCAAATTGGAGAGTGAGCTTCGGAAAGAATTTGAAGGCCAAGTGCTCCCGATGACCATCGGCGATCAAACAATTGAAATCACCGGTCAGCAGGTGGGGGTTCGGTTCCAAACGGAAAAAGCCGTTGACAGCGCCATGACGTATGGCCGCGAGGGAGGGTTTCTCAAGCGTTTGGGGCAGGTGACCTCCAGCCTGTTTTCCACCAAGGAACTCCCCTTGGACACGGAGATGTACATAGACACGGACAAGGTCAAAACCGTAATTTCCCAAGCGGCCCAAGAGCTGGACATACAGGCTGTCCCCAATGTCACGCGCACGGCGGAAAAAGAAGTTCTCATTACCATGGGCAAACCCGGACGCAAAGTGGATCAGGTGGCGCTTACGACACTTGTTATCGACCGGTTCACCGCCGGAGACTTTTCGCCGCTGACGTATGAGCCCATGGTCATGCGTCCGCAACCCGTGGATGTTAACGCGCTGTATGAAGAGGTTTTCAAGGAACCCGTAGACGCCCACCTCAACCCTGAAAACAAAAATGAGGTGGAAGTCCTGCCCGAGGAGGACGGCGTTTCGTTCGACCAGCAGGTGGCCAGAACGGCCGTTGACAGCGCTACGCCGGGCGAGACAGTGACGATACCGCTGGTATTTACACCGGCCAAGATCGACAAGACCATGCTGGAAACGCAGCTTTTCCGGGATGAACTGTCCACATTCACCACGTATCTCAACGCCGGCAATGCGCCGCGTACGTCCAACATTCGGCTGGCCGCGTCGATTATCAACGGCACCGTGCTTCTGCCGGGTGAGGTCTTTTCTTACAACGGCGTTGTCGGACAGCGCACGACGGAGCGCGGCTTCAAGCAAGCCGGCGCCTATGTGCAGGGTCGGCTGGTCGACGAGGTGGGCGGCGGCATCTGCCAGATGTCCACCACCCTTTATGGCGGCGTGGTGCGTGCCAATCTTAAAATTGTGGAGCGACGCAACCACTCAATGACAGTCGCCTATGTGCCGGTCGGCCAGGACGCCACGGTCAACTGGGGTACTACCGACCTTAAGTTTGAAAACAACACGCCCTATCCGATTCAGATCAATGCCGAGCAGAGCGGCGGTTATGTCAAAGTAACCATTCTGGGCACGAAAACAGATGAAAATACCGTCTCCTTTGAGTCTCGCGTGCTGTCGACTACGCCGTTCAGCGTGAAAAAGGTGGTCAACAACAGCCTGGCGCCGGGCGCGCGCAAAGTTGTCATGGAAGGGCACACCGGCTATTCCGCCGAATCTTACCGCGTGATCAAAGACAAGGACGGAAAGGAAATCAGCCGTACGGTGGAGGCCACCAGCAAATACAGCAAGGCCGACCAAATTGTTGAGGTGGGTCCGAGCGGGACTTCCAACCAGCCCGCCGATACCAATACACCGCCCGCCGACACCAATACGCCGCCTGCGGAGACACCGGCGCCGCCGGCAGAGCCCGGCGGTGATGTTGAAATAGTTGAATGAAACGGCCCTGAGCCGTTGCAGAAACGCCTTCCCGGCGCATGTGATAGGCATGCGCCGGGAAGGAGTGCTTACATGTACAAAGTTTTTTCTTTCGTGCGCTTTACATTGGCAGATTTTGTTACGATAAGAGAGCTGTCTGTAAAGAAGACCTGACGGTCTGTCCGTGTGGCGCATGCGATCAACCAGATTGGTCCGGAGGAGTGAAAGCATGGGTTTTTCAGACAAACTGAGCACGCTGGTCAACGTGTACCGGATGTCCAATGCCATGTTGGCGCGAGGGATCGGGGTGGATCCGTCACTCGTATCTCGCTGGAAGAACGGAGACAGGGCGCCTGCGGCAGCCAGCGGCACGGTCAGGCAAATTGCGGCTTTTTTGGCGGGGTCTGAACTGCGGGACTTTGACAGGGAGCTCTTGCTCAAAACACTGGGGCCCTATGGCCATAATGTGCCGTTGACGGACGCTATCGACAACTATCTCAACGAGACGGCGCCGCAGCGGCAGGAAAACGGCACCACGCGCGCCCACGCCGAGCTGCTGCTCACAGATTTGGGAGAGCTACTGCATCGGGATGACCCGATGGGCATTCGCGGGCCGATCAGCCTTTGGCCGCGGGTGCAGAAAGGGCAGCCGTCGGAGCACGAGACCTTTCAAGGGCGCGCCGGCAAACGGCAGGGGACGATCAATTTTTTGCATGCGGTGCTGTCGTACGGCAAACCGCTTCCCGTCCGTATGATGAGCTTGGAGGATGCGCTGTGGATCACCGAGGACGCGCAGTTTGAAACCATGTACATAAAGGCGCTCTATGCGATGACAAAGCAAGGCTGCGATGTGGCCCTCATACATAGCCGGCCGAAGGACAAGCAGTCGCTGTTGTCGCTTTTGGGGCGCTATTTGCCCCTATATCAGACCGGACGCCTGCGCTCCTATTTTGCGGGGGATGAGAGGCTGACGCAGACGCTGCCCACGCTTTTTGTGGCTCGCGGACAGGCGGCGCTGATCTCCTTTGGTCAGGATCCGCGGCAGGATGCGGATATCACGGCGCTCTATCAAAACCATGTGGATGCCGCTATGTATGAGACAATGTTCCAGGTGTACCTCTCCTCCGCCCGGCCGCTGGCTTATTCTTGCGCCACAGGCGGATCGCTGTCTTACTGTCAGGCGTTGCTGGGTCTTGAGACAACATCGATGGGCGCAATATGTGAAGTTTCCATGGGCGAAGCACTGTGGCTGTCCGAGGCGGCGCTGTCGGCGCTGACCATGAGCCACATGCCCTCGCCTGAAGTGGCGGAAGCCGCTGTGCGCCTCATCTCTCGCCGCCGCGAGAAGCTGGCCTCGGCCTCAGAGCCCTGGGTCATGCTCTGGCCGGAGGAATCCCTTCGGATTTTGGAGGAGGAGGGGCGCATGGATCAGGTGGGCACCGAAATATTCGGCCCCGAAGGCATCTCGCTGTCTGGCGAAGTGCTCAGAGACTATCTCAAGCGGCTCATACACGACTTGCGCGCATACGATCACCTGACGCTGGCGCTTTCGACCACGCTACCGCAGGGCATGCGCGTGGCCTGTAAGCAGAATGTGGGCGCGCTCGTCGGCCCCGGCGTCGAAGGCCACCCGAGAGCCATCTTCCTCGGGGACGAGGATAGTCTGGCGCTGCTGTCTGATTGGTGCCGCGACCATGAAAGCGCTTCAGAAAACAAGGAGACTGTCATTGCCAGGTTGGATCGGGCGCTGGAAAAGCTGGACAACTACGTGTTTAGCCGTTGGTGAGGCCGTCATGCAGGCAGGATAAAATCCGAGCGATGCTCTGAGAAAGTGGTGGAGAATGTTTTCCAACAAAACAGCTTTTAAGCGGGCGTATAAGAAAAAACTCTCATCCATGTTCGGAAAATCGTTAGACGATGCGTCTTTGGCTGACAAATATGTGACGCTCGCCTCCATGATACGCGATGAAATCAATGAAAAATGGGTGGGCACCAACGACAGCTACCTGGCACTCGGACAGCGGCAAGTGTACTATTTTTCACTGGAGTTTTTGGTGGGCAAGTTTTTGGAATCCAATTTGATGTACTTACAGGCCGGCGAAGTCTGCCGCCAGGGGCTTACCGAACTGGGCATCAACCTCGACGAACTCTATGACGTGGAACCGGATGCCGGGTTGGGCAACGGGGGTCTGGGACGTCTGGCCGCTTGTTTTTTGGACTCCATGGCCTCCATGTCGCTGCCGGGCCACGGTTGCGGCATCCGATATAAATACGGGCTGTTTACACAGAAAATCATCGATGGCTATCAGGTCGAACTGCCGGACAATTGGCTGCGCGAGACCAACGCCTGGGAAATATGCAAGCCGGACAAAGCTGTTATCGTCCGCTTCGGCGGGCAGGTGGAGACGACGTTTGACGATGACGGAGAGGCGCAGTTTACCCATCTGAACTTTATCCCGGTCAAGGCCGTGCCGTATGACATGCCCATCATGGGATACAGAAACAACACGGTCAATACGCTCAGGCTGTGGAGCGCCGAGGCGGTTGACCAGTACTTTGACTTCACCTCCTTTTCCAGGGGCGATTATATGAGCGCCGTCTCCAACCGCTATGCGGTGGAGGCAATTTCCGAGGTGCTGTATCCGGACGACTCCAACTACCAAAACCGCTTGTTGCGCCTGAAACAGCAGTATTTTTTTGTGTCGGCCGGACTACAGAGCATCGTACGCCGATATAAAAAGAAGCAAAAGGACATGACCCGTTTGGCCGAAGCCATTGTCATACATATCAACGACACGCACCCGGCTCTGGCCGTCCCTGAACTTATGCGCATTCTTATGGACGACGAGGGCTTCGGTTGGGACGAGGCCTGGGCGCAGACGTCGCGCATCATTGCCTACACCAACCACACCATCATGCCAGAGGCGCTGGAAACATGGCCGGTCGACACCTTCCGCGAACTGTTGCCGCGCATTATGATGATTGTCGAGGAGATCAACAACCGGTTTTGTGCCCAACTCAAAAGAGCCTATCCCAACGACCCCGACCGCGTACGCCGCATGTCCATTTTGTCCGACGGCGTCGTCAAGATGGCCAATTTGGCCGTTGTGGGCGCGTTTAGCGTCAATGGGGTGGCCAAGGTGCATTCTGAGTTGCTCAAAACCGTCGTCATGAAAGAACTCTACGATTTTTTTCCCGAGAAGTTCAACAACAAGACAAACGGTGTCACACACCGCCGCTGGCTGCTCAAATCCAATCCCGACTTGCGCGACTTTTTGACGACGGCTCTCGGCTCCAAGCTTCTTACCCAGCCGGAGAGAATGAACGGCCTTCTCAAGTTGGCGGACGACTACGGTGCGTTGGAGCAGTTGCGCCTGATAAAGCGCAAAAACAAGGAACGGCTGGCCGCCTATATTATGAAGTGCAACGGCGTCGCTGTCGATCCCGACTCAATTTTCGACGTGCAGGTCAAGCGCATTCACGCCTACAAGCGGCAGCTGCTCAATGCCCTGCATGTCATGCACCTTTACAACCAGCTAAAGGACGACCCCGGTATGGATATGGTGCCGCGCACGTTCGTCATTGCGGGCAAGGCGGCGCCCAGTTACTACTACGCCAAAAATATCATCAAGTTCATCAACGAGCTGGGGAGAGTGATTCACAACGACCCGATCGTTGACGGCAGACTCAAATTGATTTTTTTAGAAAACTATGGAATTCCCATGGCCGAGCTCATTTTCCCGGCCTCTGACGTCAGCGAGCAAATTTCTACGGCGTCGAAAGAGGCCTCCGGCACAGGCAATATGAAGTTTATGATGAACGGCGCGGTGACGGTGGGCACAAACGACGGCGCCAATATTGAAATCCGCGAGCTGGTGGGCGATGACAACTTTTTCCTGTTTGGCCTTTCGGTGGAAGAGGTGCTGTCCTACTACCAAAACGGCGGGTATGACTCTGCTGCGCTGTGCGCCGCCGACCCGCGCCTGAGTCGTATGATGTCGCAGATGCAGGGAAAGCTGTTTTCCCGATTGCCGCAGGATGAGTTTGTCAACATTGTGCGTTCGCTCGTTCAATACAATGATGAGTTCTTTGTGTTGCGTGATTTTGACGACTATGCCGCCGCCCAGCGGCGTGTGGATGCCGCCTATCGCAATCAGCAGCTGTGGCAGCGAAAATCACTTGAAAACATCGCGCACGCAGGGCACTTTTCCTCTGACCACACCATCGGACTCTACGCTTCGGACGTTTGGCACATCAGCCCCTGCAAGCTTTAGGCCTGCGGGGGCGCCTGCCGCCCGCGCGAACGAGCAGGACGAAGGTGGTGTCGACAAACAGCGAAAAAATGGCCTTGACAATGGTCGAACTTGTTGCTATTATTATAAAGCTGACGTTTTATGCTGGTGTAGCTCAATCGGCAGAGCAGCTGATTTGTAATCAGCAGGTTGCTGGTTCAATTCCGGTCACCAGCTCCACAGTGACATTACCATTTGCGTCGGATGTTTCGCGGATGGCTGCAACTGAAAAAATGCATATGGGGGAGTTCCCGAGTGGCCAAAGGGGGCAGACTGTAAATCTGTTGCGTGATCGCTTCGATGGTTCGAATCCGTCCTCCCCCACCAAACAATGGGCACCCGATAGGGTGTCCATTCTTGTATAAGCAAAAAAGGAATTTATTATATTATTTTCCGAAATATTACAGACGTAATGTTATGGTTGGAGGTAGCTTGATATGAGGAGGATGATGGCATGCGCCCTTTGCGTGGCTGTTTTTTTATTGCTGACGCCCGTGACGCTTGCACAAGCCGCTGCGCCGAAAGCGACGCTGGACGGAGAAGTGCTCACATTTGAGTGTGAACCGGTGATTTTGCAGGGGGTCATGATGGCGCCGATACGCGCGGTCGCGGGTCGAATGGGGGCCTCGGTGTCTTGGAGTTCATCTACGAGAACGGCGGTCATTACAAAAGGGGACAAGCACATGGCGGTGCAGATGGACAGTAACACCGCCCTAATCAACGGCCAGTACTATTCCATGCCGGCCACGGCAAAGCTCATCAATGGATTTGCCATGATGCCGCTGCGGTTTCTGGCAGAGCATCTGGGCGCCGCCGTGCGCTGGGAGGCGGCCACCGCCACTGTGCACCTGCTCACCAGACACACTCTCGTGCTGGGCGACAACAGTGTGACAATCGGCAACTCGCTCAATTCACTGCTGCAAAGCTGCGGCCAGCCCAACAGGAAGGACAGCACCCCCTACGGCTACACATGGTATGTGTATAACAAGGACTACACAAAGTTCATGATGGTGGGTGTCCAGGACGGCATGGTGGTTGCGTTCTACACCAACGCTAAAGGGTTCGTGGCCGACGGCATGCCCTATGGCGGGCGCCTGCAGCAGATGGCCGGCGGGTCGCTGCGGATCTTTCTTGACAACAATGACGGATATCGGATTTATGCCTGTCTGGCGTCGCCCAATACATATATTGATCCGGAAAAGACATACTCGTTTGCCGATGAGGCCGAAAAGCAGATTTTTGACTGTACAAACACATTCCGGTTCAATCAAGGCATGTCCACGCTGAAAGTGGATTCCATCGCCGAAAAGACGGCCCGTGGGCACAGCCAGGACATGGGTAAACGAAACTACTTCTCGCACACCACGCCCGAAGGCGTGAGATTCAACCAACGATACGTCGGCAACGGCGGAAAACTTAACGCGGCCGGAGAGAACATTGCCGCGGGCAACCTGTTTGGGTATATTACCTTTGACCAGTGGGTTCGATCCAAGGGGCACAGGGACAATATGCTCAATGAGAGCCACACCCACATGGGCGTGGGTGTGGCCGTCAACACGAAGGCACGCTATTTCTTTTATTCGACGCAACTCTTTACCCGGGAAAAATAGCCGCCATGTTGGTCAGTCAGCAAAACCGGTCCGGCTCGCTCTGCGTGCCTGAGACCGGTTTTGCCGTCGAGAGGGTTATGACGATGCAGATGGTTCCGCGACAGGCTCCGACGAAGCGGGTGGCTTCCACCGCAGCGCACGGGGCAAAAAGAGGACGCTGCGACACCCCCAGTCGATGACCATGGAGAGCCAAATGCCCCAAAGACCCCAGCCAAGGTGCACGGCCAGAAACCAGGAACCGAACACGCGCAGCAGGAACATACTGGCCACAGATACCCACATGATGTAGGGGGCGTCGCCCAGCGCGCGCA
Organism: Oscillospiraceae bacterium; assembly: GCA_031556185.1. Classification (GTDB taxonomy): domain Bacteria; phylum Bacillota; class Clostridia; order Oscillospirales; family UBA929; genus JAIRTA01. The sequence continues at coordinate 143,034 of JAVBTN010000001.1, forward strand.
TGCCGTTGGGCAGAACGAAAGCGGTCGACCAGAGGAGCGGCGTGGCAATTAGCGCCATCAGCATGAGCTCATACGTCAGCGCGCTGACGGCCAGGGCCGGCTGATAGAGGGCAATCAGCCACTTGAGCAGCGGCCAGCAGGCCAGGCAGATGACGGCTTCCGACAAACTGCTCCACAACGTAAACTTCAACATATGCCGCTTGGCTTCCTGATACAGGCGAGCGCCGAACGCACGTCCGACGACGGAGATGGAGACAATCTGCAAGCTGCTGCCCGGTAGGCTGATTACATTGCACAACGCAGAACCAATGGTGTTGGCAGACAACACATGGGTGCCCATGCCGGACATGAAGACCTGCACGACCAGCTTGCCGCCGTTGAAAATGAGAGAGTCAATACCCGACGGCACGGCAATGTGGATGACGGGCTTTAATACCTTCATGTTAAGCAAGGGGCTCAGCCGAGGCAAAAATATCTGGTCGCCGCCTTTCTTGAGCATGATCACCAAAAAGACAGCCGGAGCGAGGCGCGAGGCGATCAGACCGCAGCCGGCGCCCGCCACGCCCATGGAAAAGACATAAATGGTGAGCAGCGATACGCCCAGATGAAACGCATTGGACATCACCGAACCAATCATCGGTGTTTTTGGATTGCCGGAGGCGCGCATAATGCCGGCTATGGTGGAAAAGATAGCCTGAAACGGCAATGAATAACAGGAGAATTGGAGGTACAGGTTGGCCCACGACAAGACGTCTTCGCTGGCGCCGGGGAACAGCGTGGTCAGGAGAACCCGGGAAAACAGGAGAATGACCGCGCCCAGGATCACGCCTATATACGCCACAAGCGTAATGGACTGGGCCGCCACCTCACCTGCCTCGGCATATGCGCGGGCTCCGTTGCGTTGCGCCACCACAACGGTGACACCGGTTGCCACGGAGGTGAAAGTGGTCATCAGTATGAAGTTTATGGAGCTCGTCAGGCCGACGCCCGCCACAGCGGCGTCGCCCAAACCGGAGACCATCATCGGCGCCAACATACCGATAATCACGGCAAATGTCTGCTCCACCAGCACCGGCCAGAACAGCCTGACGATGTCTTTTCGACCAAACAGCAAGGTGGTCACCTCCTTTTGGCGCGGGACATGGGGCGGGACGTACATCGGCGCCCCGGGTCACCCGCACAAAATGCACAGAGACAGGACATGGGTCGCGCCCTGCCGACCGACGAAACGGGACCACAGGCGACGTCCTCGTATAGTCTACCAACACTAAATAGAAATTGCAACCCGCGCGGGGGAATGGTATAATACTAGTTGCGCATTTCTGTACTAGACCAGCCGCGGTTTCGGTGGCGCGACACCGCAGCTTCATTTTGGGAGGGTCACCGGTGACCGAACAACAGAACATTCGGAATTTTTGCATCATTGCCCATATTGACCACGGGAAGTCCACGCTGGCCGACCGGATTATTGAGACGACACACGCCGTCTCAGACCGCGAAATGGCAGATCAGATTCTCGACAATATGGACTTGGAGCGCGAACGGGGCATTACGATCAAGGCCCGTGCCGTCCGCCTGGACTACAAGGCGATGGACGGGCAGGCCTACGTGCTCAACCTGATCGACACACCGGGTCATGTGGACTTCAACTATGAGGTCTCACGCAGCCTGGCGGCCTGTGAAGGCGCGCTGCTGGTGGTGGACTCGTCGCAGGGCATTGAAGCGCAGACTCTGGCAAATACCTATCTGGCACTGGAACACGACCTGGAAGTGCTGCCGGTGCTCAATAAAATTGATTTGCCCGCCGCTGACCCGGAGCGGGTGATCCATGAAATTGAGAACATCATCGGTCTGCCGGCCTCCAACGCACCGCAGGTGTCGGCCAAGCTTGGCCAGGGCACCGAAGCCGTGCTTGAGTACGCCGTGAAGGGGATCCCCGCGCCCGGTGGCGACGCAAATGCGCCACTGGAGGCGCTCATTTTCGACAGCCAATATGATTCATATAAGGGTATAATCGTCTATGTACGCGTGATGCAGGGCACCATTCGGCCTGACATGAACATCCGCATGATGGCTACAGGCGCGGAATTCAAAGTTGTGGAAACCGGCGTGCTGCGCCCGTTGGGAATGGAATTTCGCGCGGAAGGGCTGGCGGCCGGCGAGGTGGGTTATTTTACCGCCTCCATCAAGACGGTGCGAGACACGCGCGTGGGTGACACGGTCACTGAATGCGACCGTCCGGCCACCCAGGCACTGCCCGGCTACCGCAAGGTGCAGCCCATGGTGTTTTCTGGTGTTTACCCCTCCGACGGTGCCAAATACCCGGATCTGCGTGACGCTCTGGACAAATTGCAGCTCAACGATGCGTCGCTCACCTTTGAACCGGAGACCTCGGTGGCGCTCGGCTACGGGTTCCGATGCGGCTTTTTGGGTCTTTTGCACATGGAAGTCATTCAGGAGCGGCTGGAGCGCGAATACAATCTCGATCTCATCACCACAGCGCCCAGTGTTATCTACAAAATTCACAAGACTAACGGCGAAGTGCTGGTCATCGACAACCCGCTCAACTACCCCAATCCGGGGGAAATTGACTACCCAGAGGAGCCCTTTGTGCGGGCCAACGTCATTACGCCGACGGACTACGTGGGCAATATTATGGAACTGTGCCAAGAGCGGCGCGGCGTGTTCAAGGACATGAAATATCTGGAGGCCACTCGGGCGGAGCTGCATTATGACCTGCCGCTCGGAGAGATCATCTACGACTTCTTTGACGCGCTCAAGTCGCGCACGCGCGGTTACGCATCGCTTGACTACGAGCTCGACGGCTACCGCAAGAGCGACCTCGTCAAGCTTGACGTGCTGCTCAACAGCGAAGTTGTCGATGCGCTGTCGTTTATCGTGCACACGCAGTCCGCCTATCCGCGCGCGCGGCGCATCGCCGAAAAGCTCAAGGAAAACATTCCGCGGCAAATGTTTGAAGTGCCTGTTCAAGTGGCCATCGGCGGCAAAATCATCGCCCGCGAAACCATCAAGGCCATGCGCAAAGACGTATTGGCCAAGTGTTACGGCGGTGACATCACACGCAAAAAAAAGCTGCTGGAAAAACAAAAAGAGGGGAAAAAACGCATGCGAAACCTGGGCAGCGTCGAGGTGCCGCAGGAGGCGTTTATGGCGGTGCTAAAGCTGGACGAGTAATCCCCTACTGAAATTCGAGCGGGAGGTGCACAAATGCGCCGTACGGTGGGACTGTATGTCCATATTCCCTTCTGCAGGTCAAAGTGCGCCTACTGTGATTTTTACTCCATGTCCGTGCAGGAAAAGACGATCTGGGACGACTACGTAAAGGCGCTGGTCAAACACATCAAAGAGACCGGCAGCTCTCTCGGTAGCCACGCGGTGGACACGGTGTACTTCGGCGGCGGCACGCCCTCTCTGATTGGACACAAACGGCTCGTTACACTGCTGGAGAGCATTGACAAACACTGTCGACTGTCGCAAGGGGCAGAGATTTCGCTTGAGGGCAATCCCGACAGTTTGGAGGAAAAGTCACTCAAGAAGCTACGCAGAGGCGGTTTTAACAGGTTGTCGATCGGCGTGCAGAGCTTCGACGACGGGCTGCTGAAAATGCTGTCGCGCCCGCATTCGTCCGACCAGGCGCAGCAGGCGTTTCACAGCGCCCGAAAGGCCGGGTTTGACAATATCAGCCTGGATTTGCTATTCGGCCTGCCTTGGCAGACGGCGGCGCAATGGGCGCATGCGCTGCACACGGCCGTGTCCCTTGGGCCGGAACATGTGTCATGCTACGGACTTAAACTGGAAGAGGGCACACCGCTCCATTTGAACCGGGGGGAATATGCGTTCCCGGATGACGACACACAGGCCGACCAGTATTTTCAATGCGTGGAAGGACTTGAACGGGCCGGATACAAGCAATATGAAATTTCCAACTTTGCCCGACCCGGCTATGAGTGCCGCCACAACATGAAGTATTGGACCTTGCAGCCCTATGTGGGACTCGGCCCGGCGGCGCATTCCGACTTCGGAAACAGAAGATGGTCCTATGTGCGCGACCTGAAGAGCTATGTCAATGGGGTTAACGAGGAGGGCGTGCTGACGGATGACATGGAGGAAATTCCACGACTGGAACGCGCCGGTGAGTATGTGATGCTCGGGCTGCGGACAGCGCGGGGGATTTCCGGGAATGAATATTCCAGAGAATTTCGCGTGAGCTTTGACGCGCTGGAAGAGCGACTGGAAGTGCAGAAAAAGCGAGGACTCGCTGCGCGCGAGGGAGACCGTTGGCGCCTGACACCGCAGGGATTTCTTTTGTCAAATCGCATTATTGGAGACCTGCTCGAGGCGTTGAGCGAAACTGAACGTAGGGTGAGTACGCAATGACGATTTCTTATGTTGTGGGGACCGGTTTGTATATCAATCTGACAAACCGCTGCCCCAATCACTGCGACTTTTGTGTGCGTGATTTTTCCGAGTCGGTGGGGGATGCGCATTCGTTGTGGCTGCCAAAGGAGCCCTCCCTGGAGGAGATCCTCGGCGACCTGAAAACCAGAACCTTGTCGAATTACAGTGAGCTTGTTTTTTGCGGATTTGGAGAGCCAACCGAGCGGCTGGATGTGATGTTGGACGTGGCGGTTTTTGTGAAGAAAAACGCGCCCGGTTTGCCGGTGCGCGTCAACACGAATGGGTTGGCCGATCTCATTTTGGGAACGGACACCACACCACGATTTCGCGACATTGTGGACGTGGTTTCTGTCTCGCTCAACTATGCGCGCCGAGAGGATTACATAGCGCACTGCCGACCGGATTTCCCGGACGCGTTTGAAGCCATGCTGGATTTCACACGCCGCGTTTCGCAGCAGGTGCCCAAAACCGTCATGTCGGTGGTGGAGGGTACGATTCCGCCGGAGGACATTTCGCTGTGCAGGGAAATCGCGCAATCATGCGGCGCGGAGCTGCGCGTGCGCGCGTATATCGATGACTGAATGGAGACGACTATGCAAAACTGTAAAGCCGTTGTGTTGGCGGCCGGAAAAGGAACGCGCATGTTTTCGGAGAGAGACGCGCTGCCAAAGGTGATGAGACCGGCGCGAGGGAAACCGATGATTCACTACGTGCTGCAAGCGCTGGATTTTCTGCCGCCTGAGGATATTGTGATTGTCGTTGGCTACCGGCAGGAGACCGTGCGCCAGGCGCTGGGCGAAAGCTATACATATGCCGTACAGAAGGAGCAGCGCGGCACAGGCCACGCTGTGCTGTGCGCCGAGGAACAGCTGGCCGGGACAAAAGGCCCTGTGCTGATCTGCTACGGAGACATGCCGCTGGTGCGCCGCGACACATATACACATATGATTGAGCGCCATCTGCGCGAGGGCAATGCCTGTACACTGCTATCGGGCTCGCTGAGCGGACGTCCGCCATACGGGCGCATCATCCGCGACGCCGAGGGCCGATTTGTCGGCGTTGTGGAGGATGTAGACTGTACGCCGACGCAAAAGGACATTGAAGAACTCAACGCCGGCGTCTATGTGATGGATGCGGCGCAACTGCTGCCAGCCCTGCGCGAACTGCGGCCCACCAACGCGCAGGGAGAGCTCTATTTGACCGATGTGCCCGCCCTGTTTTTGCAGAGAGGTCTCAAGGTCGGCGTTCATTTCAGCCGTGTCGCAGATGAAATTCTTGGTGTGAATACACTAGAACAGCTGGCTCAAGTGGAGGAAGGTTTGGTCAATATTTTGTCGAACTAGGGCTTGACAGTTTTCATGCATGTATGGTATATTCCTTGTACGCATAAATGGAAAATATCGCTAAGTTTCAAGTGTTTGCCGTTCTTTGTATACTATGGAGAGGAGCTGTCGTGTTTGTCGGAGTTTTCTGTCGGAATCGCACAGGAACGCCTGGTTGAGATCAATACCCGCCTGTCGAGCCGTATGCAGGAAATCTCGCAGCAGACCGGCGTTCCCTTTGCCCAGCTCTTCACACAGGAAATCAGCCGAGCCAGAAGCGCGGACGTGGCGGAGACAGACGAACCGGACGACGCAGACACGGTTGCAATCGTGCCGGACACAGCCCCGTATGCCGCGACAGAAGACGTTTCGGTTGAAGCCGAGCAGCCTGTTTTTGCCGAAAGTGGCGACGGGTATGCGGCAATCATTGAAAACATCGCCGACGAATACGGCGTCAGTCCCGCGCTGGTGCGGGCTGTGATTCAGGCGGAGTCGGATTATGACGCCGAACTGGTGTCCGCTGCGGGCGCGATGGGGCTTATGCAACTGATGCCGACCACCGCCGAAGGGCTGGGCGTGACCGACGCCTTTGACCCCCGGCAGAACGTGGACGGCGGCGTGCGATATCTACTTGGGCAGATCATCCGTTTTGGCGGTGACATCAAGACGGCTTTGGCCGCCTATAACTATGGCCCTGGCGGGCTCACATCGCGTGGAATCAAAGATGTGAACGACCCGGTGCAGTGGGCGCAGTTGCCAGAGGAGACGAAGCGGTACATTGACAGGATTGCCGCTCTGTTGGCGTCCTTTGGGGAAGGCGAACTGTTGGAGAAGAACTTTTTCGCCTGATGCAGAAGAGCGCGATTGACGAGAAGATGCATGAAGAAAACAGCAAAACTGTGAAAAAGAACCTATAATATTTTTCCTGTTTCTTTCGATAATAAGATGTATCCGCACGCAGCGCAAGAAGAGAGCAACGCAATAGAAGAACGCAACAACGCTAGAAGAAGAGAAAAGGGGTTTTGCGGTCGATGCCGGAAGAGCATCGTCCGTCAAGAGGACCACTTCTTTTTAGCGTTGTTTTTTTGCACAAAAATTGGAACACACATCCAGAGAAATGAGGCGATCCCATGTTTCCCAAACTGTTTAACCAGGTGGATTTGCTGGAACGGGGCCTGGACACGTCGTGGTTGCGGCAGGAGGTCATCGCGCAAAACATCGCCAACGCCAACACACCGAATTACAAGAGCAAACGTGTCGAGTTTGAATCCGCATTCCTGTCGGCGCTCGACGACAGAACAGGATTCACTGCCAAGAGAACGCGCGCCAAGCACATTTCCTTTGGCGACGCGACAGACCCGGCCGACGTGTCGCCTGCTGTGGTGGCCAACGATCACTACACCATGCGCATGGATGGCAACAACGTCGACATCGACCAGGAAAATGTGGAGTTGGCCAAGAACACGCTGCGATACGACATTTTGTCGACCAAGCTCAACGCGGAGCTCTCGCGCCTCAAAATGGCCATCCGCGAAGGACGATAAGACAGATTGCGACGCCGCTCTGACGGCGTGCATACATGCAGGAGGGAACGTTTGTGAATATCTTCCGATCAATGGACATCAGCGCGTCGGCGCTCACTGCCAGCCGATATCAGATGGATGTCATCGGTGAAAATATCGCCAATGCCAACACCACGCGCACGGCAAACGGCGGCCCCTATCGCCGAAAATACGTTGTGTTTCAGCAGCGCCAGCAGCCTTATCTGTTCTCCAATTTTTTGCAGGAATCGCAGGAGCGCATGGGCGGCGGCGGGGTGCGCGTGGTGGCCACGCGGGAGGACCAAAGCCCGATGAAAATCGTGTACGATCCGCAGCATCCGGACGCCGACGCCGAAGGATATGTCAGACTGCCCAACGTCGACATGGAGCGCGAGATGGTGGATATGCTGGTGGCCACGCGTTCCTATGAGGCCAACATCACCGTCATCAACAACTTCAAAAACATGGCCAACCGAGCGTTGCAAATTGGAAAAGCGTGAAACAAATCGTAATATTATTTACGTGATATACGGAGGGTAATTATGGACGTGTCCAGAATCGTACAGGGGATCCACACCACACCCACGCAGACCCTGACGCAGCCGATGCAAAAAACAGAGGGCGCTTCGTTCTCCGATTTTTTCAAAGACGCGCTTAATCAAGTGGTCAGCACCGACTATGTGGACAAATCCACCGCGTTGGGCGCTATCGTCGGCGAAGTGCAGGATATCCACACTGCCACGATCGCGGCGCAGAAGGCGGAGATTGCGCTCAACCTCACGCTGCAAATCCGCAACAAGCTGGTTGAATCGTATCAGGAAATCATGAGGATGCAAATTTAAGCATGGCGGGACGCTACCTGTTAACTGTCACGAGAGGATGAAGCCGCGTGCAAGACTTGATCAAGAAGCTCAGAGACAGGCTCACCGAATGGTGGGAGAAAACTGAAAAAAAGGATCGCCGCCGCTTTTTGATTATCTCGGCGGTGTCTTTGGGCGTCATTGTTGTGGCGGTCATGTTGCTTTCACGTACACAATATGCCGTTCTCTACCGGGACATGGACCCCGCGCAGGCCGGCGAAGTCATGGCGCTGCTTGAAGAGTCCGGCGTCAAAGCGCGGACAGAGGGCGCCGGCACGATCCTCGTGCCCGGCGACCAGGTGGATGAAATTTTGATGGACATGGCCCGACAGGGCATCCCCAAAAGCGGGTACACTTACGAGTTGTTGGCCAAAGGCTCGGGGTTCGGCACGACCGACGCTGAAAAACGTATTTACGAGAGACTGGACTTGCAGGAGCGGCTGGGTACCACGTTGCGGCAGAACGCGCCGAACATCATCAAAGATGCCCGCGTGGAGATCGCCGAACAGGACACCGCCAGCGTATTGCTGGCCTCGCAAGTGATGCCTACCACGGCGTCGGTCATATTGACGCTGGAGGGAAGTCTGTCGGAGGACAACGTGGCGGCCATCGAAAATCTGGTCGCGGCCAGTGTCAAGGGGCTGCAACCTGAGCATGTGTTTATCACCAACCAGTTTTTACAAATGCTCAACCACGGCCAACGCGCCAATTTGTCCGGCAGCGACACCGACTACGAAAAAACGGCCGCCGTGCGCGCCGATTTTGTGCAAAGCATTATGATGCTGCTGTCACCGATTTTCGGCGCGGAAAATCTGCGTGTTTCGGGACAGGTGGCGCTCGACTTCGATCAACACTCCACCGAGTCGGTTGTTTTCGCGCCGGTTGTGGATGGCCAGGGCATTGACGTCTCCATCCGTGAGATCACGGAAAAAGCCAAAGGCACTCCGGCCGCCGCCGGCGAACCGGGCATCGACACCAACGGAGCGGCGCCCGTGTATCCGGAAGTCACCGGCAGCTATATGAGTGATTACAGCAAAATTACCAGGGAGATTAACCGCGAGGTCAATGAGACCCGTGACAATATTGTGCATGCCAGGGGCAAAATTAAGGATCTGTCCTTCTCGATTGCCATCAACTCCAACAATTTGAGCGAGGAAAACAACTCGGCTGACGCCGTCAAACGGCTGGTGGCCAATGTGGTGGGCCTTGACCAAACCGAATTCAACCGCATAGCGGTGGAGTTTCAGAAATTTGATGGGCAGACGGCCACGGCAGAGGCACAGAAAAAAGTTGAGGACGCCCACCGGCTGGCCGCAATCCTTGACTTGGTCAAAGTGTTGGGCCTGTACCTGGTCATTGCCCTGTGCGTGATTGTCATTTTCAGACGCTTTTCCAAGCTGTTTGGCAAGGAACGCAGTGAGGGCGCCAAGGGCGCCATGGATGCGCTGTCCCAGGCGCACAGCGAACTGGACGAATACGATCAGCTCTTGAAACTGGCCACCGGGCCCAACGGAGACGAGATCACCATTTCGAAGTCGCCCTCGCGAGAGCGTGTGGAGGAGTTCATTGACAAGAGGCCGGACGCCGTGGCCAGTCTGCTGCGCAACTGGCTAGGCGAAGAGGACAAGCGCCGTCGGCGCGGATGAGCGCGAGCGGGCAAGAATATGGGTAGGTGAGGTAACTTGGTGACGGTTGAATTGACAGGCAAGGAAAAAGCGGCGATTTTGCTGATTGCACTGGGGAAAGAATACTCTGCGAAGGTGTTTAAGCACCTGCGTGATGAAGAGATAGAGCAGCTTACGCTTGACATCACCAATGTGCGGCGCGTGGATTCGGATACCAAGGAAATGGTCATCCGTGAATTTTATGAGCAGTGCCTGGCACAGAATTACATCTCCGAAGGCGGAATCGATTACGCGCGGGACGTATTGGAAAAGGCCATTGGCGCGGACAAGGCGCTCGCGCTCATCAGCCGGCTGACCTCTTCTTTGCAGGTGCGCCCGTTCGACTTTGCGCGCCGGGCAGATCCCAATCAGCTGCTCAATTTTGTGCAAAATGAGCACCCGCAGACCATTGCGCTGGTGCTGTCATACCTCGAGCCCACCATGTCGGCCACAGTGCTGGCCAAGCTGCCCACGGAAAAACAGACCGAAGTGGTGGCGCGCATTGCGACCATGGATCGCACCTCGCCCGAATATGTACATGAGATTGAGCGCGTGCTTGACAAAAAACTCTCCTCCATGGGGATGGACGACTTTACGGCCGTGGGCGGCATCCAGTCCATCGTGGACATCCTCAACGCGGCGGACCGCGGCACAGAGCGCCATGTGTTGGAGGCGCTGGAAGCCAAAAACGGCGATCTGGTTGACGAAATCCGCCGCAAGATGTTTGTCTTTGAAGATATTGCCAAGCTGGACAAGCGCGCCATTCAGCGCATCCTCAAGGAAGTGGAAAACGCCGACCTCACCGTGGCGCTCAAGAACGCCACGCCGGAAGTCAGCAACCTCATTTTCGAAAATATGTCAAAGCGCTTGCAGGACATGCTCAAGGAAGATATGGAGTATATGGGCCCTGTGCGGGTGCGCGACGTCGAAGAGGCGCAGCAAAAAATTGTCAATGTCATACGCAAGCTCCAGGACGCGGGCGAGATCATTGTCTCGCGCGGATCGGAGGACGAGATTATTGGATAGGATCATCAAAGCCTATCAAGTGCAGATGGGCATCTCGCCGCAAAAGAGGATGGCGCACAGCGCGGTGGTTGAGGAGCCCATGCCCGCGCCTGGGGATGAGCCGAACGGCGAGTCCGAACTTCAGCAGGCCTATGATGAACTCATAATGGCGGCACAGGAAGAAGTGGCGCTCATCCTGGAGGACGCCCGCGCCGAAGCGCAGGGCATTCTCCAGCAGGCGGAACAGGCGGCCACCGACGCGCATCGACGCATCCACGAAGAAGCATATGCGCAGGGGATGCGGCAGGCCCGCCAGGAGGTGGAAGACCTGTTTGCCCGCGCGCAGGACGAGATAGACCGAACGCTCGGAGAGGCACAGGCGCAGCGGGACAACATGCTGAACAGTTTGGAACCGCAGTTTTTCAAAATGGCGCTTGAAGTGGCAGAGAAAATTCTGGGCTATGAGCTTGACCACAACGACAACGCCTTTTTGTCCATGCTCAAAAGTGCACTGGGCAGCGTCAAGAGTGAGACCCATGTGACGCTAAGGGTCAATCCCAGCGAATACGTGCGTTTTTTCAAGTCACGCGAAGTGACCATGCACACAAAAAACGGCTCTATCACGGCGCAGGTCATCAACGACCCCACCGTTGGCTATGGTGGCTGCCTCATTGAAACGGAAAGTGGCGCCATTGACGCAGGCGCGCAGGCACAGCTCAGGCAGATTCAGCAAAACCTCGGATTTGACGAGTAGGCCGGCCACAGTCATCGTGCAGACTGTGACGGTGCCCGCGACAGCGGGCGGAGCGCGCGATCGGCGCGCTGGTTTTCCAGGGGGGCAACATGAACATTGATTTTGAAAAGTACAGTTCACTGCTGCAAAATATGGACTCACTGAGCTATTCGGGCAAGGTGCATATGATTGCCGGGCTGACGGTTGAGTCCAACGGTCCCGCGGTCAAAATCGGAGAAATGTGCAACATCTTCAGCCTTAAGGGGGACTCATCCATTCAGGCGGAAGTGGTGGGGTTTCGTGAAAAAAACATCCTGCTCATGCCCTATGGCGATCTGGCCGGGGTGGGGCCGGGCTCCCGGGTGGTCTCGACAAACCGCACGCTGCGCGTGCCGGTGAGTATGGACTTTCGCGGTCGTGTGCTCGATGGCATGGGCAATCCCATTGACGGCGGCCCGCCGGTGTTTACGGCGGAACACTATCCGGTGGAAAACAACCCGCCCAATCCGCTGTCTCGCCCCCGCATCAAAGAGATACTGCCGCTGGGGGTGCGGGCGATTGACGGACTGCTTACCTGCGGCCGCGGGCAGCGTATCGGCATCTTTGCCGGTTCCGGCGTGGGCAAGTCGACGCTGCTCGGCATGATTGCCCGCAACGCGCGCTCCGACGTCAACGTCATCACGCTCATCGGCGAGCGCGGGCGCGAGGTCAATGACTTTTTGCAAAAAGACCTCAAAGAGGAGGGCCTGGCCCGCTCGATCATTGTGGTGGCCTCCTCCGATCAACCCGCCCTGGTGCGTTCCAAGTCCGCCCTAGTGGGCACGAGCATTGCTGAGTATTACCGGGACAGGGGATACAACGTTCTGTTGATGATGGACTCTCTCACCCGTTACGCCATGGCCCAGCGCGAGATCGGCATGGCTGTCGGCGAGCCGCCCGTGTCGCGCGGGTACACGCCGTCTGTGTATACGGTGATGCCCAAACTGCTCGAGCGCACGGGAAACTCGGCCAAAGGATCCATCACGGCGCTGTACACCGTACTCGTGGAGGGCGACGACCTCAACGAGCCCATCACCGACACGGCGCGCGGCATACTCGACGGGCATATTGTTCTCTCCCGCAGCATGGCCAACCGCAACCATTACCCCGCCATCGACGTGCTGGCCAGCGTATCCCGTCTGATGCCGGATATTGTCGCCGGCGAACACTACGCGGCGGCCAACCGGATGAAGAGCCTCATTGCCACCTACAAAGACGCGGAGGATCTCATCAACATCGGTGCTTACAAGCAGGGTTCCAATCCGGAGATTGACCAGGCCATCAAGCTCAACAAAAAGATCAACGATATATTGCGCCAGCGGGTCAGCGAGACCTGTTCATACGACGAAACGGTGTCTATGGTGCTAAATTTGGAGAAATAGTCCGAAAGCGCGAGGGGGATGGCCGCCATGAAAAAATTCTCCTTTTCGTTGCAGTCGCTGCTCGATGTCAAATTGGCACTGGAAAAACAACAGGAGTCCGAATTGGCGCTGGCGCAGGAGCGGCTGGACAGATTGAGGGACGCGTTGGCGGCGCTGCGCGGCAGACTTGAAGAGGAACGTCGCATACGCATGGAGCGCATGCGGCGACGAACAGACGCGGCGGAGCTGCATTGGCAGGACATTGGGTTCAAGGCGCTGTTTGAGCGCATTGAGCGACAGCAGGAGACCGTCAGCGTGGCTGAAGAGGAACGCAACAGAGTACAGAAAAAGCTGGTAGACACGATGGGTGAACGCAAGATGCTCGAACGGCTCCGAGACAAACAAATGGAGCAGTACAAGGAGGATCTGCGCCGCGAAGAGGCGGTTATGATAGACGACTTTTTATCCAACAAACTCAGTGCGCGGACAGACGCCGCACAGATATAGAACGTGAGAAGGCAAGGTGAATCGGGTGACGGAAAACAGGCGTGAGCGCTTGGACGACATAGAGGAGCTGCGTCAGGCGCCCGAAGAACCCAGTGTGGTCGTGAAGGGGAAAAAGAATCCCACGCAGCCCAAAGCAAAAAAAGAAAAAGAGCCCAAACCAGCGAAAGTCCCAAAAGCCCCGAAAGTCCCAAAAGCCCCGAAGGCCCCCAAAGCCCCCAAGCCTGCCAAGGCATCCAAACAGAAAAAAGAAGCCAGGGCCAAACAAGGCGAAAAGAAAAAGCGCGGCGAAAAAAGAGGCGGCTCGACCGTCAAAGGGGCACTGATTGCCGTTTTATTTTTTGCCGTCTTGCTTGGCGCCGGGTTTGCGATGATCTCCTTTAACGCATTCGGCGCGCGCGACAGGGCCATTGAGGCGCTCGGATTGACAGACGCTGTCTCCGAAAAAAAAGCGACAGACCTGTCCGACTGGGAAACAAGGCTGCAAAACGACCAACAGGCGCTCGTGGCGGAGCAAAAAGCGCTGAAAGCGCGACTGTCTGAAATGGAGACGAGGGAATCGTCTTTGACCCAAAAGGAGACAGATTTAGAAACTAAAATTGCGGAGTATGAGGATTTATCAACTCAACTCACAACAAAAAACAACGATATATTATCAGTGGCAAAAGTCATTGAGAGTATGAGCACCGACACCGCTTCCGCCATGCTGCTGGCAATGGAAGACAGGGACTTGATGCTCAACCTGTTCTCTCGGCTAAAACCGGCCACGAAAGCTTCCTTGCTGGAAGCCATGGATTCTGACAAAGCGGCCGAACTCCTGCAGAGTCTGGATCTGTGAAACTGAGAATGAGGTTTCCGCCGGGAACCGGCGTCGCTTACCTCACAAAGGAGGGTTCAGATGAATGACGCATTCAACGCCCTATTAAACAATCCGTCGCTGACGCCTGTGGCGACGCCGGGGCCCGCTCCGGCCAGAGGCAGACAAAACGAACAGACACCCGCCGTTTCCTTTTCGGCCATTGTCGAAACCGCCACAAAGCAAGTGCGGCCGGAGACCAACAAATCCGCAGAGCCGCCGGAAAAGAAGGATGACCGCAAAGACACACCAGAGGAACTGATGGCCATGACTGTGATGGCCCAACAGCGCAAGCCGGACGCGATTACGCCGCCTGAGACGGAGATGGAACCCGCTGAGGCCCTGGTGGTCTTGCCTGACATGGATGTCAATATGTTGCCCGATTTTTCCCCTGTGCAGGAGCGGCCGTCGGACGTGACAAATTTACTGCTTATGCTCATAAAACAGGGAGACGGCGGCAACCTATCAGATAGATTGGAGCAATTTCTGCACGCACAAACCGACCTGCCGGTCGATGTGCCCCAGCTGGCCGAGGAGCTGCTGTCGCAGTTTGACCAGGCCCTTTTGGCAACGAGTCAGGGCACAGAGGAAGCTGGGGATATGGGAGCGATGACCGAGCTTGCCGAGATCATCACACTGGTAAAAGACGAAGGGACAGATGCCGAGGCGATGGCGATGTTCATGCAGATGCGCGCTCGCATGGTCGCGCTGGCGAGCGCGGCTTCGGACAGGCAATCAGCCGCGAAGACAACGGAAACAGACATCGACGCCACGCCAGCGGACGGGGCGACGGAGACACTTGCGACGAATGCGCAGGCGGTGCCGACCGTCACACGGCCGGATCAGGAAGCGGCGCAGGCGCAGACAGACGACGAGGCCACACCCGATACAGCCTTTCGCGCGGCGACAGTCAAACCCCGCGCGACAGAGAACCCCGACTCCGAGTGGAGTAAGACGTTTGCGGCGCTGCCGGTCGCCGGCGCGCAAACCGTGGCCGACGTCGCGTCCGACACACCTGTCGAGCCGGCGCAGATCATTCGCCAGGTGGTGGAGTCGGCGGCCATGGCGCACAACAGAAATGTTTCGCAAATCCGAATACAGCTCAACCCCGGGGTTTTAGGACGTGTCAGCATTGTTCTGACGGCCACCGCCGACGGTATGACGGCGCGTATTCAGACGCAAAGCGACACGACGAGGAACCTGCTGGCGGCCAATGTGGCGCGGCTCCAAGCCGATCTCAAAGAGCTGGGCGTCAATATGAAAAACATCGAAATCGCCCACGCAGATGTGCGCTGGGATATGGCCCGTGGCGGCGGGCAACTCGACTCGGGGCGTTCGGGGCAGTTTCAGGGCGAGCGCAAACAACACGAGCAAGGCGCCAGACAGATCACACTTTCGAGATTTCATGCCGCTCAGATCCCCGCCGCTTCGGCCTATGTGGACACCCAGAGTCTTCCGACCAAAGAGGACGCGGGCGTGGACTTGAGAGCATAGAGAAATGAGGTAGACACATGGCAGATTCAACTGTAACCAATGTCATTGACAATTCACGATTTAAATACACCCAACAGGTCAAAACGGCCAACAATGAGATGGGTAAAGATCAGTTTTTGAAACTACTCATGGCGCAACTGCAAAATCAGGACCCCATGGAACCATCGGACAACACTCAGATGATCGCGCAGATGGCGCAGTTTTCCTCACTGGAGGCCATCAACAACCTGACGACATCCTTCTCGCAGACGCAGGCGTACAGCATGATCGGCAAGGGCATCATTGGCACAATGCGTGACCCTGTCACCGGCATCACATCGGAAATCGGCGGCAAAGTCGACTCGGCCGGCATTCGGGACGGCAAAGCCTATGTCATGGTGGGCGACGCGCTGGTGTGGGCGGAAAATATCGGACAGGTGTTCGACAACAACGCCGTGACCGGTGACGTCAACTCTATTATGGCCGGGACGAACATGGTGGGCAAATACGTCAGAGCGGAAACGGGGGCCGGCGCAGACAAGACGATCGCCGAGGGCATCGTGACCAAGATGATGATCCGAAGCGGCAACCTGTTTGTGCAGGTCGGCGACAAAGAGATTCTCCTGTCACAGATTCAGGAAGTCTCCAATGAACCGTTTTCAGCCGAGGGGGTTCCGGCGCCCACCGTTGCAGAGCCTCCCGTCACCGAAACGCCGGCGGCCATCGATGAGGGCAGCGCCGATTGACGAGAATACACCACTGGTCAGAATGAAAGGAATTAAAATAAATGCTGAGATCTATGTTTTCCGGCGTGTCCGGCCTGCGCAACCACCAGATAAAAATGGATGTAATCGGCAATAACATTGCCAATGTCAATACTTACGGCTACAAGATGAGCCGTACCACGTTCCAGGAAATGTACAGCCAAACCATGCGTGGCGCATCGGCACCCACAACGGCCATCGGCGGCACAAACCCCATGCAGGTGGGACTCGGCGTGGCCACATCCGCCATCGACGTGATTCATGAGGGCGGCGGCGCGCAGCAGACAGACCGCCCGCTCGACTTTGCCATTGAGGGCGAGGGTTTCTTCTGTGTCAAGCAAAACGACAACACTTTCTTTACCCGCGCGGGCAACCTCTATCTCGACGACAGCGGTTTCCTGGTGACGGCCAACGGCATGTACGTCCAGGGTATCTGTCTGCTCGACGACACCTACGTGCCCGACACGGTGGACTCCGCCACGTTGAAGATGCTCTCTCCCGACGATCTGTCGACGCTGACCGACATCGACGCAGACACCCACATGGGGCGCATCCTGATCCCCGACAAGTCATTTACCAGCTTTAGCGTGGACAAAAACGGCATGATCACCGGCATTGACAAGGACGACAACCTGGTGCCCATCGGGCAAATTGTCACCTCCGTCTTTGTAAACCCGCCCGGTCTGACGCGTGTCGGTAACAACCTCTACGAAAAGACCAACAACTCGGGCGTTCCGCAGTTCAAGCGCCCGGGCATTGAAGGCGCCGGCATTCTCAAACAGGGCGCCCTGGAAATGTCGAACGTGGATCTGTCGCGCGAGTTTACCGACATGATTATCACGCAGCGCGGCTTTCAGGCCAACTCCCGCGTCATCACCGTATCAGATACCTTGCTTGAGGAACTCATCAACCTCAAACGCTGACAGACATAATTGCGCCGCGTGCGGTGCGAGCCTGGGCAGGGGCTGGGCTTTGCGGACAAAAATCGAAACACAGGCGGCGCACTGAGCGTTGCGGCAGACGGGACGGGGCCCTTTGGTCTTTGTCCCGCCTGCCGCCAGACAAGACGATGTTTGGAGGGGTCAAGTTGGTTTGCGTATCAAGACTCAATGGCAAAGCGTTTTTTATCAACCCGCACCTAGTTGAGTTTATTGAGGAGACGCCCGACACGGTTATCACACTGACAAATGGGAAAAAAATTGTGGTTGAGGAAACCGCTTCACTGGTGGTTGAGCGGATTATTGACTATCGCATGCAAATATCTGCGGGTCTGCCCAAACATGTGAACGCTTCGGAGACGAGGTAGAACCATGGAAATTTCGACGCTCATTGGATTGGGATCCGGCCTGGCGCTAATTGTCATCGGCATCCTTTGGGGTGGCGGTGTTGTTGGTTCGTTCATCGATCCCTCCTCGGTCGTCATTACAATCGGCGGATCCATCGCCGCTATGATGGTGGGCTATTCCTTGAAAGAGGTGGGCGCACTGCTCAAAATCATGGGCAACGCGTTCAAAAAGGGCAAGGGTGCAGACACAAAAGAGGCGATCGGCGCCATCATCAATCTGGCCAACGTCGCGCGCAAAGAAGGCCTGCTGGCCTTGGAAGAAACCGTAAAAACGCTTGACGATCCCTTTTTGCACAAAGGTGTGCTGCTTATCGTTGACGGCACCGACCCCGAACTCGTCAAAGGCATCATGGAGGCGGAAATTATTTCTGTGTCGAGCCGCCACCAAAAGGGCGCCGGTATGATGGAGGCCATGGGTGCGTATGGCCCGGCGTTTGGCATGATAGGTACGCTGATCGGATTGATCAACATGCTCAAAAACCTGTCTGACCCCGATGCGCTCGGCCCCGGCATGGCCACAGCGCTGGTGACGACATTTTACGGCAGCGTATTGGCCAATCTGGTTTTTCTGCCGTTGGCCAACAAACTCAAACTGCGTAGCGCCGACGAGGTGTTTTACATGGAACTCATGCTTGAGGGCATGTTGTCCATCCAGGCGGGTGAAAACCCGCGCATCATTGAAGAAAAGCTCTACTCCTTTTTGCCCCGGACCGCCAAAGAGGCGGCCCAAGAAGACGTGGGACTGCCGGTTGAAGAGGGCTGATGCGGCTTGTCGCGCAGCGGCCAAATGGCCGCGGATGGGAGGGGTGACACGTGGCCAAGAAAAAAGAGCCGGAGCCAAAGGCCGGGGCTCCGGAGTGGATGACGACATTCGGAGACATGATGACCTTGCTGCTGACTTTTTTTGTATTACTGTTCTCCTTTTCCACCATTGACGCCACCAAGTGGCGTGAACTGGTGTCCGCCTTTTCCGGGGCGCCGGCGGTGTTCTCGGGGGATCCGATGTCCATTCCCAACCCCGGTGAGAAACCGATGGGCGCGCCGGTGGAGTTCGAAGGCGAAGTGGTCGAAGAGGCCGACGAATGGGAAGAAGTCGTGCGCAAAGCCATGGAATATGTGCAGCAACATGAACTGGGCGGCGACGTCACGGTGGAGGCCAACGACTACGAAATTATCGTGCGCGTGCGCGGCGACATTGTCTTTGACTCAGGCAAGGCAGATCTCAAAGAGGACGCAAAAGGTATTATCATCGACTTTTTTAAGGCGCGCGTCATCAACGAGCTCCACAACTTCAGCACCATCCGCATTGAAGGGCATACCGACAATGTACCCATCAGCAACTGGGCGTTTCACGACAATGTTCAGCTTTCACAGCGGCGTAGCTGGGCCGTCTGGAATTTTATTGTCAACACGTATCCGCCCACCGATCCGCAGTTTCCCCATATTGATCCCGGCATGATCGACTGCAATGGACGCGGGGAGTACCACCCCATCTCCGACAACACGACGCCCGAAGGACGCGCGCGCAATCGCCGGGTAGATTTTGTCCTGGTGCGCAAGCTGTCGCAGGATCTGGCCAGTGTCACGAACGGCCCACGCCAAACCACGCAGCCGCAACCGGGCGACTAAACAAGATCAATCAGGCAAGGAGGAGGCATTTTGTGTAGGACAATCCGGATTACATCGCTGCTGTGCTTGTGTCTGCTATGCGCAATGGCATTCGCAAGCTGCCAGAAAGAGGACAAGAGCGGCAAGGTGGAAACCTACGTCTACGATGTGGGCGACTTCACAACCAATATCAAAGACAGCAAGAAAATGCTCAACTGTCTGATCAAGATTGATATCACAGACAAAAACATGCTCAAAGTGCTCGAGGGCAAGGACTATGTAGCCAAGGACACCATCGTGAGACGGCTGCGGGAGATCACCGAGGAGGAGCTGGCCCAACCCGGGCTGGAGACGGCGCTCGCGGAGTCCATCGTCCAGGAGCTCAATGAAGTCATGCAGGTTGACAGTTTTTATAAAGTGTATTTTACGAGGTTCGTGTATCAATAGGATACCGACAGAGAGAATGTGCAATGATACCGGTCTTCATCTGTCGAACTGGGGCGGATGAAGCACAGGGGGGGTGACATGTTATGGCTGATGTATTGTCACAAAGTGAGATCGATGCGCTGCTCAATGCGATTAGCACGGGCGAAATGGATGTCGATGCGACGACCGAAGACGCAGAAACCAATCGGGTCAAGAGTTATGATTTCCGCACGGCCAACCGCTTTTCAAAAGAGCAAATGCGCACCATATCCCTCATCTATGACAATTTTGCCCGGCTATTTTCCACCTATCTGTCCGGCACGCTGCGTGCCATGTGCCAGGTAGATGTTCTCAGCGTTGAGGAACTCAAGTATGTTGAATTTGTCAACTCAATGCCCACGCCGGTGGTGCTGGCCATCGCAAAAATGCCGCCGCTCGTCGGGCCCACGTTGCTGGAGATATCTCCCGACGTGGCGTATTCCCTGATCAGCCGCCTGCTGGGCGGAACCGGCGATCCCGGCACTCACGGACGGGTTTTTACCGAAATCGAGCTTGTGCTCATCGAACGCGTGGTTCGGCAGTTTATCGGGCTGCTGAGCGAGGCGTGGGAAAAAGTCATCTCCATCCATGTGTCGCTTGACCGCATCGAAACAAGCGCGCAGTTTGCGCAGATTGTGGCGCTCAATGAAACGGTGGCCATCATCACGCTCAATGTGAAAATTGGAGGCAGCGAAGGGCTGATGAATCTCTGCCTGCCCCACTTGGCGCTGGAGCCGATTTCCAAACAGCTCAACACCAAGGTTCTGTTTCAGACCGGATCGGAACACAGAGAACGAGCACCGGCCACGGAAGATATTCGCCAGCGCATTGTGACGACGCCGCTGACCCTGAAAGCGGCGTTTAACGACACCGGCGCCCGTGTGCAGGACATTCTCAGTCTGCAAGTGGGAGATGTCATTCAGCTCGATCACAAAGTGGGCGAGCCGCTCACGGTGCAGGTGGGGCACCTGTCCAAGTTTAAAGCGGCGCTGGGCACACGAGAGAATAAATACGCGGTCATGATATCCGATCTGATCCGGGAGGAGGAAACAGGAAATGAGTAACGGCCTGTCACAAGCCGAAATTGACGCCTTGTTGAGAGGGGAAGCACCGGCGCAGACGGAGGAGACACCGCCCCCTGCCACCGGACAGGCATCGGAGGCCGCGCCGGCGACGGAGGAAACCGGCCCGCCGGCGGATGGGCCGGTTTTGCCCCAAGGGGCGGAGGCGACGGAGGAGGACTTCTCGGGCCATCTGTCCCCGCAGGAAATCGATGCCATGGGCGAAATCGGCAACATCAGCATGGGAACCTCCGCCACCGCGCTGTCGACCATGCTCAACAGGCGGGTGGACATCACGACGCCGCGCGTCAATGTCATGACCATGCAGCAGATTGCGCAGAAGTACACCATTCCCTTTGTGGCCGTTCAGGTGCAGTATACCAGAGGGATTGAGGGCACCAACATCCTGTTTCTCAAGGTGGACGACGTCAAAATCATAACCGATCTGCTGATGGGCGGAGACGGCACCAACATCGGCGCTGAGCTCAACGAAATGCATCTGTCGGCCATCGGCGAGGTCATGAACCAGATGGTCGGCTCCTCGGCCACCTCACTGTCAAAGATGATGGACGCTATGGTCGATATTTCACCGCCACTGGCATATGCGGTCAAGAGCGAGAGCGACATTGCCGGAGCCCCGTTTACCGATATCCGGGATCCGCTGGTGCGGACCAGCTTTCGCATGGAAGTGGAGGGTCTCATCCATTCGGAAATCATGCAGGTGATGCCGGTGGATTTTGCCAAGAGCCTCGTGGCGGGACTGCTGGGCGGCGCCGCCGTTGCGGCGACGGAAACCAATGTGCCGACGCCCGAAGAGGTCGTCTCACAAACGCAGGCCGCGCGCCCGGCGCCCGCGCCTGCGCCAGCCCCTACCCCGGCGTCGGCCGCCCAACCCGCGCCGGCGCCCAAACCCATGGTGGATGTCCGCCCGGCGCAGTTTGGCAGCTTCGACGCACCCGGCAGTGAATCGGCGGGGTTCGATGAAAACATGGAGCTACTGATGGACGTCCCGCTGACAGTGTCGGTAGAGCTGGGAAAAAGCAAAAAATTCATTAAGGAAATTCTCGATTTCAACGTGGGTTCAATCATTGTACTTGACAAAATGGCTGGGGACATGGTCGATGTGGTGGTCAATGGAAAACTGATCGCCAAAGCGGAAGTCGTCGTCATCGACGACAACTATGGCGCACGCATCACCGAGATTCTCTCGCCGTCCAAGCGCTTTGGACAGGGACAGTAGGCTGGGAGGTAATTTTTAATTATGGGGAATAAAATTCTAGTGGTAGACGACGCCGCCTTTATGCGAATGATGATTAAAGAGGTGTTGACAAAAAACGGCTTTGAAGTGGTGGGAGAGGCTGAAAACGGCGCGGTGGCCGTGGACAAGTTCAAGGAACTCTCTCCAGATCTGGTGATCATGGACATCACCATGCCCGAACTCAACGGCATCGACGCGCTGAAAAAAATCAAGGAGATCAATGCCGGCGCCAAAGTCATCATGTGTTCGGCCATGGGTCAGCAGGGTATGGTGATCGAAGCCATCCAGGCCGGCGCCAAGGACTTTATTGTAAAACCGTTTCAGGCAGACCGTGTCTGCGAAGCCGTGCGTAAAGTGTTGGGTTAAGGGGGGCTTATTTTGTGGCTCATCTTGACGTCACCCGCACCGGAGGCAGGCAAGTTGGTTGAAAGCGGGAACCAAAGCACATCCTCACTCATTTTTGGCGTGCTGGGGTTCATCGCGCTGATGGCGTTGTGCTACTTCGGACTGAAATTTGTCTCCAAACGTAACTTGCTGGCGGCGCACGGCCAATACATGCAGGTCATCGATCGTATGGTCGTGTCCAAAGACTGCATGGTTCTATTGGTGAGAGTTTCCGGACGCGTGCTGGCCGTGGGCATCACAAAAGAAGGCGTCCACACGCTGTGCGAGATCGAAAAGGACCAGCTGGAGACCATTTTGCCGGAGCGTAAGCCGCTCTTTTCACAAAAAAGACAGCCGGAGAGAGAGCCGCCGCCGCAGGCCACCGCGCCGCAAACCGGCAGTCGTCCGGTATTCAGGGGGTTCTGGGGCAGATTTGCACACAATCTGGGTGTCAACAGCGGATTTTTGCCCAAGGAAACGCCGTTGGCCCGGCCACAAACGAACGAAGCCGCGGTGCCCCGTTTTCAGGAGCTGCTGCAACAGTCGCAGACCTCGGCGATCGGGCTGTCGGACAACGCTGGCCAACCAGCTTGTCCGACGCCAACCCAACAGGAGACGATGGCCGCCACCGACCTCCGCGCCTATCTGGAGCTGTTGCAGACGGCACCCATGGCGCAGCACGCGGACAATCGACCTGCAACGCCCGCTCCGGCGGCGGTGTGGACTCCGCCCGCAGCCCCCGTGGCGCCGACGGCATCAGCGCCCGCCCCGTCGTTTTCGCCCGTGGTTGACTACAATGAGGCCATACGGCGCATGAGACAATACGGCAACCTGGAGCCGACGCAGTTGGTACGCCCCACCTATGCCCCTGTGACTATGCCCGCGACGGCGCAGGTGGCTGGGTCGGACGACACGGCGCAACGGGACGCTCCGGCGCCGTTTCAACCGCCGGTACAGGAAACACCTCCGCAAAACGTGCGCGCCTATGCCGCGCAACAGGTCATGCAGACCGAGCGTGTGCGCCCTCATCCGGCATCGGCACGACAGGCCGATTCAATCGATCTCCTGCGCGAACGCGTCAGCCGCCGGGCCGACCAAATCGCCATGAAGTGCGTGCAGGCAGACGGAAAGGGGCCGGTATGAAGGGACAGCGTTGCCTTCGCATTGTGCTGACAACGTTTTTGCTGGGACTTTTGTTGTTTTCACTGGCACCGCGCGCCCAGGCCACGTCCGCGCTCCCCTCAGCTGCGCCGGGCGCCACGGTGCCCAACCCGTCGGCGGACATTGACATCACCTCAGACACCGAGGCCGACACATTTCCCTTCAGTCTGCTGAGAGGCAATGCCTCTGTGGAAGACGCCTCCACCACAGTGGAGATTATGATTTTGCTGACGGTGCTGACGCTGGTGCCTTCGATCCTCATCATGGTCACCGCGTTTACCCGCATCGTTATTGTGCTCAGCTTTACCCGCAATGCGATGGGCACGCAGCAGATGCCGCCCAACCAGGTCATGGTGGGCCTGGCGCTGTTTTTATCCTTTTTTGTTATGTACCCGGTCTACACCCAGGTAGTCAAAGAGGCATGGGAACCTTACCAGGCGGAAGAAATCGGCATGGACGAAGCCATTGTTAAAGCCAAAGGGCCCATTCGGGCGTTTATGATTGACCAGATTGACCTCCAGGGTAACCAGGGAGACCTGCGCACCTTCATGTCGCTGGCCAAAATGGATATGCCCGAGACAATCGACGAGATTCCCACGCATGTACTCATACCTGCCTTCGTGACAAGCGAAATCAAGACGGCCTTTGCCATTGGGTTTATGATTTACATCCCCTTTATTGTCATCGACATGATTGTGGCCTCCGCGCTCATGTCCATGGGCATGATGATGCTGCCGCCAGTGATGATTTCTCTGCCGTTTAAGATCATGCTGTTTGTGCTCGTGGACGGATGGAACCTGACCATTACGAGTCTGGTTCGCACATTCCAGAGATAGGGGGCGGATGGATAATGGGGCAAAACGAAGTCATTACCATCGTGCAGGACGCCGTGATAACCATTCTGACCGTGTCCATGCCGCTTCTGGGCATTGGGCTGGTGGTGGGGCTTGTCATTTCCATTTTGCAGGCCACCACGCAGATCAACGAGCAGACCATTGTCTTTGTGTCCAAAATACTGTCGGTGTTTGGCGCGCTCATTCTTTTCGGGCCGTGGATGCTGACACAGCTGCAAGAATTCACCACCCGCATTTACGGGTACATTTTGACGCTGTTGCGGTAAGGGGGCGTTTGTATGGCATTCACGGGCGCCCCGACCGACTGGGTTGCCACGTTTGCGCTCATCCTCATCCGCTTGTCGGGCTTGTTCTTACTGTCTCCCATCTGGGGACGGGCCAATGTGCCCCGCACACTCAAGATCGGCCTGTGCATCTTGCTGGGGCTGATCTTAATCAACTTCTTCCCGCCGCCGGCTCAGCCAAGCTATCACACGCTCATAGGATACGCGCTTTTGTGCGTCGGAGAGCTGCTGATCGGGTTGGCCATGGGCTTTGTGACCACCATGTTTTTCAGTATCGTTTTTACGGCGGGGCAGATCATCGATATGCAGACCGGATTCGGCATGGTGCAGGTCTACGACATCCAGCAAAACATTCAGATTCCGATTGCGGGCAATCTGCTCAACCTGGTCATTCTCCTTTGTTTTTTGCTGGCCGGCGGTCACATGAAACTCATCGAAATCTTGTTTCGCACATTTGAGCATATGCCGCCGGGCATGATTGTACTCGACGAGCGATTGCCTCTTATGATGTTGGAAGGGTTTATCCGTTCGTTTACCATGGCCATTCAGGTGGCCATGCCCATCATTGCGGCAGGCTTGCTGGCGGAGATCTCACTGGGCATCATTGTGCGCACCTCGCCGCAAATGAACGTGTTTGTCATCGGCATTCCCATCAAAACCATCATCGGACTGCTGATGCTCAGCCTGATCATTCCGGTGTTTGTTCATTTCACAACCCCTGTTTTTGATACCATGTTTTCCTTTATTGACCGAGCGTTTCAGGCGTTGCTGCCCGTGCAGGCGGCATAAGCGGTCGTGATGCTGTGAGGTGGTGATGCGCTATGGCCGGCGGTTCGTCTGGCGAAAAGACCGAAAAGGCAACACCCAAAAAGCGGGAGGACACACGCAAAAAGGGCCAGGTGCTCAAAAGCACCGAAATCAACACGGCCGTCACCATGGTGGCCATGTTTGCGTCCATCGCGCTGTTCGGCGCCGGGATCATGCGCGGCTGCATGGAGCTGCTGACGCGGTATCTCTCCACCCATCTGGGGGACAAACTCACGGTATACACGGTGCCCGCGCTCATCGGCGACGCCGTCATGGAAATGGTCAAGATCGCCCTGCCCATCATGCTGATCGCCGTGGTTGTGGGCGTCGCCGTCAACATTCTTCAGGTGGGGTTTCTGTTCACGACGCAGACAATCAGGCCCAAGTTCAGCAAAATCAACCCGCTTCAGGGCATGAAACGGATTGTATCGCTGAAATCACTGGTTGAAATGGTCAAATCGATCCTGAAAATCAGCATTGTGGGGTTTGTGGTCTATTCGGAGTACACGTCTCGGTTTACTAGCTTTCCCAACCTCATGAACTATGAACTGACCATCAGCGGACAGGCCATTTTTGACATGTGCATGGCGGTGGCGTTTAAAGCTTCGGTGGCGTTGGTCGGCATTGGCGTCGTCGATTATCTGTATCAGTGGTTTGATTTTGAAAAGGGCCTCAAAATGACAAAACAAGAAATTAAAGACGAATACAAAATGATCGAAGGCGATCCGCAAATTAAGAGCAAGATCAAACAGCGGCAGAGAGAGATGTCCTCGCTGCGCATGATGCAGTCGGTGCCGCAGGCCGATGTGGTCATCACGAACCCCACGCACTATGCCGTGGCGCTCAAGTACGACGACAAGGTGGCTACCGCGCCCGTGGTTCTGGCCAAGGGCAAGGACATGGTGGCGCTGCGCATCAAGGAAAAAGCGCGCGAAAACCGTGTAGAGATTGTGGAGAACAAACCGGTTGCCCAGGCGCTTTACCTTTCGGCGGAAGTCGGACAGCAGATTCCCGAAGAACTGTACCAGGCTGTCGCGGAGATTTTGGCCTATGTGTACAATGCCAAGCGAAATGGCGCGCGTTTCCCGATAAATGCATGATTGAGGGAGGATTCCGGCATGCCTGTCTATCCCATTAGCGTCTCCCGTATTTCCGAAGTGGCCCGGTTGATGTCGATCGTCCAGCCGGAGGTTTGGAGTTTTCAAGGCGCCTTCGACCGGCTGGGAGACATCCGAAATACCAGCCTCCCCGTGGGATGGTTTCTCGGCGAAGACGTGCGCAGGCCTTACAGCTGGATTTTGTGCTCCGACTGCGAAGAGCGATCCAGCCTGAGCATTGAGTGCCTCGGCTGCGACGCGACAGACGGTATGCACCCGTTTAAAAGGCTGCATCCGCTCATGCTGGCTGCCGAGTCATACGCTAGAACAAAGGGATACCGCATTTTGAGCCACCTGATCAGTTCTGAAAACACCTCATGTCATGGGGCGCCACTAGAGGAGTGCTGGGAAGCGCTTAGAGATTTGCAGTCTTATGGCTGCGAGATCCTAAACTACTTTACACTCTGTGGATTCAAGCCGGCGGGCCTGCTTTCAAACTGCTACGGCATCAACCACCACGCCATTTTGCTGGTCAAGCAGCTGATGTGAGCCGGGCGCTTACCGGTCGTAGTTGACGTCATACAAAAGTGCAAACTTAAGGAAAGGAGGCGGCTGTCGTGCAACAGCAGAGCCTTCGAAAAGCAGGGTTTGGGGATATTGCCATCGCCATTGTGGTTGTTGCTGTGGTGCTTCTTATCATCGTGCCGCTTTCGACCACCTTTATTGATATCCTCATCACTGTCAACATCGCCATTTCCATTATCATCCTGCTCATCGCGCTGGGCACACGTGAGACCCTGGACTTTTCCACCTTTCCGTCGCTACTGCTTATCACCACTATTTTCCGCATCGCCATCAACATTTCCACAACAAGGAAAATTTTGGGCAATGGCGGCAATGCCGGCAATCTCATCAAGACCTTCGGCGACTTTGTAGCCGGCGGCAATTTGGTGGTCGGCGTCGTCATTTTTCTCATTATCTTTTTGGTGCAGTTTATGGTCATCACCAAGGGTGCCGAGCGCGTGGCCGAAGTGGCGGCCCGCTTTACGTTGGACGCGATGCCCGGCAAACAGATGGCCATTGACGCCGATCTCAACTCGGGGGCCATTGACGAGGCGGCGGCCCGGCAGAGAAGAACCAATGTCCAGCGCGAGGCGGACTTTTACGGCTCCATGGACGGCGCGTCCAAGTTTGTCAAGGGCGACGCCATCATGGGCATCATCATCACATTTATCAACATTATCGGCGGCATTCTCATAGAAGTCATGAACGGCGGCGACGCAGCCGCGGCCATCAACACCTACACCATTGCCACCATCGGGGACGGTCTGTCGGGACAGATTCCCGCGCTGCTCATCTCGACGGCCACCGGCATCATCGTGACCAAGGCCAGCTCCGACAACTCCATGGGCACCGACCTGACGAGGCAACTCACCCAGCAGCCTACCATTCTCATGATGGCAGGCGCAGTGATCGGGGTCATTAGCCTCATTCCGGGCATGCCCATTGTCTTTATGCTGCCCATTGCGGCGGGTCTGGTTATACTGGGGATTACGCTACGCAACCGGATGGAGAGACCCGCGCTTGTCGATATGGAAGAGGAAGTTGAAATGGCCGCCGAGGAGATACGAAAGCCGGAAAATGTCGTATCGCTGCTGTCGGTTGACCCCATAGAGCTCGAGTTTGGATATGGCATCATTCCGCTGGCCGACGCGTCGCAGGGCGGAGACCTCCTTGATCGCGTGGTCATGATACGCCGCCAATGCGCCATGGACCTGGGCATGATTGTGCCGGTCATCAGGCTGCGCGACAACATCCAGTTTGCCGCCAACGAATATATGATCAAAATCAAGGGCAGCGAAGTCGCCCGCGGCGAAATCATGCTCGATCACTATTTGGCAATGAACCCCGGCGATATTGCCGAGGAAATTAACGGCATCGATACGGTGGAGCCCGCCTTCGGCCTGCCGGCACGATGGATTTCGGAGTCGGAGAGAGAACGGGCCGAGCTGTTGGGTTACACGCTGGTCGACCCGCCGTCCGTCGTGGCCACACATCTGACAGAAATTGTGCGCCGACACGCCCACGAGCTGCTGGGCCGTCAGCAGGTTCAGGTGCTCATAGACAACCTGCGCCAGAGCCAGCCCTCGCTGGTCGACGAAGTGGTGCCCAAGATGTTCTCTTTGGGAGAGGTGCAAAAAATACTGGGCAATCTGCTGCGTGAAAATGTGTCCATCCGCGACATGGGCACCATTGTGGAAGTGCTGGGCGATTTTGGCGGCGTGACACGTGACCCGGACATGCTCACCGAATACGTCAGACAAGGGCTCAAACGCAGCATCACACAGCGATTTGTCCCGAGTGGAGAACTGCACGTCATCACGCTCGACCCTGCGCTGGAGCACTTGATCCTCGAAAACATCCGACAGACTGAGCACGGCACCTATGTGTCATTGGAAACCGACGTCATCCAGCGCATGTTTACCGGACTGAAATCGGCCACGCAAAGGCTGGCCGGACTGGGGCTGGCGCCCATCGTGCTGACGGCGCCGGTGGTGCGGTATCATTTCAAACGCATGGTGGAGGGCGTCGTGCCTGACCTGACAGTACTGTCATACAATGAAGTTGAGCAGCATGTGGATATTCAAGCCGATGGGGTGGTGGGCATTTGAACGTCAAGAGATATATTGCCGAA
Source organism: Oscillospiraceae bacterium (assembly GCA_031556185.1). Taxonomy (GTDB): domain Bacteria; phylum Bacillota; class Clostridia; order Oscillospirales; family UBA929; genus JAIRTA01. Next base: position 172,594 of record JAVBTN010000001.1, read on the forward strand.
GATGTGACCGGGGCGATGGAGAAAATCCGCTCCGAGCTGGGCGGCGACGCTTATATCCTGAATACGCGCAAGCTTAAGCGCAAAGGACTCACCGGCCTGTTCAAAAAGCCGCTGGTCGAAGTGGTAGCGGCCTATGAGCCCGCGCCCCCGCCGCCTGGCCTGCTGCGCGCAGAGCCGACCGCCGAGCCGATTCCGGCGCCGAAGAATGAAAAAAACTTTGACCCGCTGCCGCTGCCAAATGTGACGTTTGGCGAGCGCGTCATCAGCGCGCCGCCCGCCCGCGAGCAGGAGAAAATGGCAGACCTGGAGTCAAAGCTCGACAGCATCTCGGCCACGTTGGGTACGCTGGTGGGTAAGGTGCAGATGAAAGGCGGGGATTTCAGGGCCAATTACGCGCCGGAGATCGAAAATCTGCTGTTGTCGCTCATTGAAAACGAGGTGCACGAGGAATTTGCCCACAAAATCAGCCGCGAGGTCAGTGAAATTGCCGGCCGCGAGTCGGTGGACGTCGGCGATGTGATGGAGCAGATTCTCAAGCAGTATTTGGGCGAAGCCGCGCCCATCAAGCTCAAAAAATACAAGCGCACCGTGGTTATCTTTATCGGCCCCACGGGGGTGGGCAAAACCACGTCGCTGGCCAAGCTGGCCGCCATATATGCACTCAACCACCATGCCCGCGTGGGCATTATTACGACCGACACCTTCCGCATCGCGGCTATAGAGCAGCTGAAAACCTACGCCGAGATTTTACAGGTGCCATTGACGGTGGTCTATGCGCCGGACGAGATGAAAGATGCGCTGCAGGATCACGAACAGCGCGACATCGTTTTTATCGACACGGCGGGAAAGAGCCCGAGCGACCCCACGCTGGAGGGCGAAGTGCTCTCGCTCATACGCGAGTCGGACGCCGACGAGGTTCATCTTGTGCTCAGCGCGACCACGAGTTTTTCCGGCTGCCTCAATATCATCAACACATATTCTTTCCTGAAAGATTTTAAACTGTTGTTTACTAAAATGGACGAAACACCCACGTGGGGCATGCTTCTCAACCTCAAATTTCTCACCGACCGCATGATCTCCTATATGGCGGCCGGTCAAACGGTGCCCGATGACATCGAAGTGGCCAATCCCGGAAAAATCGCCGCGCACCTCATGGGGAGAAAATGATATGAACGATCAAGCGGGCGCTCTGCGTCAAATGATACAAAATATCAAGCAGCAACGGCAGCGCGAACCCGGCGAGGGGGCGCGCGTGGTTGCTGTGACTTCCGGCAAGGGGGGCGTGGGCAAAACCAGTTTTGCGGTCAATATGGCGCTGGCGCTGGGGAAAAAGGGGCTGCGCGTGATCATTCTGGACGCCGATTTCGGGTTGTCCAATGTGGATGTGATGATGGGCGTCACGCCAACGTATGACTTGTCGCATGTCATATCCAACAAGCTGGATATCCGCGACGCGCTGTGCGACGGGCCCTACGGCGTGCGATTTGTCTCGGGCGGATCGGGGATGCATGAACTCATCAATCTGTCCCAGCATCAGCTCGGCGCGCTCATGGAGAATTTACTGCAGCTTGAGGATCTGGCCGACGTAATTCTGCTGGATACCGGCGCGGGCATCACGCGCCATGTGATGCAAATCATCAGTTCGGCGCGGGAGATCGTTGTGGTGACAACACCTGAACCCACGTCCATCATGGACTCTTACGCGCTCATAAAGACCATAGCCACAGATTCGGAAGACCACCCGCGCATCCGCCTAGTCATCAACCGGGCCGACAATGAGGCCGAGGCGGAGGATACGCTTAAAAAAGTCGCGGGCGTGGTACGGCTGTATCTGAAGGTGGAGCTGGAAGCGCTCGGGTATGTGCTCAGCGACCCCGCAGTTGCGCGGGCGGTGCGTCTGCAGCGGCCATTTGTCATCAGTGCGCCACAGTGCGCGGCCGCTCGAAACATTGAATCCATCGCCTGGAAATTTATGGGCATTGAGCCAGCGCACAAAGGCGGGCTGAAAGCCTTTCTCACCCGATTTATCAAGTTTGACAGCCAAAAAGATAACATGACAAATGACTGAATATAATGTATAATTGGTCGATGCTGAAATTGGATAATAATGGCGGTCAAGTTATTTTTTTAAAAAAAGGATGAGATGAGATGGCAATCAAAACCTACAAGACATGGGGCGCGGCCCATGGGATGACACTCGAGGGTGTGAGTGTCTCGGGTTGGATCAATGGGTACCTCGCCACCGTAATGCCTGTGGCCAACACAAAGCTCGTCGTATGCAAGCTGTACATCGAGGGTGGCGCACAGGAAAAAGTACTTCAGATCAACGAACAGTTTAAGACGCGCAAAAAAGAGTGGGGTCGAGTGACTGTCGTACTGCAAAAAAACGTGCTCAACGTAAACCTTGACAGTAAACTGTTTCGTCGAGACAATTTTGACGCCTGTCTGTATGAAATCATGAAGGTCGTCTACCAATGCGGCGTGGTACCGGCCTCCCATTGCAGTGTTTGCTCACGTCAGACAACCGAGGCCGTTCTGTACCGCAACGCTGCGCAGCTCATGTGCGAAAGCTGTCTGCGGCAAAAGACGGAAGAGGACAGCGAGACACACGCCAACCAGACGGGAGCCTCCGTCTTTACTGGTTTTATCGGCGCTTTTATCGGCGCGATTGTCGGCATCCTTCCCTATTTTTTGCTGGCCTACTTCACCAACATATATGTGGGATACGCCGCACTGCTGTCGGGATTGTGCGCCTTTTTGGGATATCGGATTTTCCGCGGGTCGCGCCGGTCAAAGGTGGCCCTGGCGGCTGTCATTGTCGCCTCGCTGTGCGCCATCGTGACAGCCAGCGTATTTGCCTCGCTGTTTACACTCTACCAGGATGTGGCGACAGAGTTGTACGCAGGCAATGTATCGATGCCTCAGATGCTGAAAGACTATCCGCTGCGCGATATGATGCAGCTCTACCTCTTCCGGGACACACTTGACTTGATCAATCCGCCGGTTCTCGCTGAAGTATGTGCCGGACTGTGGGAAGACCTGGGGTTCACGCTGTTGTTTGGCATGGTCGGCGTGCTCGTTTCCAGAAAAAGTCTGATCAACTATTGCGTTCCCAAAAAACCGGTTCTCTTGCAAAAACAGGTGCCGGCGCAAAACAGTCGGGTGCCGAACCCGGTCTGAAACTCCGACGGCGCGGCATAGAAGTTCTGGAATTGCGCACCATATCGTTATCATGCTCAGACAGACACGGAGATATTGAGACAGGGGGGATTTTTCAGTGGACTATGAGCTTATGCTGGGCGATAAGCTGGAGGTGTTGATTGGTGAACACCGATGCGTGAGCGACGTACAGGAGATCACCGAAGACGGACACCTGATTATTTCCGCGCCCATGTACCGCAGCATGGTTGTGCCGCTGCTGGAAGGGGAACTGTTGCACGTTGTGTACTATCGCAAGGCGGGCATGTTTTCCTTTGTGGCGCAACTCATCAGGCGCTACCGGGAAGGTGAGGCCGACCTGGTGGAGCTGGCGCTCAAATCGCCCATCAGCAAGTACCAGCGGCGAGATTTTGTTCGGCTGGACACGGTTATCCCCCTCTCTGTTCGCTTAATCGCACGGCCGCAGCATGTCGTGGCGCGGTCTGTGGACGAAATACTGCGCATGATCTACGATCAGCGGTACGTTGGCGTGCCGCGGCCGCTGGGCGAAGGCGAAGAGATCTACAGCGGCTATACCATCGATATCTCCGGCGGGGGCGTACGATTCGCCAGCCGCGAGTCGTTTGAGACTGGGGCGCTGGTGGAGTGTACGCTGCATCTCAGCGAGAGCAACGAAGTGACTGTCGACGGACAGATTGTGCGGCAGGACAGCGAAGGCAATGCAGGGCAGGAGTTCCGGGCAAGTATTCAGTTTGTCAACATTGAAGAGCGCATACGACGTAAGATCATCAAACACATATTTGACCAACAGGCAAAGGATCATCTGCTGAGTATCGGGCTAGGATGAAAAGTGACAAGGAGGCGCAAAAGATGACGGAAACAGTGGACAAAACACAGCTCTTGTGGAGAAATTTTGCGGCAACACACAGTTTAGAAGCACGCAATGAGCTGGTGCTCCACTATGTGCATCTGGTCAAGAGTATCGTGTGTCGCATGGTGCCGACATACCGAAAGCACGTGGACTTCGACGACCTGATGAGCTGCGGCATGCTGGGACTAATGGACGCCATTGACAAATTTGATACCGGCAAAGAGGTCAAATTTGAGACCTATGCTTCGCTGCGCATTAAAGGCGAGATCATTGATCAAATACGCAAGCAGGACTGGGCGCCCATCAGCCTGCGCCAGAAAATCAAGCGCGTGGAAGAAGGTTACCATGCGCTGGAAGGGCGGCTTGGCCGTTCTGTCAGCGAAAAAGAGGTGGCCGAATTTGTCAAAATGGACGTTGAAAGCGTCAAAAAAACCCTCGACGACGCGCACACGTTTAACCTGGTTTGCCTGGATGAAATTTTAGTGGACAGGCTAAAAAGCGAGGAGATGACGGTGAGCGCCGATGACACCCCGGAGGAACAAGTCGAGGCGGAGGAGCTCAAAGCCATTCTGGCTCAATATGTGGACGGCTTGCCGGAAAAAGAGCGCCTCGTGGTGACGCTGTATTACTTTGAAGAAATGACGCTCAAGGAGATCGGACTGACGCTCGGAGTCTCGGAATCCCGCGTGTCACAAATCCATTCCAAGGCGTTGATGGGCCTGCGCAATAAGATTTCACAGGCGTTCATGATTTGACGCACGACGTTGCGACGGACGACGAAGAGAGAGAACGCGCGCGCCGGACAAGGGGTGAGAGGATGTCGCTCAGAGGGATAGACGCACAAATTCTAGTGACAAAAACGGCCGAAATGACGGCCGAACGGGCCAAGCAGCTCAAGCAGAATGAACTCACCGCCGATCAGACGGCCGTGAGGGCGCGGCACGAGCAAGAGATCGACGCCGGGCGGATACAGGCCGCGACGCAGATTGAAGGTCATCACATCAGCGCCGATGAACAGGGCGAAGGCGGCGGCGCCGGCGGGCAGGCGCACGCCGACGGACATCGGCGGGCGCCTGAGGATGAACAAGAGGAAGAGGCGCATGTGCTGACAGACCTGCCGGTCGAGCGCGGCGCAAAGACGCGCCAGAAGAACTATACATTTGATGTCAGCGTTTAGCGCGCGAAGACGCGCCATGTGCCGCGGTATAGGGGGGATGGTACGTGAATACCTTTGACTGGATTTTGCTAATTGCTGTCGCCGCCGCATTCTTCTTCCTGTTTCAGTATGTGAAAAAGCAGCTGGCAGCACGCACCGAAACTGACACAACCGTTGTGCAGCGGGAAGCCCGGCTGGTGGACTTGTACAACCATGTGGAAGAACTTATGGATGTCTTTGAAACGTACATTGAAGAGGTCAGGCAGGACATAGAACGTGAACGCGCTTCTCTGACAGAAATGTCTCGGCAGGCGGCGACACTCTATATGCGTGCGTTGGAGTCCCCGGTTCATCCGATCGCGCCTGCACCGATCGCGCCTGCACCGACCGCGCCGCCCCCGCCGCCCCCGTTGCCCTTGACGGAGCAACGCGCCGCGGAAGACCTTGATGCCGCGCCGGGCAGCGCCAGACTATCCGACCGGGACCGGGAGGCGCTCGGACGATTTGCCACAAAACCCCAAAAGGTGCGCTTTCTGATGAGCAGGGGACTCGCGCTGGAAGAGGTGGCGCGCGCACTGGGCATTGGCAAGGGGGAAGTCCGGCTCATTGCCGAATTAGAAAGATAAGGGCGGCCTGCCCAATATTACAGGTGTGTTACAGGGCGAGCAAACGCGGAACAAAGAGAAAAATGGGACGTCTACACGGGTATCGGAAGAAGGGAAGTCGCCGGCACCTGCGGGCGTCCCTGTTGAATGGTACCCAACCCTTTACCGCGCGGCGACTCCTTTGAGCCAATCACATCCATCCTATCACATGCTGTGCGCGCAGATATTACGTTACAGTTGTGTTACATGTGGTGAAAAACGGTTGACGCCGGCGAAGGGGCGGGGTATGATGTTTCCGTAAAAAGGGGTATAACCCTCGAAATGGGAAGAACCCCAGTACAAATTTTTAAGGAGGAACCATTCTATGAGAAACCTCAAAAAGGTTTTGTCTCTCGTCCTGGTCTTTGCTATGACGCTCGGGCTTATTGTCACCGCCGGCGCCTATACATACAAAGACCAAGAAAAGATCAACAAATCCTACAAAGATGCCATTGACCTCATGTATGAACTCAAAATCATGCAGGGCACCGACGACAACTTCAACCCCGAGACCGCGCTGAGAAGATCCGAAATGGCGAAGACCGCGTACGTCATTGAGAACCATGGCGCGACCGACGCGTCCAACTGGACCAACTACAAAACCCCGTTTAAAGATTACAAATCCACCGATTGGTTTGCCGGCTATGTCAACTGGGCCCACAGCGGCGGCCTCGTCGACGGCAAATCGGCCACCAAGTTTGATCCCAACTCCTTCATCACTGGCTACGAAGCCGTGAAGTTCGCCCTGACCCTGATGGACTACAACTCCAAGACCGAAAAATACACCGGCACCGGCTGGTCGCTGAGAGTCCTGCAGGATGCCTCCAAGGCCGGCCTGCTGAACAACCTCGAGTCCATCGATATGAAACAACCCATTCAGCGTCAGCACGTGGCTCAGCTGCTCTACAACGCGCTGTTTGCCAACATGGTCACTTACAATGCGACCGGCGCCAGAATGAACGCTTATGTTGACAACCTCAACATGACTCCCAAGACCATTGCCAATACATACTTCCAGCTCGACGTCCTCGAAGGCACCCTCATCTCCAACGAGTATGTGGGCTTGGGCTACAATGCCAAAGCCGGCAAAATCGTTGTCAATGACGGCGGCTATATTGAGCTGAACGCCACCGCTCCTCTCAGCTTGGTCGGCCACGACGTCAAAGTGTTCGTCAAAGCCAAGAGAAACATTCTGACCGGTGCGTTCACCAGCATTGAAAAAGTCTATGGTCAGCCTGTTCAAGACGAGACAGAGACATTCTTCACCTGCAGAGCGGCCGACCTGAAAGTCGTCGCTGCCGGCGGAAACCTCTCGTTTGAAAAAGACGGCAGAACCTACACCACAACGGGCGGCGCTGGCTACTATGTCAACTATGCTGCCACAGCCATTCCGGCAACTGTTGACAAGTCTCTTGATGAGCAAGCTGTTGGTCGCGTGCCGGGCGGCAACCCCGCGTTTGTCGTCGTCAATGGCAACACCATAGTGCGCGCCGTTGTCTCCAACTATGATTTCGGCACAATCAGCGTTGCCAACGAAAAGATCACTTCGCGCTATTATGATGACTCCAAAAATGCCTTCACAAACATTGCCAAGGGCGACATCGCCTACGGTGCCGACCTGGCTGTTGCGGACGCCAAGGTTCTGACCCGCAAAATCGGCAGCTACTACGAGTTCGTCAAAGTCGAAGAGGTCGTGGGCATCAACAGATCTAACGTTGTTACAAAGACTGTCAAGATCAATGATGTCGACTATGAACTCGGCAAATTCACAGGCGGCGAGACCAGCCTGGCGTTTGCGCAAGACAGAGGCGACAAAGAGACCACGTATTACATGTTCAACGGCCAGGTTCTGGGCTGCAAGAAAGATCCCGACGCACCCACAACGTATTGCGTCATTACCGCCAACATCTGGGCGCCCGTGGCCGGCACTTCCTACATGGCCACCGTTACCATCCTCAACGATGCAGGAACTTCTGCCAGCTACTATGTGAACTCCCTCAAGAATTCCGCCGGCACGGATATCACCAACACCCTGACGGCTGCTTCCGTTGGAGCGGGCGGACCTTTGGCGGTCAACACCCTGCTGTCTTACACGTTGGACACCAACAAACCCAATGTGGTCAACCTGAAGCAACTCGACACCGCCAAGATTCAGACATTTGGACTCAAAGCCACCAATGATGCAAAGACAATGAGCGTTGACAGCGTTGTCGGTGGAGGCACTGCGACAAACAAATTGATTGCTTCTTCCGCTGTGTACTTTATGCAGTATGCCAACGGTTGGAAAGTTTACAAAGGCCAGTACGCACCTGCCTTTGGCGCTGTCGCCGCTTACCAGCCTGGTACCTACTACTTCAGCAACAAGACCAATGTCGACAACGACACCATCACAGCCGCGTGTGTCCCGGGTCTGGCGGGCAATGCCCCGACGACCGGTTCTTCCACACTGAAACTCGTTGGCATCCTGACAGCTCTGCCCTCCGTCGAATTTGAGAGCGGTACGCCCAAGTATGTCAAATACACACTGTTTGACGGTTCCGCGACCACCGTATACAAAGCCACCAAGCTGGGCGGCGGTGCCGATCTGACCAACACTGTCGACTACAAGGTGGGCATGGTTCTGACAGCCACCGAAGTCACCGGCACTGATCTGATCACCTATTCCGCGCCCATTTGGGAGCATCCGGATATTGCTGCTGGCAAGATCGTCGGTGGCTACCTGAACAGCTTGACACAGAATGGCTGGGTTTCCATCTATCACTGCACCGCAGACAAAGTTGTGCCGGGATCGGCCGCTGCCAATACCCCCATGTCGTATTCGATGGTCACCACCACCAAAGTCTATGAGACCACCAATGGTGTTGATTGGACATTGAAGACCGATGGCGCTGGCAGAATCTGCGACATCGACGACACCAAGGCTGATAAAGCCAACACTATCGTCGTGATTGACCCGGGCACCGGCAATGTCAGCACAGTCTTTATTGACCGTACCGGCAGCACTTGGAGCCTTACCTAAGTTACCGCCAGCAATTATCAAGAGGGAGTCCGCGTCGATTGGCGCGGGCTCCCTTTTTCATGTGAAAAGACACTGACGCCTTGCGAATCAGATAGCGCAAGCTGATTTGCAAGGCGCTTCTGAGAAAGCGAGAACCGGGCGCACATACCCTCCCTACGAGACAAATAGCCCAAGCGCTTTGTGTCTCCGCGCGTCGATGCTCACTAAGAGTGTGCGTAAAAATGCGCGCACTGACCTCACCTTTTCCCGACGTATCGGCGACCGGTATCACAAGACTTTGCTCCGCCCTGCGCGCCCGACAAGTGCGCGCGGTCTTTCTGTCGGCGTATGCAACACACCTATGCACACCCCCCCACAGCTACGTGTCAAAACAACCGTAGTGGGTGCGGCGGGTGGCGCAGCAGAGGCATAAGCCGTGCCTTGTGTAGCCTCACGACTGCCGTCACTCTTTTCCGCACACAAGAAAACACCCCTCTTGCCATCTCACGATTACAAGAGGGGGTTGTTTCTGTCAACTCAATGCATCGGCCAGGTCGGTGCTCTCCGCATTGAGCTGCGCGGTTTCAATCTGGTCATCCGGTAAGTTTTAATTGGTAACCATGATCACCACCATCGTGGTCAAACCACTGCCGTCAGTGGCACGAACAGTGATGATGGCCATACCCGCGCGTACCGGGAGGACAACGCCATTGCTGTTGACGGAGGCAATGGCATTGTTCGAGCTTGAGTATGTCAACTGGTTGGCAGCCACATCCGTTTGCAGAGAAAGGGGATTCGGTTGGCCTTTTTTGCAGCTCTGCACCGACGGGGTGGCGCTGAGGTATGTTCCTTTTGTGCTGCTGCCGACAATTTCAACGACAGCCATTCCATAAATGCCGCTGCCATCTGTTGATGTGGCCACAACCTGCACATTGCCGGGTGTGTTTCCGGCCGTCAAGAGGCCACTGGCGCTTATGGTGGCCAAACCGGAAGGGTGCGCGCTTGTGGGATCTATCACTTTCCACGTTACATTTTTATTGGTCGAACTGGAAGGCAACACATTGGCAGTCATTTGAAGTTGCCCGTTGACAGGGGTTGTGAGGCGAGGAGCTGTTACGGTAATACTGCTTACCGGGATGACAGCGGCCAGAATATCCGCCGTCGTGGTGGCTGTGGTGGCCGTGAGCTGATAGTTGCTCTTGTCGGCCCCGGCCAGCGCGATGCCTGTAATGGTGACCGTTTTTCCTGTGCCGACGGCGTCGTCGGCAAACTTGCCGACCAGCGAAGAGATGTCCACCGTCAGGTCATCGCCAGACAACTTTCCGGCAATCGAACTCGCCGTGGCGTTGACTGTGGCCGCGGTATTGCCGGCGGCATACAGACGATTGTCGGCTTTCAAACCGGTAACAGTGGCGTCCTTTTTGTTTACCGTGAGCATCCCGCTGGTATATAAAAAGTTGTAGTTGCTGGCAGCGCCGCCGGAAGCGGCCAGCCGATGCGTGCCGGCGGCGATCTTTCCTGTCGTGTCCACAGCCACGGAGGGGAGTGTCGTCAGCTTTGCGGCCGTATCGCCATTGAGGAAACCGGTAATCGTGTAAGTAAACGTCGGAAGCATGTCGCCATAGGTGATGGCGGAGTTGTTGGCGGTGACCGTCAAAGACGCCTTGGCCACTGTCAGCAAACCGGTATAAGTAAACTCATTGTATGTTTGGTTACCGGCCTGCTTGACGGTAATGGTGGTCTGGCCAGCGCCCGCAATGGTGATCTGGCCGGTGGCTTCAATGGTTGCCACGCTTGTATTGGACGAGGCAAACGTAAAGGCGGTCAGCTGCGACGCCGGATCAGGCGTCACGGTCAGGGAAAACGGCGCGGCGCCATAAGTTTTGTCCGCCAATCCGGAGACAGTCACATTTTGGTTCAGTTTGCCGGAAATTGCCAGCGCCCCCGCCGTGAAGTTGAGGGTGTAGTTGTCGTTGAGCGCCAGTGAGCCCTGTCTGATTGTGTAAGTGCCCGGTGTCTCGCCCGGGTCACGGGTGAGCGCACCGGAGAAGGTGTCGCTGCCCACCAGAGAACCGGCCGTTATTGAATAGGTCAGGGCCGGATCGGATCCGCCGACCGTTTTGGTTTTGTCGTCGGCCTTCACGGTTATGGCTCTCGGGGCCACATTGAGCGTCCCGGATGCCGCAAACGGCAGATAGTCGTTGTCACCCGCCTGGTTGACTGTGATGGTTGCGGTACCGGCGCCCACTATGGTGATTTGGCCGGCGTTGTCAATTGTCGCCACAGCTGTGTTGGAGGAGCCAAACGTGAAAGCGGTCAGTTTGGATGCCGGATCTGGCGTCACACCAACCTTAAAGGCCAAATCGCCGTAGGTTTTCGTGGTGACGCCGCCAACGGTGATGCCCGTGACGGCAATGTTTTGCTCTTTTTTCTGTGTTGCGGCGATGGTCAGCTGGCCAGCGGTAAAGGCAAGTATGTAATTGTTGCTGAGAGCAAGCGTACCCTGCTTGATTGCGTACTCGCCCGCCGTTTCGCCGGGATCACGGGTGAGCGCACCGGTAAAGGCATCGCTACCCGTCAGGGAACCGGCGGAGACTGTATACGTCAGGGCCGGATCTGTTCCGCCCACGGGTTTCGTCTTGTCGTCGGCCTTCACGGATATGGCTCGCTTGGCCACGCTGAGTGTCCCCGTGGCGGTAAACGGCAGATACCCGCTGCCGCCCGCCTGCTCGACGGTGATGTCTGTTGTGCCGGCGCCCACGATGGTGATTTTGCCGACGGTGTCGATGGTAGCCACATTTGTGTTGGAAGAGATAAACGTGAAGTCGGCCAGTTTGGACACCGGATCCGGCGTCACTTCCACAGTAAACGACTGGTCGCCATATAATTTGTTTGTGGTTCCGTTCACCGCGATGCCGTTCACAACGATGTTCTGCGGGAACATCTCCGCCAAGAAGATAGACAATGTGCCTGACTGCACGCTTAATTGGTAGTCACTGGGCAACGCCAGCGTGCCGCGCATGATTGCATAAGCGCCCGCCGTCTCACCCGCCATACGCACAGGGGCACCGGAAAACGCATCGGAACCAAACAGCTGCCCCGACACAAACGTATATGTGAAGACGGGATCGGCCGCGCCGACCGTCTTGGACTTGTCGTCAAGCCTGATGGTGACGGGCGCTGCATTGATGACCAGAGACCCGGTGGCATACCCGGCATAACCCTCGGCACTCGCCGAGACGCGCACGCTGTAAACGCCGGCTCTGGTCGGCACTGTCGTCGAACCCTCATACTGTACGACATACGATACGGCGGGATTTGCCGTGACCGTCACACCCTGAGGACTGCCGTTATAGGTCTTCGTTGTGTCGCCAATGGAAAATGTCACACTTTTTCGCATGCTCAGCGGTATGGAAACACTGCTCTCTTTGATATCGATGGAGCCGGTCTCCGATTCAAAGCCGTCTTTGGTTACCGTGTACGAATAGGTTTTGTTCTTTTCCGCGGGGATACTCACGCGGCCGCTCTGGTCCGTTGTCAACATCCGTTCATCAATGATGACGCGCGCGCCCTCCACCGGCTGGCCGAGATGGGTGATGGTCATGTCGACGGAAATTTCGCTCATGGCCTTTTCCAAGTCAAAAAAGCGGATATCGTAGGAGAGGGTGGTTGGCGTGCCGTCGGCTTTGTTGATGCCCGACAGATCCACCTTAAACACATCTCCGTCCTGTATTGCGCCAAGAGACGGCACGTCCGGGCGGAAGACAATGGCCTTAATCATACCCATGCCCTGGTTGTCCACCGCCAGATGCATCAAGTCTCTGTTGAAGTTATTTTCATCTTGATTCGGTGTGGCGCTGTTGAAGGTCCAAACCTTGTTGTCTCTTGTTCGCGTCAGCTTCAGTATGACATTGTCACGCGAAGGGCGTTCATACGCCGCGCCGAGGTTGATCGACCAGGGATAGACAAGCGACGCAGACTCGATATAAGTCGTGTTGACGAAGTATTGAATGGGGAAATCGCCCGCGCTGGGCCAAGCCACGTACGTATCCGGCTCACAATTAAACGGGCCCGGCCCGCCGAAGACGTACATTGACGCATAGCTATAGCCGCCCGTGTTTCTGGCAAAACCCACGCCAAAGTCTTTCGTGCCGGGCGCAAATACCCATCGCCTGTGTCCGGCGTGCTCAATGTTGTTGGAACCGCCGTCAGCCACAAGTCCCATCAGCGCAGCAGACACACTTCTGTAGCCGGCTGAAATGTTGGCCTGACTGCACCCTTTATAAGCAAGATCGAAAAAACCCTGATCCATATCTTCCGGTTTGGTGGGATAATGACCAAACTGACCGGAGGCGGCCATCAACGTGGCGCCGTGCGCGGAGATGTTGTTGAATTCGGCAGAATAGCCCACATCCTGATAGGGAACGCCGGCCAGATAACGAAGCATTTTCAGCGTAGCGGTCACATCGGCTATTTCCGACTGCGCCAACTGGCCGACTGCGTAAGGAGCCGTCAGCTTCGGCGCCACGGCCATTACGCTCTCCCGTGACTTGTCAAACCCTTTGTGAGTCAGGCTCTTGGCCATGGTAACAATATCGCTTTTGGTGCGATTTTGCACAATGGGGACGATCTCGGCGGCGGATGCTTGGCCACGCATGCCGTTGTCCTGGTTTTCGACAGCGTCTCCCAGTCGGGGAGAACCGGGCGCAGAAGCCCACACCGTCACTACGGAGATCTGAATGGCTAGCACCAGCGACAACAAAAGTGACAGCTTTGGATACAGCTTTTTCTTCATAATCTTACCTCCACACATTTCCTCCGCAACTACACCGCAAGTTTTCATATGTCTTGTTGCTATACTTTATTACAATATAAGTGTTGAGTCAATAGTTTTCCGTAAAAAACGACAAATTATCTCACAGAGCCCTCTATGGATTTAGTTCACATTCCAATTTGATAAGCGCTGTTTTTTTTACGGTTGGGGGTGCATATAACTGGGAATTGTGATAATATAGACTTGTACACAATGGTTGGAGGCGGAAGCGTCGCGCTATGGTTTCCGAAAGGGGCGTACCGTTTTTAGGCACGCCGTTTGGCCACCGCACCGGGAAGGAGAGGAAAATGAAAAGATCCGTCATCAACGCCGCCATCAGAAGGGCTGTGGCACTTCTGGAGGGAAACGGGATGCGCCTACCGGGCTTCGCATATTGGGACATGGACACCTGGCGAAAAAACCGGGACAGTCTCGACAATTTGCGCCGCATCATGCTGGGCTGGGATGTAACCGACTTTGGCAGCGGGGACTTTGAAAAGATCGGCGCTACGCTGTTTACACTGCGCAACGGTCTGCCCGACGGCTCTGCCGGGACACCTTACGCGGAAAAGCTCATCTTTCTTTGGCATGAAGCCGAGCAAGAAATCCCCATGCACTATCACGCCGTCAAGACCGAGGACATCATCAACCGAGGCGGCGGCATCTTAATGCTTGAGCTGTTCAACGCCGATGAAAAGGGTGGTATCGACCGCAAAACTCCCCTTTGTGTCAAGCTGGACGGTATTGTGCGAACCCTGCCCGCCGGCGCCGTGGTGGAGGTTTTGCAGGGCGAGAGCATTACGCTGACGCCCCGGCTGCATCATCGATTTTGGGCCAAAAGGGGCTACGGAGACCTCATTGCCGGTGAAGTTTCCTCCGTCAATGACGACCGCACCGACAATTATTTCTTTGAAAACCGCCCTCGTTACGTTGAATACACCGAAGATGAGGCGCCGCTTCATCCTCTTTGCAACGAGTTGGACACGCTGTAATCGGCTGCCCGTTGATTCAGCGCGTGCTATATGTCATCGTCACCTTGCGTTTCTCTTGTTCGATCCAATATTATATATGAGGTGAAATTCATGGATTACGCGGCTGAATCACTGAAACTGCATTATGCATGGAAGGGGAAATTAGAAACTATACCCAAAATGACCGTCGCGAGTAAGCAAGACTTGTCTCTGGCGTACACACCCGGCGTGGCGCAGCCCTGTCTGGAAATCCAGAAAGACGTCGAAAAAAGCTATGATCTCACAGGCCGCTGGAATACTGTCGCCGTCGTGACCGACGGCACGGCCGTTTTGGGCTTGGGCGACATCGGCCCGGAGGCAGGTATGCCTGTTATGGAAGGCAAGTGCGTTTTGTTCAAAGCGTTTGGCGGCGTGGACGCCATTCCGCTGTGTATACGTTCTAAAGAGGTTGACGATATTGTGAACGTTGTCACCCTGCTGGCCGGCAGTTTCGGAGGCATCAACTTGGAGGACATCTCCGCGCCGAGGTGCTTTGAAATTGAGCGAAAGCTCAAAGAGACCTGTGACATCCCGATTTTCCACGACGACCAGCACGGAACGGCTGTCGTCACGCTGGCGGCGCTCATCAATGCGCTCAAGGTAGTGGGAAAAGACATGGATAAAATCAGCGTGGTCACCAGCGGCGCCGGCGCGGCCGGTGTTGCCGTCATTCGCCTGCTCATGGCGATGGGGCTGAAAGACGTCGTGCTGTGTGACCGTCAGGGCGCCATTTACAAGGGGCGTGAAAATCTGAATCAGGAGAAGGCGGACATGGCCGAGATTTCCAATCCACTGATGAAAAAGGGATTGCTGGCCGACGTGATTAAAGGCGCCGATGTCTTTATCGGACTGTCCGGGCCCGGAATTGTCACGCAGGATATGGTGCGATCCATGGCCAAAGACGCCATCCTTTTCCCCATGTCCAACCCCACGCCGGAAATCATGCCCGATCTGGCGCTGGCCGCCGGTGCTGCCGTGCTGGGCACGGGCCGCTCCGATTTCCCAAACCAAATCAACAATGTGTTGGCGTTTCCCGGCATCTTTCGGGGTGCGTTCGACGTGCGCGCCCATGATATCAACGACGACATGAAACTGGCCGCCGCCGTCGCGCTGGCCGAACTCATCACCCCACAGGAACTCAGCGCCGACTACATTATCCCCGCCGCATTTGACCCGCGTGTACGCAACGCCGTGGCGTCAGCTGTGGCCGAAGCTGCGCGCAAGAGCGGCGTGGCGCGTATCTAGTACTTTTGGAGGTTTATTATGAACAAAGCGGATATCCTATCTCATGTAGATCATACCCTGCTTGCCGCCACGGCGTCGTGGACAGACATTCAGGCTGTGTGCCAGGAGGCCATCGACAACCAGACGGCCTCTGTCTGCCTGCCTCCGAGTTATGTCGCCCGGGTGCATGATACGTATGGCAACCGTATCAATATCTGCACCGTTATCGGTTTCCCGCTGGGCTATAGCGTCACCGACGCCAAAGTGGCAGAGGTGAAAGCGGCCGACGCCGAAGGCGCCAATGAGTTTGACATGGTGGTCAACCTGGGCGACGTGAAAAACGGTGCCTTTGACCGTGTCGCCGCCGAAATCGCCGCAGTCAAGCGTGCGGCCGGCAGCAAGATTGTCAAGGTGATTGTCGAAACCTGCTACCTCACGGAGGCGGAGAAAATCGCGCTGTGCCGCTGTGTCACCGAAGGCGGCGCCGACTATATTAAAACATCCACCGGGTTTGGCACCGCCGGAGCCACCGTCGCCGACGTGGCGTTGTTTCGCGCACACATTGGGCCGCACGTTAAAATCAAGGCCGCCGGAGGCATTCGCTCCCGCCAGGACATGGTTGACTATCTGAACCAGGGCTGCGACCGGCTGGGGACGAGCTCGGCCGTGAAAATCCTTGCCGGTGAAGAGAGCGGCGGCTATTGAGGAGACGGGAAGGAGGCGTTGCTCATGAACGAACGTGAACTGGTCTGCGCGGCCATTCGCGCGCGGGAGCGATCCTATGCGCCGTATTCCGGGTTTCGCGTGGGCGCCGCCTTGCTCACTGCGCAGGGGAACCTGTACACGGGATGCAACATTGAAAATGCTGGGTATTCGCCCACAAACTGCGCGGAGCGCACCGCCTTTTTTAAGGCTGTGTCAGAAGGAGAAAAGGAATTTTCCGCCATTGCGGTGGCGGGCTGGGCGGACAGTGAAAACGCCGGTTTTGCCTACCCCTGCGGGGTTTGCCGTCAAGTGATGATGGAGTTCTGCGACCCGGAAATATTTTATGTCATTGTGGCGGCCTGTGAGGACAACTACGCTGTCCACACGCTTGGCGAGCTCTTGCCACACGGCTTCGGCCCACTGAATCTGTAAACTTGTCTTTACAACGTATGTCTGGTTATAGTACAATTATCGAGGCAATACCAGAGATAATAGGAGGAATACAAATGAGAAAACTGATTGCACTCGCGCTGGCGTTGACGCTTATGCTCGCCCTGGTTGCCTGCAATGGAGGCACGGGCTCGACCGCAACGCCGACGCCGACACCCACCCCGACCAACACTGACGATGCACAGCCAACCCCCACGCCTGAAGAGAGCACCGAAACCCCGGTCTCTTCCGATGCCTATGAGTTGGCGCTGATCACCGACCTGGGCACCATTGACGACAAATCCTTCAACCAAGGCGCCTGGGAAGGCCTCGTGCAATATGCTGAGGAAAAGAATATCACCCATAAGTACTATCAGCCTGCCGAACAGAGTGACGACGCCTACCTGGCCGCCATCGATCTGGCTGTCAAGGGCGGCGCCAAGGTCATTGTCACCCCCGGTTTCCTGTTTGAGGTGCCGATTTTCATCGCGCAGGATCGTTACCCTGACGTGCACTTTGTGCTCGTCGACGGTGCGCCGCACAACGCTGACTACACCGAATTTAAAACAGGTCCGAACGCGGTGGGCGTCAACTATGCCGAAGAGCAGGCCGGGTTCCTGGCCGGCTATGCGATCGTCAAAGACGGCAACACAAAGTTGGGCTTTATGGGCGGCATGGCTGTCCCGGCCGTCGTGCGTTTCGGCTACGGCTATATTCGCGGTGCGGATTACGCCGCCAAAGAACTGGGCCTTGCACCCGGCACCGTGACCGTCAACTACCACTATACCGGCGCGTTTGCCGCTTCGCCTGAAGCGCAGGCTATGGCTGCTTCCTGGTACAATGATGGCGTCGAAGTTATCTTCGCCTGCGGCGGCGCGGTGGGCAACTCTGTCATGGCGGCGGCCGAACAGGCCAGCAAAAAAGTCATCGGTGTCGACGTTGACCAGTCCGGAGAGTCGTCCACGGTCATCACATCGGCTACCAAGGGTCTCAAAGCCTCTGTGTATGCCTGCTTGAGCGATTACTACGCAGGCAACTTCCCCGGCGGCCAACTGTTGACATTTGCCGCCGACAACAACGGCGTGGGTTTGCCCATGGCCTCCTCCAAGTTTAGCACCTTCTCTCAGGCGGACTACGACGCCATTTTTGCCAAGCTCGTCAGCAAGTCCATTGAAATTACCCGCGATACCGACGCAAACGGCACAGCCATCGAAGTGTCCGGCGTTCCCGCCGAGATCGTCAAGGTTACCGAAGTCAAGTAAACAAAGCGTTAGCGAAAGGGGAACGTTTGTGGCCAGTCCGTAAACGTTCCCCTCGCGTCTTTTTGAGGCAGTAACAACCCAACAAGGGGCGATTTGATGAAATACATTATTGAAATGTGCAACATCACAAAAAAGTTTCCCGGCATCATAGCCAACGACAACATTACCCTGCAACTCAAGCAAGGGGAAATTCATGCTTTGCTCGGAGAAAACGGCGCCGGGAAATCGACGTTGATGAGCGTGTTATTTGGTCTCTATCAGCCGGAAAGCGGTTGCATCAAAAAAAACGGCGAAACGGTGAGCATTCACGGACCGAATGATGCCACTCATCTGGGCATCGGCATGGTGCATCAGCATTTCAAGTTGGTGCACAATTTCACGGTGCTGGAAAACATCATCCTGGGCGATGAGTCGGTGCGACGCGGCATGCTCATGATGAATGCCGCGCGCGACCGCGTGGTGGCGCTCTCCAAGCAGTATGGGCTGGAAGTCGACCCGGATGCCCACATTTCCGACATCACCGTGGGCATGCAACAGCGCGTGGAAATTCTCAAAATGCTTTACCGTAACAATGAAATTCTCATTTTTGACGAGCCGACGGCGGTGCTAACGCCACAGGAGATTGAAGAATTAATGAACATCATGCGCGGGCTGGCCGCCGAAGGCAAGTCCATCTTGTTCATCACCCACAAACTCAATGAAATCATGGCGGTGGCCAATCGCTGCACCGTGCTGCGAAAAGGCCAGTATGTCGGCACGGTCGATGTCGCCGACGTAACAAAGGAATCTCTTTCGGAGATGATGGTCGGCCGGGTGGTCAATCTGACCGTGGACAAGCCCGTCGTCAAAGCCGGCGATGTCATCTTTTCCTGTGAAGGCGTCACGGTAAGGCACAGGAGCACAGGCAAAGCGGTGGTCAATCACGTTGGATTTCAGGTGCGCGCCGGCGAGATCGTCTGTATCGCGGGGATCGACGGAAATGGGCAACAGGAGTTGGTGGCCGCGCTGACGGGCATCGGGCCGATGGAAGCGGGCCGCCTATCGCTGTGCGACAGTGACGTCACCCGTGAGCGCATACGGGCCCGCGGCCTGCATGGCATGGCGCATATCCCGGAGGATCGGCACCGTCACGGTTTGGTGCTCGACTATAATCTGGCATACAACTTGGTGCTGCAAAGCTACTTTGACGCCAAATTTCAGCGCATGGGTTTTTTGCGGTTTGACAGCATCTACCAACATGCGGACCGCCTGATTGAGCAATACGACATCCGTAGCGGGCAGGGCGCGCACACGCTGGTGCGAAGCATGTCGGGCGGCAACCAGCAAAAGGCCATTGTCGCCCGCGAAATCGAGCGCGACCCGCAGCTGCTCATTGCGGTGCAGCCGACGCGCGGCCTGGACGTGGGCGCCATCGAGTACATTCACAGCCAACTTGTTGAACAGCGGGGACGGGGACGGGGCATTTTGCTGGTGTCACTGGAGCTGGATGAAGTCATGAATATCAGTGACCGCATTCTGGTTATTTTTGAAGGACAGATTGTTGCCGAGCTCAACCCCAAAGAGACAGACATCCAGCAGCTCGGACTCTATATGTCTGGGGCCAAGAGGGGTGAACACAATGAACAGTAGTCCGCTCAGGCGCTTTTTGCGCATCAGCAACTCCGGCTCGGTTATCGCCTCGGTCATGGCCATAGTGGTGGGATTGCTGGCCGGTCTTCTGATTTTGCTTGTCAGCAACGCCTCCCAGGCATTGGGCGCCTTCGGGGCCATTTTGACCGGAGGCTTTAGCGACGGCAAAATGATGGGTCAGGTTCTCTACATGGCCACGCCCATTTTGATGACGGGTCTTTCGGTGGGGTTTGCCGGGAAAACTGGACTGTTTAACATCGGCGCATCGGGGCAGTTTATCTGCGGCGCTTACACCGCCATTCTTGTCGGCGTCAAATGTACCTTCCTGCCGCCCTCCATTCACTGGCTGGTGGCGCTGCTGGCCGCCGTTCTTGCCGGGGCGCTCTGGGGCAGCATCCCGGGTATTCTCAAAGCCACCAGAAATGTCAACGAAGTCATTTCGTGCATCATGATGAACTATATTGGCATGTATATGGTCAACTGGCTGATCACCCTGACAGTCTTTGATAAGCTGAAAAACCAGTCCATGCGCGTGGCCAATGCAGCCAATGTGCCCAAAATGGGCCTGGATCAGATTTTCAGGGACGGCAACAACATTTCCAGTGCCAACGGCGGTATCTTCATCGCCATATTGATGGCCATATTGTTATATGTCCTGCTGGAAAAGACCAAATTTGGCTATGAACTCAAGGTGTGCGGTTTCAATCGCGATGCCGCCAAATACGCCGGTATCAATGAAAAGCGCAGCATCATCATGTCCATGGCCATTGCCGGCGCCATGGCCGGACTGGGCGGCGCGCTGCTGTATTTGGCGGGCTCAGGTAAGGGTATCGACGTCGTGGACGTGCTGGCCATGGAGGGTTTCAACGGCATCCCCGTGGCGCTGCTGGCGTCCAACCACCCCGTCGGCATCATTTTCTCCGGACTGTTTGTCGCCTATCTCAATGTAGGCGGCTTTAATATGCAACTGTTTAACTTCGCGCCGCAAGTGATTGAAATAATCATTTCCATCATTATCTATTTTAGCGCCTTCTCGCTTGTCATCAAAGGATTCCTTAGTGACAGGCGGGCGCTGAGCGAAACGGCGCGCCGCGCGCAGAAAGGAGGGGCCGGACAATGAGTATTTTGTACTTCATTGTGCAGCAAACGATGTTTTTCTCCATTCCGCTGCTCATTGTGGCGCTGGGCGGCATGTTTTCCGAACGCGGCGGCGTTGTCAATATCTCGCTGGAAGGCACAATGATTTTCGGTGCGTTTACCGGCATTCTGTTCATCAACAGTTTTCAGTCGGTCATTCCGGGGCAGCCCATTTTGATTATTGCCATCGTCATTTCCGCACTGACAGGCGCCATCGTATCGCTGCCCCACGCTTACGCGTCCATCAACATGAAGGCCAACCAGGTCATTAGCGGCACAGCCATCAACATGTTTGCCCCCGCGTTTGCCATCTACGTGGCGCGCATGTTGCGCACTGTGCAGCAGATTCCCTTTGAAAATCAATTTCGCATCACCAGCGTGCCGCTGCTGGGCGATATTCCCGTGCTTGGCCCGCTGCTGTTTCAGAACACCTATATTACAACGTATCTCGGCTTTCTGATCCTGGTGTGCTCTTGGTTGGTGCTCAACAAGACACGTTTCGGATTGCGTCTGCGCGCCTGCGGAGAACACCCGCAGGCAGCCGACTCGGTGGGCATCAACGTCTACCGGATGCGATACGCGGGTGTGATGCTCTCCGGCGCTCTCGCCGGGTTGGGCGGACTGGTGTTTGTCATTCCCACATCCACCAATTTTAACGCCACCGTGTCTGGCTACGGCTTTTTGGCGCTGGCTGTGCTCATTTTTGGACAGTGGCGCCCGGCGCGCATTTTGATGGCGGCCTTTTTCTTCGGTCTGCTCAAAGCATTCGCCTCCTCGTATTCGGGCATCTCCTTTCTGCAGACCATCGCCATTCCCAGCTATATCTACAAGATGATACCCTATGTCGCCACGTTGCTCGTGCTGGCGTTCACATCCAGAAAATCGCAAGCGCCTCGTGCGGCGGGAATTCCATACGACAAAGGCAGCCGATAGGAGGCGTGAGAGTTGGAAAAGCTTTACCACATTGATTTTGATGACACGCACCACGCTAAGTATGTCCTGTTGCCGGGCGACCCCGGACGCGTGGAAAAAATTGCCTCCTATTTGGAGAATCCCCGATTTTATCACCAAAACAGGGAGTACACGACTTGGGTCGGCACATTGTCAGGCGAGCCGGTGCTGGTCATGTCCACCGGTATGGGTGGCCCTTCCACGGCCATTGCTGTGGAAGAGCTGTATATGACCGGCGTGCGAACGTTTTTGCGCATTGGAACCTGCGGCGGTATGGACACTGAGGTCATAGGCGGTGATGTGGTTATCGCCACCGGTGCCATCCGCATGGAGGGCACCTCCAAGGAGTATGTGCCGATCGAGTTTCCGGCCGTGGCCGATCTGCAGGTGACAAACGCACTTGTGCAGGCATCGGAGCAGTTGCGCGCGCGTTGGCATGCGGGCGTCGTGCAGTGTAAAGACTCGTTTTACGGGCAGCACAGTCCGGCACGCATGCCGGTCGGTTTTGAGCTGACAAGCAAGTGGGACGCCTGGCTCAGGGCCGGCTGCCTGGCCTCAGAGATGGAGAGCGCTGCGCTGTATGTCGTGGCGCAGGTGCTTCGCGCGCGGGCGGGCTGTGTTCTGAATGTCGTCTGGAATCAGGAGCGCCAGCACTTGGGACTCAGCAACCCCCACATGCACGACACTGCCCTTGCCATTCAGGTGGCCGTGGAGGCCACACGTCTGCTCATCGAGCAGGATCATGATAAAAAGGAGAACCACCTATGACACCCACGCCTCACATTGCCGCCGCCAAAGGCGATATCGCGCCGACCGTCCTCATGCCCGGAGACCCGTTGCGCGCCAAATTTATTGCCGAAAACTTTTTAGAAAACCCGGTGCCGTACAACACCATTCGCAACATGCTCGGGTATACGGGGTTGTACAAGGGCAAGCCTGTCTCTGTGCAGGGCTCCGGCATGGGCATGCCGTCGATCGGTATATACTCGTATGAGCTGTATCATTTTTACGATGTGCAAAATATCATCCGCGTCGGCACGGCCGGAGCCGTTGGCGCCCACGTCAGAGTTAAGGATCTGGTGGTGGCGCAAGGCGCCTGCACCGACTCGCGGTATGCCGCGCAATACCGGCTGCCCGGCACCTGCGCGCCCATTGCCGACTTTGGTCTGCTGGAACAATCCGTGGCCGCCGCGCGGCGTATGAATTTGTCCTGCCATGTGGGAAATGTCTTGTCCTCCGACGTATTCTACGGCGACGACAGCGAAGCGCTGGCGCAATGGCAGCGCATGGGCGTGCTGGCCGTGGAAATGGAGAGTGCCGCGCTGTATATGAACGCGGCCCGCGCGGGCAAATGTGCGCTGTGTATACTCACCATCTCGGACGAGGTGTTTACCGGTGTGAGTACGACCGCGCTGGAGCGGCAGACAAGCTTCACCGCCATGATGGAGATCTCGCTGGAGACGGCCGTTCATGCCTAGTCTTGCCAAACAAAATCGCTCGGCGAGCACCATGCTGTCTGCCACGGCGGCCTATATTTCCTATTTGATGGCAGGCACGTTGATGGGGTTTATCTCGGCCAATCTGTTCAATTTTTCTGCGCGGTTTGACGCCGATTTTCCCCAAATCAACCTCA
The DNA here is from genome assembly GCA_031556185.1 of Oscillospiraceae bacterium. GTDB lineage: Bacteria > Bacillota > Clostridia > Oscillospirales > UBA929 > JAIRTA01. The sequence goes on from JAVBTN010000001.1 coordinate 196,215, forward strand.
TGTTTGCTATCATTGGCCTTGGCCGTATTGTCGTGCTCTTTGTGAGCGGCACGGTGGCCGACAGGTATGGCCCCAAGGTTGTGCTGTTGGTCTCCATGGGTAGCATCGGTGTGTTTTACGCGATGATACCGCTCTTTGTGACCCTCACGCCGGTGCTCATACTCTCACTGCTGGCGGGCGCCGGATACGGCATGGTGGACGCGGCGGCCACAAAACTTATTTTTGACTGCCGCTTTCGCAAAAACAACTTTGCCCTGGGACTGATACAGGTTTTTTTCTGTGTCGGCGCCATGGCCAGTCCTCTCATTGTACCCTTGCTCAGCGCGCAAAATATCTTTTTTGGGTGGCAGTTTTGGGGCTTCTCGGCCGTCTGTGTGGCCAACATCTTCCTCATGGCTGTGGCATGCTTCCCACGCCACAGCGCTACCCGGATCGAAACATATGATGAAGCCGGGGCGGGCAAAGCGGTCTTTACGTTTAAAAGCGGCGCATTCAGGGATGCGTTGTTTCCCTGGGGTGTGCTGCTGGTGTTCAGCGTCGCCTCGTCCATCTTTTTTCTCTGGTCGGCTGTGTTCGCGCAGGAAAACATGAAGATGACGGAAGAGGCCGCCATTCAGCTCCCCCTGTACTTTAACATAGGCGCCGTGATCGCCGGTGTGACGCTTGGGCGGCTGTTTGACAAGATCCATATGACGGTCTTTTTGATGCTCAGCCCGGCGGTCTTTCTTGCCTGTATGCTGATTTTTATGCTGTGGCAGCCGGATGGGCTGGTGATGCCGCTCTTTTTGACGGCCGGGTTTGCGGCGGGAATTACCGCCAGTTACATCATCGCCATCATTGGCAAACTGTTTCCTAATAATCAGGGCGCCGCCTCCGGCATCACCATGAGCATGCAGGCGACCGGCCTGATTGTCACCCCCTTTTTTACCGGCGCGATGTACCGGAGTTTGGGGATTGTGTCTGTGATGATCACCTCCTGTGTGTTGTTTGCGCTTTGCCTTGCCTTGACGGTTGTATGCCGCGTCAAGTTTCGCCGTCTGGCACTTGTGAACGAATCCTCCTGAAGGGAAATTAGAGAATGATTGAATATCCTGTTTGCCTGCTTTCCGCGCCGGACGAACTGTCCGGCTGTCAGCCCTTTGCGGTCGACCGGTTCCAGTGGCGCTGCGTGTACCGCCCGACTACATTTGGCCGCATGGCCTACCTGCCCGGCCAGGGCTTGCTGGTCGAGATGACGTGTCAGGAACAAAACCCGTTGCGAACGATGAGCAGACCGCAGGACAACGTCTGCCAGGACAGCGCCATGGAGGCTTTTGTTGCGTTTCCCGAGAGCGGGATCGGTGGTGCGTTTGTACCCGGCGAAAGCACACTGTATATTAACTTCGAGGTCAACGCCAACGGCGCCATGCGCGCCGAGTATGGCCGCGGTCGTGAAAACCGTGCGTATATCACGCCGCAGGAATATGCGCTGTCCAACGTCAGCGCCACGGTGTATGCCGATCACTGGACGGCGTCATTTTGCATTCCCTGGCCGCTCATTGAGCGGCTGTACGGCGTGTTTCATCTGGCCGCCGACGATGTGTTTTACTGCAATTTTTACAAGATATCGGAGAACCCGGATGCCGCGCACTACGCGTGCTTTAGCCCGATTGACAGCACGACGCCCGATTTCCATGTGCCGCGCTGTTTTGCCAGAGCGGTGGTCACAGATACCGGCTCTTGACAGGAGGAAACGACGATGCGAATTAAGAACGCCAAGGTTTTTCAAGAGGACGGCACGTTTTCCCCCGGTGACGTTTGGATTGAAAACGATCGCCTGTCGGCGCGCGCCGCCCAGGACACCGTCATTGACGCCGAGGGCTGCTATGCCATACCGGGCCTGATCGACATCCACCAGCACGGCTGTGTGCAACACGACTACTCCGACGCTTGCGCGTCGGACATGGAAAAAATGCTTGCGTATCAGGCGGCTCAGGGCATTACGACCGTGTGTCCGACGACAATGACCCTGCCGGAAGACAAGCTGACCGAAGCCTGCCGTCAGGTGTCCCTGTGCAACGGAGACGGCGCGTTTGTCGCCGGAATCCACATGGAAGGGCCATTTTTGTCACCGCAAAAGGCGGGGGCGCAAAACCCGGCTTATCTGTGCCCGCCCGATGCAGCCCTGTTGGCCCGGATACAAAGAGCGTCCGGCGGCCTTGTCAAGATGATGTCTATCGCGCCGGAATGTCCCGGAGCCACTGCGTTGATTGCCGCCATCCACCGCGACTTCGTCTGCTCCATCGCGCACACGGCGGCCGATTACGACATGACCATGAAGGCCTTTGCCGCCGGCGCGCGTCATGTCACCCACCTGTACAACGCCATGCCGCCGTTTTCACATCGCGCGCCCGGCGTGATTGGTGCCGCCTTTGACACCCCGGACTGCCATGTCGAGCTCATTTGTGACGGTGTACACATTCACCCGGCGGCTGTCCGTGCGACGCTGCGTCTGTTTGGCGAGGATCGTGTGGTGTTTGTCAGCGACAGCATGCGGGCCACCGGACTTTCTGATGGCGCCTACGAGCTGGGAGGCCTGCCTGTTGATGTCCGCGGACGTGTGGCGACCCTGAGCGAGGGCGGCGCCATCGCGGGTTCCGTGACACATCTCATGGACTGCGTGCGCACGGCTGTGAGGGAGATGCAGGTTCCGTTGGGCACCGCCGTCAAGTGCGCCAGCGTAAACGCCGCCAAAGCCGTTGGTGTTTATGACGTCTGCGGCAGCCTGACGCCGGGCAAGCGCGCCGACGTTGTGCTGCTCGGCGAAGATCTGTCCTTGCGCGCCGTCATTTTGCGCGGTGTGCGGATTTGACGTCGCGCAGGCACGTCGTCTCACTGTTGTGTGCATACTTTTGCGATAAAAAAAGGGGCCTGCGCCACCGGCGCGGGTTCTTTTTTTGGCATTTGTGAATAGCGCAGACGAGGCTTTCGACGGTTTTTTGTCGTAATGGGAAAAGCCATTTTTAATGGAGGGAATTGCCCTTGACTTTTATGTTCGAAAATGCTAACATGGAGTTGAGCAAAAGGATAACCCGTTTAAATTAATATATGGCGAGGAGAAAGTATGATGCCCCTAACAATGGCCGCCATTGGAAAGACAAACGAAATCAAAAAAATAGGTGGGAGCGCTGAAGTCCGTCAGCACTTGGAAACACTCGGGTTTGTGCCGGGCAGTCTTGTGACCGTTGTCACCACCCTGGGCCGCAACTTGATTGTGAACATCAAGGAGTCGCGTGTGGCCATCAGCAGCGAGATGGCCGTCAAAATCATGGTGTGAGTCGTCAGACAATTTGATGTTGGGGGTGATACGATGCCAACGCTAAAAGAGATCAGACCCGGCGACACTGTATCGGTAACAAAGATCGGCGGGCAGGGCGCCGTAAAGCGCAGAATCATGGATATGGGAATCACAAAAGACGTCGAGATCACCGTGCGAAAGGTGGCGCCCCTGGGCGACCCCATTGAAGTCACGGTGCGCGGCTATGAGCTGTCACTGAGAAAGCAAGACGCGGACATGATCGAAGTGGCCGCAAAACAATAATTCAAATAATGAACCCGTCGACTTATGTTACGAGGAGGGAGTACATATGCCAATACGGATTGCACTGGCCGGAAACCCGAACAGTGGAAAGACCACGTTGTTCAACGCGCTTACCGGGTCAAATCAATTTGTGGGAAACTGGCCCGGCGTCACGGTGGAAAAGAAAGAGGGCAAGCTCAAAAACAATAAAGACGTTGTCATTATGGACTTGCCCGGCATATACTCTCTGTCGCCGTATACGCTTGAGGAGGTCGTGTCTCGAAACTATCTCATTGACGAGCGGCCTGAAGCCATTCTCAACATTATTGACGGCACAAACCTGGAACGCAACCTCTATCTCACAACGCAACTGGTGGAGCTAGGCATTCCTGTTGTGGTGGCCGTCAACATGATGGACGTGGTGAACAGGAATAAGGACACCATCAATACCGCGCGTCTCAGCAAGGAACTGGGGTGCCCGGTATTTGAAATCTCCGCGCTCAAGGGGCAGGGTATCAACGAGGCTGCCGAGGCGGCGATCGAAATGGTCACCAGCGGCAAGACCGAGCCGCAGCACCGATTTTCAGGCAGCGTTGAGCACACCTTGGCGCACATCGAAGAGGCGCTGCTGCACAATATGCCGGAAAACCAGCAGCGATGGTACGCCATCAAGCTGTTTGAACGGGACAGCATGATCGCCGAAAAGCTCGACCTGCCCCAGTCGTCGCTAGGCCACATTGAAAACGACATCAAACGCTGTGAGCAAGAACTCGACGACGACAGCGAGAGCATCATCACAGCCGAACGATATGCCTATATCGACTCGATCATAAAAGAGTGCTATCAGACTACGCGAAAGGGCAAACTCAGCGTGTCTGACAAGATCGACAGAGTGGTGACCAATCGCTGGCTGGCGCTGCCGATTTTTGCATTTGTCATGTTTGTTGTCTATTTTGTATCGGTGACGACAGTGGGTACACGCGTCACCGACTGGACCAATGACGGCCTTTTTGGGGACGGATGGCACTGGTCCGGCGCGGATGCCCAAGCGTATGAATTGGCGCTTGAGGAATATAAAATCGAGCTGGAAACCGACCCGGAGGCGCTTGCGCCCAACCCGGCCGACTTTGGGCCGTGGGTACCCGGACTGAAGACAATTTTGACCGACGCCCTTGAAAGGGCAAACTGCGCGCCTTGGCTCGAGTCATTGGTTATCGAAGGCATCCTGGCGGGCGTAGGCGGCGTGATCGGGTTCGTGCCGCAAATGCTGATTCTGTTTATCTTTCTGGCCTTTTTAGAAGGCTGTGGCTACATGGCGCGCATTGCTTTTATAATGGATCGCGTCTTCCGGCGGTTTGGTCTTTCCGGCAAGTCCTTTATTCCTATGCTCATCGGCACCGGCTGTGGTGTTCCGGCGATCATGGCCTCCCGCACGATTGAAAATGAGCGCGACCGGCGCATGACGATCATGACCACCACGTTTATACCCTGTACGGCCAAGCTGCCTATCATTGCCATGCTGACCGGCGCACTTTTCGGCGGCGCTTGGTGGGTGGCGCCGAGCGCCTACTTTGTCGGTCTCGCGGCGATCATTGTTTCAGGCGTTATTCTCAAAAAGACAAAGGCGTTTGTCGGCAGTACCGCGCCGTTTATCATGGAGCTGCCCGCCTACCACATGCCGACTGTGGGCAATATTTTGCGTTCCATGTGGGAGCGCGGATGGTCGTTCATCAAGAAAGCCGGAACCGTCATTTTACTGTCGGCTGTATTTGTCTGGTTTACGTCCAGCTTTGGTTTTGTGAACGGTCGATTTGCAATGGTTGGGATGGAGCAGAGCATACTCGCCGCCTTTGGTCGCGCCATCGCCTGGGTGTTTTACCCGCTGGGCTGGGCGCATTGGCGTGCTCCCGTTGCCGCGCTGACGGGGTTGATTGCCAAAGAAAACGTCGTCGGAACATTTGGTGTTCTCTACGGGTTTGCCGAGGTGGCCGAGGACGGCGCCGAGATTTGGAAACAGTTGGCCACCAGCTTTACGGCGCTGTCGGCGTATTCGTTCTTGCTGTTTAACTTGCTGTGTGCGCCTTGTTTCGCGGCGATTGGCGCGATCAAACGTGAAATGAACAGTGCCAAGTGGTTCTGGGCGGCCATCGGATACCAGACCGGGTTTGCCTATGTGGTATCCCTGTGCGTATACCAGCTTGGGACGGTCTTCACCGGCGGAGGGTACAGCGTATTCACCGCACTTGCCTTCCTGTTGCTGTCCGCCTTTGTATGGCTGCTCTTCAGGCGTCCGCCCACAGGGGGCAAAGTTGAGCCGAAAACCGGTCGCCTGATATACAGAGTGTGACGGAGGTTATTTGAATGCTCGCTTTTTTACAGGAAAATTGGGGAACTATTGTCGTAGGTGTCCTTGTGTTCGGGATTGTTGTCGGCGTCATCGTCAAACTGGTACGTGACGCGCGCCGCGGCAAGCATGTCGGTTGTGGCGTCGGCTGCGGCGGCTGCCCGTCCGCGGACGTCTGCCATGCTCCACAGACAAAGACAAAGAAAAGATAACGCTCCCAATACGTACATGGTTCGGGGCAGGAAAAACGGGCTGGAAATCTCAAAAAATGGGATTTCCAGCCCACTATTGCAGCAGTTCTTGAACAGGGACCGACGGACAGAGGGCTCAGCGTAAGGCATCCCCACGACACATGTCCGGGACATAGCCGGCCTGCTCAATATGTTGCTTCAGGATGGCCAGACCCTCGGCCGCCTCCGTGCCGAAGGCGGCTTTGTCGTCATAGATGGCGTACCCACCGCGCCGCTCCGGCGGCGACAGGTTAGGCATAACTACGTTGGCGCCCGCCGCCAGTCCGCGCTGCCGCCCGTCGGGCGCAATGCTGGCCAGCGCTGTGGTGGCGGGCATCAGGGCTTTTGGCAGCATCAGCCGGGTTAGCGCGATCATGATCAGGGTTTCGTGCAGGCGGCCCGCCGGTGACAGTCTGAAGGGGGTGTCCTTTTGGGGGATATAGGGGCCGATGCCCACCATGTGCGGCTGCAGGTCACGCAAAAACAGGAGGTCTTCGGCCAATGTGTCGGCGGTTTGCCCGGGCGAACCCACCATGAAGCCCGCGCCCACTTGAAAACCGATCTCCCGAAGTGTATACAAACAGTGTTTGCGGCTTACCAGTGTTTGCCCGGCAGGGTGCAGCCGGGCAAAATGTACCGCAGAGGCGGTTTCGTGTCGGAGCAGATATCGATTGGCGCCCGCGTCAAAGTAGGCCTGATAGGTGCTTCGATCCTTTTCTCCCAGACTGACGGTGATGGCGCAGCCGGGATGCGCCATGCGGATGGCGCCAATGAGGTCACACATGACGGATGTGTTAAAATAGGGATCTTCGCCGCCCTGGAGCACAAACGTGTGAAAGCCCAAGGCAGCGCCCAGCTCACAGCAGCTCAAAATCTCTTCGCGCGTCAGGCGGTATCGCTTGATTGACTTGTTTGCGTGGCGCAGACCGCAGTAATAGCAGTTTTGGACGCAGTAGCTGGAAATTTCAATCAGTCCGCGCAGAAACACGGCCTTGCCGTAGTGTGTCTGCCTGACCAGGTTCGCCTCGGCGAGTAGCTCGTCGGCAGTTTCACGCGCGAACAGATCGGCAATCAACAAGGTGAGTTCTTGTTTCGTCAGACGTAACAGATCGCTCATAGCGCCAACACCGACAGACTGCGCTCCAAAATGCCGGCGGCTTGGGCCAGCAACAGGCCGTAATTCGTCATGGGAACATGCTCCTTTTCGGCAGCGGCCAGACGTTGCGACACGGCGCGGGCTGTGGCCATACATCCGCCGCAGTGCACAATGAGCGAAAACCGGTCAAGCGACGCGGGCATTTCCGGGCCGGACACAAAGTCAAATTGTAGCGCCTTGCCCGTCAGTTTGCGGAGCGCGGCGGGAATTTTGACGCGGCCGATGTCTTCATGGTTTTTCGTATGGGTGCATACTTCGGCGATGAGCACATGGTCGCCGTCTTGCAGCCGCTCAATATGCCGGATGCCCGCGACAAAGACCGCGATGTCAGCTTTTTGCCGTGCCATCAGAATGGAGAAGGAGGTGAGTGGCATGTCGGCGGGCACCATGGTGGATACCGGCTGAAAAATCTGTGAGTCGGTAATCACAAGGTGCACGCGGATGTCTTCCAGCACGGAAGAGAGCTGCTCCGGCGTCACCACAATGCAGCGCGCGCCAATATCAAGACAGGCGCGTATAAGCTGCACTTGCGGCAAAATGAGCCTTCCCTTCGGTGCCTCTCCGTCCAGGGGTACCACCATGACAACCGTGTCTCCGGCGGACGCAAGCCCGTCGAGCAGTCCTCGGTCCGACGATGTGTCCGCCGAGAGGCGCGCGGCCAGTTCAGACCGAAGCCGTTGCATGGATTCTTCGTCGAAGACCGACACGGCCATACTGCCGGGGACGTCGCGCAGCAACGCCGCTATGGTGCCCGCGTCATAGCGGTCGGCCTGGGTAAACACCGTCATAGACGGACGGCCCAGACGAGCGACACTGTTGTCGTGCTTTGCCTTGTCAAAGGTACCCGGTTCAACGGCCAACAGGACAAAATCCGCGCGCCGCAGAGCCTTGTCGGCGCTTTGCATACGTTGACCACCCAAAGCGGAGGCGTCTCCAAGACCGGCTGTGTCCATGAGAACGATAGGTCCAAAGGGCAACAGTTCCATTGATTTCACGTTTGTGTCGGTGGTGGTGCCTGCCGTGTCGGCGACAATGGCGGCGTCAGACTCAATCAGGGCGTTAAACAGCGCGGATTTTCCGGCGTTCACGTCCCCGGCGATACAGACGTGGATACGGTTGCTCTGCGGTGTGGTGTTCATTTGATTTCCCCCGATTATATAAAGAGGTCTCTTTCGCCCTGGCGCAACCGAACCAAATTCTTTTTGGTCAGCGCTTGTATCTTTTTGTTTTCAATCTGTGACAGCTTTTCCGCAATCAGCGCGTCCGCCTTTTGCGAAAACGCTTCGTCGGCATAGTCGAGAGAATACTCCTGCAGTGTCATCAATGCGTTTGGTAAGCAGACGTTTTTGATGTTGCCCGACTTGGCCAACGCCATAAAACGGTCGCCTGTGCGGCCTCTGCGATAGCAGGCCGTGCAAAAACTTGGAATGAGGTTTTCCTCCATCAGCCAATAGATGATATCCCGCGCGCTTCTGTCGTCCGACACGGTAAACTGAGAGCCGTGCTGCTCGCGCATGGAGTACCCGCCCACCTCCACCGTGGATCCGGCGCTGATTTGGGAAATGCCCACCGATATCAGCTTGCGGCGCAGATCGGCTGTTTCGCGCGTGGAGACAATCATGCCGGTGAAGGGGACAGCCAGGCGGAGAATGGCGACAATGCGTAAAAATGTCTCGTCGTCGACCATATGGCTGTATTTTGTCGTGTCAATGCCGGGTGCAGGGCACAGCCGGGGCACCGAAATGGTGTGGAAGCCGACGCCGAAACGCTCCTCCAGATGCAGATTGTGCAACATGAGACCCATGACGTCGAACCGATAGTCGGACAGACCGAACAATACGCCGCCACCCACGTCCTCGATGCCGGCTTCCATGGCGCGGTCAAAGGCAAAGGAGTGATATTCATAGTTGCTTTTCGGACCGGCCATATGGACTTTTTCATAGGTTTCCTTGTGATAGGTCTCCTGGAACAGGATGTAGGTGCCGATGCCGATGTCTTTGAGTTTTTTGTAGTTTTCCACCGTGGTGGCCGCGATGTTGACGTTGACGCGGCGGATCTCACCGTTTCCGAGTTTCATGTCATAAATGGTCTCAATGCACGATAAAATGTATTCGATGGGGCAGACAGTGGGATCCTCGCCCGCCTCCAGCGCGATGCGCTTGTGGCCCATGCTCTCCAAAATACGGAGCTCCTCACGGATTTCGTCCATGCTCAGCTTTTTGCGCTCAAACTGATTGTCGCAACGGAATCCGCAGTAGTCACATTTGTTGACGCAGTAGTCGCTTACATACAGCGGCGCAAACATGACAATGCGGTCGCCGTAAATGTGTTCCTTAATTTTGCCGGCGATCGTAAAGATGCGCGCGATCTGCGCGCTGTCCGTGACAGCAAGAAGAGCTGCCACGTCACGTGGTGCGAGCCCCTCAAAGTTGTCCGCGCGATCCAAGATGGAATCAATCTCCTGCGATGTGGCCTTTGCGCCCTCCGCCAGCAGGGACATAATTTCCTGATCGTGTATAAAGCTTTCATATTTCATGGATCAGACCTCCTCTAAATGCCGGGGTGACACCGCTGCTTTCACGGTAGCGGCCGGGATTTTCCCCAGTTTGCCTGTCAGTGCGTTGATTTCATCCATCTGTCCGATGACAGTCAGGGAGATGACGGACAGGTCAATGTCGTCATAAGGCAATCCCATTCTGCCTTTCACCAGATGTTTATAGTCCGAGATAATCGCATTGAGCGCCGCCTGGTACTGCGAGGGCGACTCCAAAATGATGCCGATCACAGCAATTCGTTTCATCGAAACAGCTCCTTTGGAACGAAATGAGCACACAAAAAATACACGCCCAAGGCGTGTATGAACGAACAAACGAACCGTCAATAGACGGACGTCAACGACAAACACAGCCTTGTGAATCAGAAATTCTTTTTCATCAGGATGTTTTTTATAGTATATCACAGACGCCGGTTAAATGCAAGGGCGCGCCAGCGTATGAGTCTGTGACAGGACACCGCAAAGGATCTGTTGCGCAGACGAGCGCCGCCTGTGATCGGCTTTTGTGTCCAAGATTTAACAAGTCGGCATTGCAGTGGACATTCTCCATTTGATATAATGATACAATCATGACAGAATGTGAGGCGAGTTCCATGAAAGTATTGCTGGTAAACGGCAGCCCGCACAAGGCAGGCAACACCTTTATCGCGCTCAATGAGGTGTCCGACGCGCTGCAAGCTCACGGCATTGACACAGAAATGTTGCAGGTGGGCCAGCTGGAGTTGCGCGGGTGCCAAGGTTGCGGCGGCTGCAGCGGTGGCGGCAACGCCTGTGTTTACGACGACGAGGTCAACCGTTTTTTGGAAAAGACCGAGCAGGCCGACGGATTTGTCTTTGGTTCCCCCGTGCACTACGCGGGCATTTCGGGTGCGCTCAAGTCATTTTTGGATCGGGCCTTCTATGCGGGCCGCTTTTTCGAGTACAAAACCGGCGCGGGGGTTGTTATTTGCCGCCGTGGTGGCGAGACTCCCGGATTTGACCAGATCAACAAGTACTTTACCATCTCAAAAATGCCGGTGGTGTCCTCGCAATATTGGAACATGGTTTTCGGCGCCGCGCCGGGCGAGGTGAGGCATGACGCGGAAGGTATGCAGACCATGCGATTGCTGGGGCAAAACATGGCGTGGCTGCTCAAGTGCATCGAGGCCGGGCGGCAAAAGGGCATTGTGCCGCCGGCAGCAGAAAAAAGAGAAAGAACCAGTTTTATTCGGTAAGCGCCCATAGAAAAATACATAGGAGGCGTAGGTATGGTCACTCGACCGCTGGGAAGAACGGGCCTGCAGGCTAGCATTGTCGGTCTTGGGGCGGAACACCTGGACAACAAGCCTTTGGCTGTTGTGCGGGAAACCATTGACGAGGCGCTGTCACAGGGTATCAACATCATGGATGTCTTCATGCCCGGTGCCGAGGTGCGGCGCAACATCGGCCAAGCGCTGGGGGCGCGGCGCAGGGATGTCATCATTCAGGGGCATATCGGATCGGTTGACCTCAACCAGCAGTACGACATCAGTCGTGATCTGCCCACCTGCCGCCGCTATTTTGAAAACATGATGACATATATTGGCACTGATTATATCGATGTCGGCATGTTGTTCTTTATCGACACGGACGAAGATTTTGACACTGTCTTTCACGGAGAAATCCTCGCCTACGCGCTTGCGCTCAAGCAGCAGGGCGTGATCCGCGCCATCGGGGCGAGTTCTCACAATCCGTTGGTGGCCAAGCGCGTGGTGGAATCCGGCGTTGTGGAAGTGCTGATGTTCAGCATCAACCCCGCCTTTGATTTGGTGCCGGGCGACAAAAGCGTGTTCGACGCCCTGGAGAGCGATTTCAGCCAGGCGCTGGTGGGCATCGACCCGGCTCGCGCGGCGCTGTATTCTTTGTGTGAAAGCCGCGGTGTTGCCATAACGGTCATGAAAACGTTCGGCGCGGGGAAGTTGCTGTCGCCCGAACACTCTCCGTTTGCCGGGCCGTTGACGCCGGTGCAATGCATCCACTATGCGCTAACAAGGCCGGCGGTGGCCAGCGTGCTGCTGGGCTGCCAATCCGCGGAGGAAGTGCGCAGCGCCGTCGCTTATCTGGACGCCGACGAAACGGCGCGCGACTACGGTCCCATTGTCAGCACGTTTGCGCAGGATTTTTCCGGCCGGTGCATGTACTGTAACCACTGCCGCCCTTGCCCCGCCAACATTGACATTGCCGCCGTCACCCGGTATTTGGACATTGCCCTTCTCACGCCGGAGGCGGTGCCTCCCGCTATCGCGCAGCACTACAAAGCGCAGTCCGCGCATGGGGCGGACTGCACGGCCTGCGGCAGTTGCGAAAGCCGTTGCCCCTTTGCTGTGCCGGTTATCCGCAACATGGAGCAGGCTGCGCGGGTATTTGGCTTTTGAAATTTCGTCGCTTCGGCGGCAAAACAAACGACAGGAGAAAGGAACCATTCATATGTTGAAAGGCATTCCGTCCATTCTCTCCCCTGAGTTGCTCAAAATACTTATGGAAATGGGGCACGGCGACGAAATCGTCATCGGCGATGGCAATTTCCCGGCGGCCTCCATGGCCAGGCGCCTGGTGCGCTGCGATGGGCACGATGTGCCGACGTTGCTCGAGGCGATCCTCACGCTGTTCCCGCTGGACTCGTTTGTGCCGCATCAGGCGGCGCTGATGCAAATCGTGCCCGGCACTGCCGGCACACCCCCCATATGGGAGACGTTTCAAATGCTTCTCAATCAGGCCGAACCTGTCAATCACAACATTGAATTTGTCGAGCGGTTTGCCTTCTATGAGCGCGCCAAGCAGGCCTATGCCATTGTGTCCACGGGAGAGCAGTCGCTCTACGCCAACATCATTCTCAAAAAAGGCGTCGTTGTGTGAGCTGACGCGCACAAACAAGGCTCGATATGAATAAGCAGGGGGCGATTCAAAAACGCCTCCTGCTTGTTTTTAGGGTATTACCCGGGGATGCATGGCTGCATACTCTTCCGCCAACAGACTGTAGCACATTTCATTGTGTACGTCGCCGCTGTCGGTGCGGATGGTGCGCCGCAGCATGCCTTCAAAAATAAGACCACATTTTTCAATGACGCGGCGCGAGCGCGTATTCTCCGGATAGTGGTAAACAGACACGAGTTCTAAGGAAAGCTCCTCAAATCCAAAGCGCATAACCCGTTGGGCCGCCTCGGTGGCCAGACCGCGGCCCCAATAGTCCGCTGATAGTTCGTACCACATCATTTTGGCGCGGATGTTCCGGCGCTTTGTGTCATCCGGAAAGCCAAAGGCGCCGATCACTCGGTCTTCCGCCTTACACGACAATGCCCAGATGCTCTCGCCGGGCATTAAGAACTGGGTCAGACAATCGTAGCTCTCCTGCTTTGTTTTGTGGGGAGCCCATCCGGCTGACGGCCCCACAAGCGGATTTTGAGCGTAGGCAAACAGATCGTCCAGATCGGTCAATGTCCATGGACGGAAGAAAAGGCGCTCCGTTTCCAATGTCTTCACAGGGCACGCTCCTAACCCAAATCCCGTTGACGCATCTGAATTTCCTGCCACTGCTGGCGACTGACGAGCAGCTGCCGGGGCTTTGAACCTTCCGAGGGACCGACGATGCCCCGTTCCTCCATCTGGTCAACAAGCCGCGCCGCGCGGGAAAAGCCCAGCTTCAAGCGGCGCTGTAAAAAGGAAACGGAGGCTTGGCCGCTTTCGATAACCACCTCAATGGCGGCTGACAGCATATCGTCATAATCGCCGCCCATCGGACTATCCGCATCTTCGGACACGGTAGACAAACCGCCTTTTTTGCCCACCTGCTCGGCATAGCGATCGATGGAGGACATAAACTCCTCGGAATACCGCGCCCCGCCGGACATCTTGACAAATTTGACGACCTCTTCCACCTCGCCGCTTGAGATCAGGCACCCCTGCACACGGGACGGCTTGGGGGCGCCCAGCGGAAACAGCAGCATGTCTCCACGACCGACCAGCTTTTCAGCGCCCATGGTGTCGAGTATGATGCGCGATTCCAGCTGTGAGGCCACGGCAAAGGCAATGCGCGAGGGGATGTTGGCCTTCATGAGGCCGGTGATGACATCCGCCGAAGGCCGCTGCGTGGCAATCACCAGATGAATCCCAGCGGCGCGCGCCTTTTGTGCAATGCGGCAGATGGATTCTTCCACTTCTTTGGCCGCCACGAGCATGAGGTCTGCCAACTCGTCGATAATGACGACCATTTGAGGCATTTTCGGTGTGTCCGGCTCGTTGGCAAGCGCGGCGTTATATGAGAAGATGTCGCGCACGTGCCGCTCCATGAAACGGCGGTAACGATCTTCCATCTCCATGACGACTTTGTGCAGGGCGCCGGCGGCCTTTTTGGGATCGGTGACGACGGGCACCTCCAGGTGGGGGATGCCATTGTAAACGCCCAGTTCCACCATTTTCGGGTCGATCATCACCAGCCGCACCTCGTCGGGGCTGGATTTGTACAGCAGACTGATGATCAGGCTGTTCATGCACACCGATTTGCCAGAACCGGTCGTTCCGGCGATGAGCAGATGGGTGAGCTTGGCGAGGTCGCACACAATGCACGCGCCGCTGATGTCCTTGCCGATGGCAAAGGAGAGCTTGCTGTCCCGGCCCGTAAACTCGGAAGCGGAGACAACGTCGCGCAGGTAGACGGTGGACACCAGCTTGTTGGGCACTTCAATGCCCACAACGGACATCTTGTCCGGCACCGGGGCGATCCGCACGCCGGACGCACCGAGCGACAGGGCAATGTCGTCGGCCAGCCCGGTCAGTCGGCTGAGTTTGATGCCCTTGTCCAGCTCCATCTCATACCGCGCCACGGTAGGCCCTCTTGTCACACTGACAATGCGCGACTCAATCCCAAAACTTCGTACGGTTTCCAGCAGCCGTTCGGCGTTGATTTTGAGTTCGCCGGTGCCGTCGACAGCGTTGCCCGGGCGGCCCATTGTCAACAGCGTCAGCGGCGGAAACCGGTATGGCCGTGTATCTGAGGGCTCGTCCCGATCCGGAACAAGCGCAAGCGCGTCCTCTGACGACGCTTCCGCGGCAACGGTGTTTGCCTTGACCACTGTGGTCAAGGGGGCCTTGTCCTCAATTGGGAAAACGGTCTTGCCCGGCGTCTTGCCCAGCAGCACGTCAGCCGGTGTGGGGACATGTTCCGGCCTGGGCGTGAACAGAAGACCCTCAGGCTCAAGGGGAAGAGCGACAGCCGGTGGCGCGGGTTCATCGTCGTCGACGGGGATATCCACCATGCGGCGGCGTGCCTCGCGGGACAGGGTAGCCGGTTTTTCCGGACGAGGCCGCTCTGGGTGTGGCGGTATAACCTCCGGCTCGTAGGCGGGCCGTTCACGGTGGAACAGAAACTCAAACACCTTGGACAGCGTCAGGTTGCAGGAAGCCGAAACCAGAAACAGCAGGGACACCAGCAGTACAATGGAGGCGCCGACCGCTGAAATGACGGTTTTGAGCGCCAGCGCCAGCAGCCCGCTCAGCAGCCCGCCGCAGTGCAGCAACTGGCCGCCTTCTATGAGTTGTCCGAGCAGGGAGGCCGACCATTCATAGGTCTGTCCGGCCAAAAACAAGTGCAGAAGAGAACCCACAACCAGCGGCGTCATCAGACAACACCAAAGGCGAAAGGCCACGGGCCGCCCACGGTGAAACAGCAGGATCACACAGGCGCTCAGCAGCGCGACAGGCAGCACATAATAGCCCCAGCCGATGGACAGCTTGAACAAGTTGGACAGTAAGTCGAGCAGCACAGCATTGACGCCAAACAGGCTCAACAGCGTAAAAACAGCCAGAAAAAAACAGATAAGTGCGCCGACCTCACGCCGCACCGGGCGCTTGGCCGAGGCGGCGTGAGTCGTTTTTTTTCGGGACGCGGTCTTTTTGCGGGGGGGCATGGTCATGTCACCTCTGCGCTGTTATTTGACAAAAAAGGATGCCACAATTGAAATGATACCGATAGCAAGACAGTAGTAGGCAAAAATACCAAACTTGCCCTGGTCGACAAGCCGTTTCACAAGTCCGATGGCAAAATAGCCAAACACAGCCGCCACCACCATGCCGATGAGATAAAACGGCAGCTGGCTTATCAGCGCCGGCGCGTCCGCTTCAGGAGCCGTGCCCAGCGCTTTGCTAAGCTCCATCAGTGTGGCGCCCAGCACGGCGGGCAGTGACAGCAAGAACGAATATCTCACGGCAAACCCGCGGTCGAACCGCCGAAAAAGGCCGGAAGAAATGGTCATGCCGGAGCGAGACAGGCCCGGCATCACCGCAAAGCCCTGACAGACGCCCACAACCAACGCGTCGAGCAGCGTGGCGTTTTTTTCGGTTTTGGAACCGCGCGGTAGCCGGTCGGACAAAAAGAGCACCAGTGCCGTCACGCAAAGGAAGAGGCCGACGATGAGCGGTTTTGACATGGCGGTTTCCACCAAGTCGGAGAGAAAGACAAAGGGAATGAGCGGCAGGGAACCGACAATAATCAAAAACACCATCCGCCGCGCCGGCGGAACGGCGCCGGTCTGCCTCTTGTGAACAATGTCGGAGACCGTGCCCCCCACTTCGCGCAGCATGCTGACAATCTCCTTGCGAAAAACAGCGCAGATGGAGATCAGCGTGCCAAAGTGGAGCAGCACATCAAACAAGAGCGGCGTGCCCTGCAACCCGAACAGTGCCTGGCACAGCGCCAGGTGGCCGGAACTGGAGATGGGAAGAAACTCCGCCACGCCTTGAATGATGCCCAGTATAATGGCCATGAATATGCTCATATGTAACTACCTCACACTCAACATATAGGGGACGTCCTCTTCATCCCATATATATTACCACAAAAGCCCCGGTCATGACAAACCTTTTGTACGCGGCGGCGGTCAAGTCCCGACGGGCAGCACACGCTTGACGGCTTTTTCCGCTTTGACACGCGGCATGAGCACCTCGTGCCCGCAGCGTTCGCAGCGAAAACGAAAATCCATACCGGTTCGCAGCACGACAAAACAGTCTCCGCCGCATGGGTGCATTTTTTTCATTTGCACACGCTGTCCGACTTCCATGTTTATCACTCTCGTCTTGTATGATTTTAGCGGTTGCGGCGCAAAATAGTGTTATCAATTGATAATCAGTGAGGTACAAACATGGCTGTGGAAATCAGCGCCGTCTTTGACACGCCGGATTCGGCGGAATTGGCCCTGGGACGTCTGCGTGACAACAAAATCATATTGCAATCCTATTCCATTGAGCCCCTGCGGTACTACTCGGCCAGAGCGTCGCAAACCCAGACCTTTGTCTATCCGATGGGGATGTTTAACGGCATTGGCACCGGGATGGGCGGCGGCAGCGGCATCGGCATGGCGGCCTACACGTCCGGCCCGTCGACAGGTATACCGAAGGCACTGGGCGACAGCGAGATTGCCAGCCGCGAGGTGATTCTCAGCGCCTTTGTCCCTGAGCGTGATTCCACGCGCGCGCGCAGTGTGCTGATCAGCGCGCACGGACACAGGGTCAAAGTCCTCTCATAAGCGGCTCCGCCTCCCTCAAACGGCGCGCCTTGGAGAAACAGTATAATCGGAACGGGACAACCCGCTCCGATTTTGCGTTTCTAAGGCGCATGTGTGACGCATATATATGTATGGGAAGTCCCAAACCTATTTGCGATTGGGGGAACAGGCATGACCGACTACCGCCCGGAAGGGCAGGCGGCTCGTGTTTTACATAGTGTGGCGGAATTGAAGGCCGCCGCGCGCACGGGTGCCATTGTGGAGGGAAGGGCCTTGCTATGCGACGCCGACCACAACTTGACGGTTTCATTGGGCGCCTTGACGGGGTTCATCCCCCGTGAGGAGGTGGCTATCGGCGTGCAGGAGGGACAGACCCGAGACATCGCCATTCTGTCGCGCGTGGGCAAGCCGGTGTGCTGCAAGGTGGTGCGAATCGAGGAGCAACAAGCGCTGCTCTCGCGCCGGCTCGCGCAGGAGGAGGCTCAGTTTGCGCTCATGCAACATGCCCGACCGGGCGATGTGCTGCCGGCGCGAGTGACCCACATCGAGCCGTTCGGCGTGTTTGTGGACATCGGATGCGGGCTTGTGTCCTTCGTCGGCATCGAACATATCTCGGTGTCACGCATCACGCACCCGTCAGAACGGTTCGCTGTGGGACAGGATATTTTTGTCGTTGTCTCCGACATGGAACCGCAGAAATGTCGTATCTACCTTTCCCACAAGGAACTGTTGGGCACCTGGAAAGAAAACGCCGCGCCCTTTGAGGCGGGCCAAACGATTCCGGGCATCGTGCGGGGGGTGGAAACCTATGGCGCCTTTGTGGAACTCACGCCAAATCTGTCCGGGCTGGCGGAGAAAAGAGGCCCCTTGCAGGTCGGTCAGCGCGTATCGACCTATATCAAATCCATCAATCACGAACGTATGAAGATCAAGCTGTCGGTGGTGGACGCCTGGGAGGAACCGACCGAGAGACTCACGCAGGCCAATTACTTTATCACGTCCGGCCACATCGGACGTTGGCTATATTCTCCTGAGGAATGCACAGAAAAGAAAGTGGAAACGATATTTGACCGCTAGACTTCGTTCTGAGGCTCACAGCTCTTTTTGAGCTCGTCCCAATAGTGTTTGGCTGCCTGTTCCACCTTGTTGGGCCCGTACACATAATAGACTCTGTTTTTGAGTTCGTCGGGCAGGTATTGTTGCGTCGTATAGTGCCCCGGATAATTGTGCGGATATTTGTACGTGAGACCCCGGCCCATCTTGCCGGCGCCCTGATAGCTACTGTCCTTGAGGTGCACAGGAACATCCCCGGTGCGGCCGGCCTGCACATCGGCCATGGCTTCGCCGATGGCGCCAGTGGAGTTTGACTTGGGCGCTGTGGCCAGCAAGATGACCGCCTGCGCCAGCGGCAGCTGCGCTTCGGGCAACCCGAGCTGAAAAGCGGCATCGACACAGGACTTGACAATGGTGATGGCCTGTGGAAATGCAAGGCCGATGTCCTCGGCCGCCATGACGAGCAGGCGCCGCGAGGCGGAAGCGAGGTCGCCCGCGCTAAGAAGCCTGGCCAGATAGTGGAGCGCCGCGTCGGGGTCGGAGCCGCGTATGGACTTTTGAAAAGCCGACAGCACGTCGTAATGCGCGTCGCCGTTACGGTCGTAACGCACGGCTGACCGCTGCGCGACGGCTTCGGCGTCCAAAAGGGAAAACACCGCCTCCCCCTGTTTGACGGGGGTGGCGCGGGCAAGCAGCTCCGCGGCGCCAATGAGCCGACGGGCATCGCCGCCGCTGGCGGAACACAAATAGTCTGCCACCTCCTCGTCACAGCGCACGAGACAACCGAGCTCGTCGGACAGCAGCCCAAGGGCGCGGTCAAGCGCCTGCCGCAGTTCGCCAATGGAAAGCGGCTTAAACTCGAACACCGTGGATCGGCTTAAAATAGCGTTGTACACATAGAAATATGGGTTTTCTGTTGTTGAGGCAATCAGCGTAATGGAACCGTTTTCAATGAACTCCAGCAGCGATTGCTGCTGTTTTTTGTTAAAATACTGTATTTCGTCCAAGTATAACAAAACGCCGCCGGGCGCCATCAACGTACCCAGACTGCCGATGATATCCTTGATGTCGGACGTTGAGGCGGTGGTGGCGTTGAGTTTGTGCAGCGTTCGATTGGTTTTGGAGGCGATGATGGAGGCCACTGTTGTTTTGCCGGTGCCCGACGGGCCGTAAAACACCATATTCGGCACAAGTCCGCCGTCGAGTATCCGCCGCAGCAGACCGCCTTTTCCCAAAATGTGAGCCTGCCCCACCACGTCGTCAAGCGTGGTGGGGCGTATTCTGTCAGCCAGCGGCCTGGCCGGGCTATTCATACAGGGGGTGCCTGGCGCACAACCCGCCGACGGTCTGACGGATATCGTCCGCGCCGGCCTCGAAGTCAACAGCCGCACGGCGAATGAGCTGCGCAATGATTTTCATGTCGGCGGTGTCAAAGCCGCGTGCCGTGGCCGCCGGCGTACCCACGCGGATGCCGCTGGTGACAAAGGGACTTTGCGGGTCGTTGGGAATGGCGTTTTTGTTGACTGTGATATGCACCTCATCCAGACGGCGCTGCATCTCCTTGCCTGTCAGGTCGAACGGCCGCAGATCCACCAGCATCAGATGAGTGTCCGTGCCGCCGGAGACCAGATGGAACCCTTGCTCGAGCAGAGCGTCGGCGAGCACGCGCGCGTTGTCAACAATGCGCTGCTGATACGTTGTGAACGCCGGCATGAGCGCTTCTCCCAACGCAACGGCTTTGGCGGCAATCACATGCATGAGCGGGCCGCCCTGTGTGCCGGGGAAAACGGCCTTGTCGATCTTTTTAGCCAGCTCGGGGTCGTTGCACATAATCATGCCCCCGCGCGGCCCACGCAGTGTTTTGTGGTTGGTCGTCGTCACCACGTCGGCGTGGGGAAGCGGATTCTGGTGCAGTCCCGCCGCCACCAGCCCCGCTATGTGAGCCATATCCACAAAAAGGTAGGCGCCCACTTCACGGGCGATGTCGGCGAACGCCGCAAAATCGATGGCCCGCGGATAGGCCGACGCACCGGCCAAAATCATTTTGGGCTTATGCGTCCGCGCCAGCGCGCGCACATTGTCGTAGTCGATGCGATGGGTCGTGTCGTCCACGCCGTAGGGAATGATGTTGTAATAGGCGCCGGAAATATTGACCGGGCTGCCGTGCGTCAGGTGCCCGCCGTGCGCGAGGCTCATGGCCAGCACGGTGTCTCCCGGCTTGACCAGCGCAAAGTAGACTGCGGCGTTGGCCTGCGCGCCCGAGTGCGGCTGTACGTTGGCAAAGCCCGCGCCAAACAGGGTTTTGGCGCGCTCAATGGCCAGCCTTTCGGCCACGTCTACGCACTCGCAGCCTCCGTAATAGCGTTTTCCGGGGTAACCCTCGGCGTACTTGTTGGTCAACGGAGAACCCATGGCGGCCATCACGGCCGGGCTGACAAAATTCTCAGAGGCAATCAATTCAATATGCCGACGCTGGCGGTCATATTCCAACCTCAGCGCCTCACCCACCTGAGGATCGCTCTGCGTGACAAAGTCAATAAGTTGCGTCACCATGTTCATGTGGTTTCCCCCCCGTTTAGTATGCTGAATATTATATAGCCTTTTCGCACCAAATTCAAGTGGAAGAGAGGCCGTGCTCAAAGGCGCGCCGGAGAGCCGCCGACGAGCGGCGTCAGGCGCGGCTCCTGCTGGGCATCACCGGCACCCACTGCTGTCACGGGCCGAAAACAAGGCGTTTTCCTGCAAATTTCCCTTGTCATCCGCTATGTTTCTTGATATCCTATAGTATAGCATATTTTTCTCCGTTGGTTTGGAGTGCTGTTCTTGTATTTGAAATCGTTTGACATACAGGGCTTTAAATCCTTTCCGGACAAGACGACACTCGCCTTCAACCAGGGTGTAACCGCGGTGGTCGGGCCTAACGGCAGCGGCAAGAGCAACATTGCCGAGGCCGTGCGTTGGGTGCTGGGTGAGCAGAGTCCGCGTGCGCTACGCTGCGAAAAACGCATGGAAGAGATCATTTTTCATGGCACGGCGCACAGAGGGCCGGTGGGATTTGCCGAAGTCAGCCTGCTGCTGGACAACAGTGGCGGGCTTTTTCCCGTGGAGCAGGACGAAGTGCTTGTCACCCGCAGGCTTTACCGCTCGGGCGAGAGCGAGTACTTTCTCAACAAGGCCAATGTGCGCTTGAGAGATGTGCTGGAGCTTTTTATGGACACCGGCCTGGGCAAAGACGGCTACTGCCTCATCGGACAGGGGCGTATCGGAGAGATATTGTCCGACAAGGGCGGCGACCGCCGGCGGATTTTTGAAGAGGCCTCGGGCATTTCGCGATACCGCCACCGCAAGGAGGAGGCCGAACGCAAACTGTCGACCGCCGAGGACAATCTTACACGCATTGGGGACAAGATTGAGGAACTTGAATTGCAGGTGAGTCCGCTGCGTGAGCAGGCTGAAGTGGCCCGCCAGTATTTGCGCATGCGCGACGAGCTGCGCTCTTTGGAGATCAATCTTTGGTTGGACGCGCTGCAAAAGCTGCGCTCGTCCCACGACAAAGTGCGCGATGACTACCGCATTATATCGGAACAGCTGGAGGCGGGGCAGGCGTCCGTCACAGAACTGTATGCGGCTTCCGAGGCGCTGTTGGAGCGTGACCGGCAAAACACCCTCAAGGCTGAGCAGGTGCGAACGGCGCTATCCAACTTGGAAACGGAGACGGCTGAGACCGAGGGCGCTGTTGCCGTTCTCCAGGCCAGCTGGCAGCACAACGAAGAGAACATGACGCGCATTCGCGACGAGCAGGCGGCCGGGCAGAGCCGCGACGGAGGGATCGCGGAACAGATTCGCGACCGCGAGACCCGGCTTGAGGCGCTTCGGCAGGCGTTGGCGTCACTCGAAGCCGAGCTGCAAACGCAACTGGCGCGCGTCGAGGAGATCAGTACGCAGGCCGACAGCGAAGGGGCCAGGTTGGATGCCCTGCGGGCACGGGAAGCTACGTCGCGGGATGCTGCGGCGGGGATGCTGGCGGAGCTGTCGTCCCACCACGCGGTGTCGGAGGCGTTGCGCGCCAGACGGGAAACGGTGGCTCAGGAGATATCGGCCCGGGAAGCGGGGTTGCTCGATGCCGACAAAGAACTTGGCGATCTGGACCGCCGATTGACGGAGAGCACCGCGCAGTTGGAGTCGCTGCAAAATGTCATTGCGGGCTATGAAATGCGGCGAGAGTCCCGCCGCAAAAAGGCGGAGGAGTTGCGCGGGCGACACGACAAGGCGTCTTTGGACATTGAGTCGCTACGGGGGCGCATCAAGCTGCTGAGCGACATGGAACGGGAACAGGAAGGCCAGTCGCGCGCTGTAAAAGTCGTCATAAAGGAAAGCCAAAGAGGGAGCTTGCACGGCGTGCACGGCACGGTGGCGGATCTCATTCGCGTAGATGACCGCTACGCCGTCGCAGTGGAAATCGCCCTGGGCCCGGCACTGCAAAACATCATTGTCGACCGCGAAGAGGACGCCAAAGCCGCCATAGAGACGCTCAGGCGCATGGATGTCGGCCGCGCCACGTTTTTACCGTTGTCCTCGGTGCGGGGCCGAGTGATCGATGAGCAGGGACTGGACGCTGAGCCCGGTTTTATGGGGGTCGCCAGTGAACTGGTGCGTTATGATGTGTCATACAGAGGCGTGCTGGAGAGTTTACTTGGACGCACTGTCGTCGTCGAATCCATGGACGCCGCCATCGGACTGGCCCGGCGGCGGGGTCAGCGTTTCCGCATTGTGACGCTGGAAGGGCAGGTCATTTCACCAGGCGGTGCCATGACAGGCGGCAGCGTGGGCAAAAAAGTCGGTATTCTCTCGCGCAAAAATGAGCTGGAGCGACTGGAAGTCCAATGCGTGCAAGCGCAGGACAGCGTTGGGGTTCTTGCCAAAGAACGGGAGCAAGCCGAGAGGGAGCTGGCGGCCATTTCGTATGACTGTGAAGTGGCGCAGTCTGAGCGCCGCGTTGCAGAGGACGAAGCGTTATCATTGCGCAGCAGCCGGGGACATAAAGGTGTTTGGCGCGACGGACTCCACGAGACGTTGTCCGCGCTACAAAATGAATTGACAAGCCTTGACGAGAAAATCAGAAACGGGCAGAGCCGTGCCGATGAAATACAATCCGGGATGGATCAATCTGCGCTGTTGGCGCAAAAGCTGGCGCAGGAAATTGCCGCCCTCTCGGAAGGACAGACGGACACACGATCCGAAGGAGCGGCACTGGCGGAACAGGTGGCGGAGGCCCGCGCGCAAATGGCTGCCATGACCGCCGAGCGCCTGGCCGAGCAAAAGGCGATTGACGAACTCAACCAGCTGCGCGCGCAATTGCTGGGAGACCAGACGCAAAAGGAACAGGCGCTGGCCATGTATGAGGCAAAAAACAAGGAACTTCTCGCTGAAATCAACGTCAAACAAAATACACTTGGCGACAGGGCCGCCGCAGCGGAAGCCAAGCGCGACGAGCTGGAAAAGCTTTACGCGCAACGGCAGGAGTTGGAGGGCCAGCGGGTGTCCGCCGACCGGCGCGCCAAAGAACAAAACGAAGAAAACATGAAACTCGAGCGTGAACGATCTCGTCTCGAAGGCAAAAAGGCCGCCGGAGAGGCCGAGGAAAAGGCCATAATCGACAGGCTGTGGGATCACTACGGTTTGACGCACAGCGTGGCCCTCGAGCAAAGAACGTCCATGGAGAGCATATCAAAGGCGACACGCCGGGCGGGTGAACTCAAAAACGCCATCGCCGCGCTCGGGCCGCCCAACATCGGCGCTATCGACGAGTATGAGCGTGTGTCGGAACGATATGAATACCTGACCACCCAGCGCGATGACGCCGCACAGGCCAAAGCCGACTTGCTGGGAATCATTGACAACATCACCGAGCAGATGAAAGACATCTTTTCCGGGCAATTCACCCTCATCAATGAAAAGTTCGGGCAGACCTTCAAGGACATCTTCGGTGGCGGCGACGCACATTTGGAGTTGGAGGATCCGGAGGACATTTTAAACTGCGGCGTGGAGATCAAAGCCCAGCCGCCAGGCAAGAAAATGCGCTCCATCACACTGCTGTCCGGCGGCGAAAAATCGCTGGTGGCCATCGCGCTCTACTTCTCCATCTTTCGCGTGCGGCCCGCGCCCTTCTGTGTTCTCGACGAAGTCGACCATGACCTGGACGACGTCAACGTGGCTCGCTACGCGGCTTACCTGCAGCGGCTGTCCAAGGAGATCCAGTTTGTGGTGATCACACACCGTCGCGGCACGATGGAGGCGGCCGATATTTTATACGGCGTCACCACGCAGGAGGAGGGCGTTTCAAAGATACTGTCCCTGCGGTTGCAGGACGCTGAGCGCTCGCTGGGCATGCAATTGGAATAACAATTTGTAGAATATAGTCACAATATGACGATGAGGAATTAGAAAATGGGGTTTTTTGAGAAAATTAAGCAAGGGCTTACCAAAACGCGGCAGGCCGTCGGCAGTTCGATCGGTAGCCTGTTTTCCGGTTTTTCACGTGCCGACGAGACGTTTTTTGAGGAACTCGAAGAGGCGCTCATTTTGGCGGACTTGGGCGTGAACACAGCCACAAGCGCGGTGGAAAAACTGCGCGAGGTATGCAAACAGCAAAGGCTGAGTGAACCCGCCGCCGTGAAATCCGCCCTTTGCGACATCTTAGTCGACTTGCTGGCCGTCGGCGATCAGACGCTGCGCGTCGGTGAAAAGCCGATGGTCATTTTGGTCATTGGCGTCAACGGAGTCGGAAAGACAACCACCATCGGCAAGCTGGCCGGGCAACTGACAGAGACGGGCAAGCGGGTGTTGCTATGCGCGGGGGACACGTTCCGCGCGGCCGCTGCCGATCAATTGGCCATATGGGGCGACAGGGCCCATGTCAATGTCATTCGGCAGTACGAAGGGGCGGATCCGGCCGCCGTCGTCTTCGACTCGCTTTCCGCAGCCAAGGCGCGCGGTGTCCAGGTGGTGATCTGCGACACGGCGGGTCGACTGCACAACAAACAAAACTTGATGAACGAGCTTTCTAAAATCAGCCGCGTCGTCGACCGTGAATGGCCTGACGCCGACCGGGAGACATTGCTTGTGTTGGACGCGACCACGGGGCAGAACGGACTATCGCAGGCCAGGGAGTTTGCCGCGGCCGCCGGTGTGACAGGCCTTGTGCTCACCAAACTTGACGGTACGGCCAAGGGCGGCATCGTCATCGCGGTGGCGGATACATTGAAAATTCCCGTCAAATTTGTCGGCGTCGGCGAGCAGATGGGTGACCTGATGCCCTTTGAGCCGCGCGCGTTTGTGGAGGCCATCCTCTCGGGTGACCTGTCGTGAAGAGGCTTGTGCTGTCGACGGGCAATCCCGGAAAACGCCGGGAGATGGAGGCACTTCTTGCGCCGCTGGGCGTGACACTGTGCCTGCCCTCCGATTGGGGTGTGCCGTTTGACCCTGTCGAAGACGGAGAGACATTTTTGGAAAACGCGCGTATCAAAGCGGAGGCGGCCATGGCAATAACCGGGCTGCCGGCGCTGGCCGATGATTCTGGGCTTGTGGTTGACGCGCTGGGCGGAGCGCCGGGCATCCATTCGGCCCGCTATGGCGGGCCAGGACTGACGCAGGACGAAAAAAACGCCCATTTGCTGGCGGCCATGGAAGGGCAGTCCTTGCGCACGGCGCGCTTTGTCTGCGCGTTGGTCTGCCTGTTTCCTGACGGACGCGAGCTCACGGCGGAGGGTGTCTGTGAAGGTGTTTTGCTGGAGAGTCCGCGTGGTCAAAACGGCTTTGGCTATGATCCTCTCTTTTTTCTGCCGGAGATGGGACGCGGCATGAGCGAACTGTCCGACGAGGAGAAAAACGCTGTTTCCCACCGGGGGCGCGCCGTGAGGGCACTGATCGACATATGGAAAATGCAGAAATTCGATTGAATGCGCCCGAGAGGGGCATGATAGATATTTGGAGGAGACAGGTGTCCTATGGAAACACTGACAAGTAAGCAACGCGCCTTTTTGCGCGCCATGGCCAATGGCCTTGAGACCATTTTGTATGTCGGGAAAGAGGGTATTGGCGACAATCTCATTAAACAGGCGGACGGGGCCCTGAAAACCCGAGAACTGATTAAAGGCCGCGTACAGGAGCATGCGCCTCTTTCTGCCCGTGAAGCGGCGGAACAGTTGGCGGAATCCACCGGCGCGCATACCGTGCAGGTCATTGGAGGCCGTTTTGTCCTCTACAGGAAAAACCTGGAGGACGCGCACATCGAATTGCCATGAATCAGCGCATTGGGCTGTTTGGCGGCGCGTTCAACCCGCCCCACAACGGGCATGTGGCAGCGGCTCGCCAGGCGTTTGACGCGTTGGCGCTCGACAGGCTGTATGTGATGCCCACCGGCATTTCGCCGCACAAACGCCCGCCGACTGGTACGCCGCCCGCCGCCGCGCGTCTGGCGATGACAGGGCTTGCGTTTGCGGGATTGGCCGGCTGTGTGGTGTCGGATTGGGAGCTGGCCCATCCGGGGGAAAGCTATACAATCCACACGTTGGATTGGTTGCAGGCCAGGCACCCGGAGGCCTCGCTTGTGCTGATTGTGGGCACCGATATGTTTTTGTCGTTGCATACATGGTATCAGGCGGAGGACGTCATGGCCGCCGCCCGCATTGCCGTGCTGGCGCGCGACGTCGGACGGCAGTGCGAAGTGGCGGCTCAGGCGGCATTTTTGGCGCACCGGTTTGACGCGGCCATCGATATTGTCCCGCACACGCCTGTGGAAGTCTCTTCGAGTGAACTGCGGAACATGCTGCGTCAGGGCGAGGGGCAGTCGCACCTGCCGGAGGAAGTGTACCAGTACATTGTCAAACGTGGGCTGTACACAGCGAAGGGAGAATAAAATTGCTTGATTTGCAGGTCTTGCGGACGGATATGTGCGGACGCGCCGGCGCAAAACGTATGCTGCATATTTTGGCCGTCGAGCAGGAAGCCGACGTGATGGCGCAGCGGTGGGGCGCCGACCGGGCGGCCGCGCGGCGCGCCGCGCTGCTACACGATGCCACCAAGGAGCTGCCGTTGGCAGAACAGTTGAAATTGTGTGAAAAATATGATATAGTAACCTCGCCGCTACAGCGTTCGTCGACAAAACTGCTTCACGCGATGACCGGCGCGTCGTTGGCGCGCATTGTCTATGGCGAAGCGGAGGCGATTGTGTCCGCGGTTCGCTGGCATACAACAGCCCGCGCCGACATGGCGTTGCTGGAGAAAATTGTCTATTTGGCCGACTTTGTGGATGTGACGCGCCGCTTTGATGAAGTGGGGGCACTGCGTGCCCGGTGTTATGAAAACCTGGATTCGGCATTGCTGTTCGGGATCGATTTGTCTATCCGCTTTTTGCTGGATGAAGGGCAACCGGTATGCCCGGACGCATTGAATGCGCGCAATTATTTACTTGGGTACTAAAAAACGTTTTGGGTGGGACAGGGTCAATACCCCTGCTTCGAGGAGGTAGACCATGAAATTGTTTGGGTTTGGAAAAAAAGCCGGGGCCAAGGAAGCGGATAAAAAAGAGCCGCGCGAAAAAAAACGCTGGCTTCGCATGCCCCGTTGGGTGGTCATTGTACTGGCTGTATTTTTGCTCTTGGGCGGAGGCGCCACGGCGCTCAATCAGTTCTATGTCCGGCCGCCTGACATTACGGCGACGTTGCCGCCGACAAAGCAGACAATCGACCCGGAGGCGGGGGCACTCGATCCAAGTATGTGGCCGGATGTCTCGCCGACGCCGGAAGATATAGGCTCCCCCGGACTGGCGCTGGATTTTGGCCGCAAGGAGGGCGTGTACACAATTATCCTGGCGGGCACGGACTTTAAGGATTTTAACACCGATGTGCTGATGGTCGCGGCGCTGGACATCAAGAATGGCACGCTCAAGGTGCTCAACATTCCGCGTGATGCCCAGATCAAAGCGGGCAAGTCCGTCCGAAAAATCAACGCCGCCTGGGGCGTGGGCGGCATTGATGAACTCAAGACAGATCTGAAAAAAATCATTGGATTTGAGCCGGAATCCTATGCCGTGGTCGACCTCAACGGATTTGTAAGACTTGTCAACGCCATTGACGGCGTGCAGTTTGACGTGCCGCAGGACATGAAAAAAACAGATCCCTCGCAGAACTTGTACATCAATTTGAAAAAGGGGCCCCAGCTGCTCCACGGCGAAGAGGCCATTCAGCTGGTTCGCTTCCGCAGTTATACCATGGGCGATATCCAGCGCATCAAAGTGCAACAGGACTTTCTCAAGGCGGTCGCCAAAAAGACGCTGCAGCTGGGAAACCTGTTCAAAATAGGTGAGTTTGTCGACATAGCGCATGACCATTTGCGCTCGAATCTGGACGTGGGGCAAATGCTCTGGTTTGGCAACCAAATGATGAAGCTGGAGTCTGAAAACATAACTTTTTATACCCTGCCGGTGGACATTGGTGCCCACTACAAAGACATTGACTACGCGCTCGTTCGTAAAGACGAAGCGGTGGCGCTCATCAATGAAACCATCAATCCGTACATCAAAGACATCTTGGCCGACGATTTGGAAATCGCGCGGGTCAGAGACAATTGACATTGGCGGCTCGAGTTGCCGACGCAGAAACTGTCATGCGCGCTCGTTTGACGGTATGCCCGCATTTTTTATGACAAGGCTGGGAGACTATCAGCCAAGGGGAGACTATGAAAGACAAAAAGAACACACGCGTAATACAGAAGCAGCCGCGGAGCAAGCCGCACAAGATCCGTACGCTCTTTCTGTCGATGCTGTGCCTGGGGGTTATTTTCCTGGGCATGGCGGTGTATCTCAAAGTGTCGTCCGCGATCAAGCCGTTTGACGAGTTGACAACGCTTGACCCCGAACCGCTTAATTCCGGGTTTGCGGACGATCACGAGAGCAGCGGCGGCGATAAGATCGTCCCTAACGAAGGAAACGGAAGCAATACACCGCAGAGCCGCAAAGAGGGCGTCTACACGATCCTTCTTGCGGGGACGGATTTGGACGACTACCATACCGATGTGCTGATGGTGGCTTGTCTGGACACAAAAAACAGCACGCTCAATGTCATCAATATTCCGCGCGACACGCAGGTCGCCGTCAAGCGCGGCTCCAAAAAGATCAACGCCGCCTGGGGCGTGGGCAAAATAGACCAGCTCAACAGAGAGCTGAAAACGGTCATTGGTTTTGTGCCGGACGCCTATGCCGTGGTGGATCTCAAAGGCTTTGTCAAACTTGTCGACGCCATTGGCGGCGTGGATTTTGACGTGCCGCAGAGCATGAACTATGAAGACCCCTCCCAGAACCTCTATATCCACCTCAATAAAGGGCCGCAGCACCTCAACGGCAAAGAGGCCATTCAACTCGTGCGTTTCCGGCGTTACCGCGAGGGCGATCTCAAACGTGTGGAAGTGCAGCAGACATTTTTAAAAGAAGTATTCAAACAGACCATAAGCCTCAAGAACATTTTTAAGATCAATGAGTTTGCCTCTATTGCCAAAGAACACCTGCGTTCCAACCTGGATGTGGGGCAGATGGTGTGGTTCGGACAGGAGATCATGAAGCTGGAAGATGGCGCTGTCAACTTCTACACATTGCCCGGCAACCCCGACGGTTGGTACAAGGGCGCCAACTATGTCCTGGTCGACAGAGATGCGGCGCTGGAACTCATCAACGATAAAATCAGCCCGTTTACCGCTGAAATCACCAAAGAACATGTGAATATCAGTAGCCTCAATGACAGAAAACGAAGCAAATGATAAAGGAGACATCCATTTGACATCGAAAGACTTGGCCATCAAACTGGCCCGCATTGCCGATGAAAAAAAAGCGCGCGATATTAAGATTCTGGAGATTGTGGATTTGACAGTGCTGGCGGACTATTTTGTCATTTGTTCCGGCACTTCCTCGACCCACGTCAAAACGCTGTCCGATGAGATGGAGTTTGTGCTCAAACGCGAGGGGATTTCCCCACACCACATTGAGGGACACATCTCGGGCAACTGGATGCTGCTGGATTATAACGGCGTGGTGGCTCACGTGTTTTTGCAGGAGACCCGTGAGTTTTACGAGTTGGAACGCCTCTGGGCTGACGCGCGTATCGTGCCCTTTGAAACGACCCCCGCTGCACAATAACAAAAGACGTCGGGGGCGATTGACGGTGTGGAGACGTCAATCGCTTCCTCATTTTATACCAAAAAGGGACGGATCAATTTGAACTACGATAGCCAGGCCATTGAAAAAAAGTGGCAGGACAAATGGAGCAATGCCGGCGTTTACCGCACGCTCAATGACCCCACCAAACAAAAATCCTATGTTTTGGTGGAGTTTCCCTACCCCTCGGGCAACGGGCTCCATGTGGGTCATGCACGGCCATACACCGCCATGGACGTGGTTGCGCGCTTGCACCGTATGAAGGGGTTTGACGTGCTCTTTCCCATCGGTTGGGATGCCTTCGGGTTGCCCACCGAAAACTTTGCGATTGCCAACAAACTGCATCCTGCGGAAGTAACGCGTCGCAATGTCGACTTTTTCCGTTCGCAGGCCCAAATGCTTGGCTATTCATTTGACTGGGAGAGGGAAGTCAATACAACCGACCCGGCATACTACCGCTGGACACAGTGGATTTTTCTGCAGTTGTTCAAAAGTGGACTGGCCTACAAGGCCAAAATGCCCGTCAACTGGTGTACGTCCTGCAAATGTGTACTGGCCAACGAAGAGGTGGTCGACGGCGTCTGTGAACGGTGCAACAGTGAGGTTGTGCGCCGCGAGAAGAGCCAGTGGATGCTGAAAATTACCGCCTATGCCCAGCGGCTGCTCGATGATTTGGACACGGTCAACTACCCCGAGCGAGTCAAGGCGCAGCAGCGCAATTGGATCGGACGCTCGGAGGGCGCCGAGGTGGATTTTGCCACCACGGCCGGCGACGCGCTGAGGATTTACACCACCCGTCCCGACACCCTGTTTGGCGCAACCTATATGGTCATCTCACCCGAGCACCCCTACCTCGAACAGTGGCGGGACAAACTGGAAAACTACGGGGAGGCGGTGGCTTACCGTGAGGCTGCCGCGCGAAAATCCGACTTTGAACGCACGGAGCTGTCAAAGGAAAAATCCGGCGTGTGCCTGCGCGGTGTGGAGGCGGTTAATCCCTGCACCGGGCAAAATATCCCCATATTTGTATCGGACTATGTGCTCATGAGCTACGGTACGGGCGCCATCATGGCCGTGCCGGGGCATGACGACCGCGACTGGGATTTTGCCCGTGCCTTTGCGCTGCCCATTGTGGAGGTGGTCGCCGGCGGCGACATCACAACGGCAGCCTTCACCGACGTGGAGACCGGTACCCTCATCAATTCCGGGTTTTTAGACGGGCTGGAAGTGTCCGAAGCCAAGAAAACAATCACCGCCTGGCTGGTCGAAAAGGGATTGGGACAGGCGCGGATAAACTTCAAATTGCGCGACTGGGTGTTCTCCCGTCAGCGCTATTGGGGCGAGCCGATTCCTATTGTCCACTGCCCTTCCTGCGGCGCGGTGCCGATACCGGAAGAGCAGCTGCCGGTGCTGCTGCCTGAAGTGAGCTCCTATGAGCCGACCGACACGGGCGAAAGTCCGTTGTCGACCATGCGCTCATGGGTGGAAACGACCTGCCCGGTCTGCGGTGCGCAGGCCGAGCGCGAGACCGACACTATGCCCCAGTGGGCGGGTTCGTCGTGGTATTTCTTGCGCTATATCGACCCCAAAAACGATAAGGCCATTGCCGATCCCGCGCTCATCAAACGCTATATGCCGGTCGACTGGTACAACGGCGGAATGGAACATACAACGCTTCACCTGCTCTACTCACGGTTCTGGCACAAAGTTCTCTTTGACATCGGCGTGGTACCCATGCCGGAACCCTATGCCCGCCGCACCAGTCACGGCATGATTTTGGGCGAGGGCGGCGAAAAAATGTCGAAATCCCGCGGCAATGTGGTCAGCCCGAACGACATTGTGGACAAGTATGGCGCGGATACCATGCGCCTGTATATTATGTTCATCGGTGACTTTGAAAAGGCCGCGCCCTGGTCGTCTCAGGCGGTCAAGGGATGCCGGCGCTTCCTGGAGCGCGTTTGGGCGCTGGCGGACAAGGCAAAAGCGTCTGACGCGCTCACGCCCGAGCACGAAGGGGATATCCACAAGGCGATCCGCAAGGTGGGCGAGGACATTGAAGTTCTGAAATTCAACACGGCCATCGCTGCATTGATGGGCCTTACCAACCGCTTTACCAACATGGGCCTGACGCGTGGCGACCTCAAAATGTTACTGTTGCTGCTGTGCCCCTTTGCGCCCCATATCTGTGAGGAGCTGTGGCCGGGTGTCGGAGGTAAAGGATTTGTGGTCATCCAGCCGTGGCCGACATATGATGAAAGCAAAACCAAAGAAGACCAGGTGGAGCTGGCCGTGCAGGTGCTTGGAAAGCTGCGCGCCACTATTGTTGTGTCGGCCGAGGCCGACGAGCAGACGATACTGGCGGCGGCGCAAAGCGAGCCGCGCATTGTGAAGTGCTTGGAAGGATTTACAATTGTCAAGCATGTTTATGTCCCCGGACGGCTCATCAACCTGATCACCAAACCGGTACAATAGTGACAGGCGCATTATCGTTGTTACGGCGGGAAAAAGCCGGCGCGTCAAACGCCCCAAGTGTCGCAGAGATTTGTGATATTTCGCTTAGAAAGACGAGAAATCCCGAATACGCCCGGTTCGTGAGGGTGTTGTCGAAGAGCTCGGATGGGTGCCCACAAATGTTTTTCCTGCGTTTCTTTGATTTAGCAGCGCTTATTTGTCGCGAAATTACTTGACATTGACACGCGCAGAAAATATAATGTAAATGCACCCGTTGATCAGGGCACAGCGCCCAACAGGACGTGCCTCCATCGATTGACCGGGTTTGAACCTGGTTTACATTTGGTCAACCTGCGGAGGGAGGGAAAACGATGTCGGAAGTCAAAATTAAAGACAACGAGTCTCTGGACAGCGCGTTAAAGCGGTTTAAACGCAGTTGCGCCAAGTCTGGTGTTCTTTCCGAGCTCCGCAAGAGAGAACACTATGAGAGTCCCAGTGTCAAGCGCCGCAAAAAATCCGAGGCGGCCAGACAAAAGAAGAAATTCCATTAATGTGGTTAAGGATCCCCCGTCCGGTAAAACGGCGGGGGTTTTTTTATAATGAAATCCGTCATTTGGAGGAAACCATGAATTCCAGAGAAAAAGTACTGAAAATATTAAGCCGCCAGGGCGGCGGCGAGAGCGCCATGTGGACAGGACATCCCAATGAAAAAACGATCCCGTTGTACACCCGCGCACTGGGCATCCCGGAAACACGTGAAGCCATTTACCAACACCTTGACGACGATTGCCGCTGGATGCCGGCTGACGACTGCTACCGGCACCCGGAGGGATTGCCGGCCCTCGACGCGAGCTATGGCATTGACAAACGACACTCGTTGAGCGCTGAGGGCTGCTTTGCCGCGGCGGAGACGGTCGCCGACATTGAGGCCTATCCCTGGCCGGATCCCAAGTACTGCGATTTTGCGTTCCTGTACAATCGGATTGATTCGTTTGCCGACAAAGCCGTCTTTACGGGCATGTGGGCGCCCTTTTTCCACATTGTCGCCGATTTCTTCGGTATGGAAAACTATTTTATAAACATGTACGAAAATCCGGCGCTGGTGGAAGCGGCCACAGAGCGCATTGTCGACTACTATGTGGCAGCCAACGAGCTGTTTTTTGCGGGCTTGGGCAATCGGGCGGATACGATGTTTTTTGGCAACGACTTCGGCACGCAGCTCGACTTGTTTATTTCCCCGGAAAACTTCAAAAAATTTGTGCTGCCGTCGCTTAAACGGCTGATTGCTGTGGGAAAAAAGTACGGGAAAAAAGTTATCCTGCATTCATGCGGCTCTATCTATCGAGTTATTCCCGACCTCATTGAGGCCGGGGTTGATGCTCTTCATCCATTGCAGGCACAGGCGGCCGGCATGGACGCCGACAGTTTGACGCAATATAAAGGCGATCTGGCCTTTATGGGCTGCATCGACGCGCAGACATTTTTTGTGGAAGCCACACCGGCGCAGATACGGGAGGAAGTACTCCGAGTGCGCCGCAAGTTGGGGCCCAACCTGATCGTGTCACCCAGCCATGAGGAGATATTGCCCAACGTGCCGCTGGAGAATATGATTGCCATGGCAAAGGCGGCGCGGGAGCAGTTATGAAACCGGAAACAGTAAAGAGAGAAAGAAAGGACAGTCGGTATGATTCGCAGAAATGGTGAACTCAGCGTTGAAAAAAAGGAAAACATGCGCGGCGGAACAGGTACAGTCACTTTGACGAACATCTTAAATGAAGACGAGTTTATGGGAAAAGGGCGGCTGTTTGCCACCTTGCGTTTTCCGGCCGGTGCATCAATCGGCAGACACACCCACGAGGGCGAGGCCGAGTGCTACTATGTGCTGTCGGGCGTCGGCGCCTATGAAGACAACGGCGAGTGGACAACCCTTGGCCCGGGTGACATGGCGCGCACGCCGTCCGGGGAGCACCACTGCCTGAAAAATGAGGGATCGGAAGATCTCGTCGTGCTGGCGCTCATTCTCCACGCGTGAGGCCGCCAGATAACGTGGCCGCCAACCCGCTGGCCACGAGAAGTATCAAAAGCCTGCTGCCCCGGTTTGCGCTGCCCAGCATTACGGCCATGCTGGTGTCCGCGCTTTACAACATCGTCGATCAGATTTTTATCGGCCAGGGTGTGGGCAAATTGGGCAACGCTGCCACCAATGTCGATTTTCCGCTGGTGATGCTGGCCATGGCAGTCGGGCTGCTGTTTGGCATCGGCGGGGCCGCCCACTTCAGCCTGTCGCTGGGCAGGGGAAATGCCGAACTGGCCAAGAGAACAGTCGGCAACGCCATTGTCATGCTGGCTGTCAGCGGCATTGCGCTCAGTGTGATTGTGAAGGTGTTTTTGAGCCCGGTGCTGGTGGCCTTTGGCGCCACGGATCTCGTGCTGCCCAACGCGCTCAGTTACACAGGCATCACGTGTATGGCACTGCCGTTTCTAATCGTGGGCAATGGCTTGAGCGCGCTCATCCGAGCCGACGGAAAACCCACCTACTCCATGCTTTGCATGGTAGTCGGCTGCGTCATCAACTGCGCACTCGATCCGCTGTTTATCTTTGTGTTTGACATGGGCATTGCCGGTGCCGCCTGGGCCACATTGATCGGTCAGTTTGTGTCATTTGCGATGGCCCTGCAGTATCTGCCGAGGTTTCGACAGGTGCGGTTGGACATGGATGCGTTTCGCCTGCGCGCCCACGTGCTCAAGTCCATTGCTTCGCTCGGGATGGCGGCCAGCTTTAACCAGCTGGCCATGGCGGTGGTACAGGTGGCCATGAATAAGACACTCACGCACTATGGAGGGTTGTCCGTCTACGGCAGTGAAACGGCGTTGGCCTGCTCAGGCATTATTGCCAAAGTGAATATGGTGTTCATGTCGGTGGTCATCGGCATTGCGCAAGGCAGCCAGCCCATTGTCGGATTCAACTACGGCGCCAAGCGATACCGGCGGGTGATTGAAACTTATCGGCTGGCCGTTGTCAGCGGCGTGGCGCTGACAACCGTCGGTTTTGTCTGCTTTCAGCTGTTTCCGCGCCAGATTATGGGATTGTTCGGCGAAGTGGACATGTCCTCCTTCGCGTTTGCCGAACGGTACTGCCGGGTGTTTTTGCTGATGTCTTTTGTCAACGGCATCCAGCCCATTACTTCCAACTTTTTTACGTCCATTGGAAAGGCGCTCAACGGCCTGTTTCTGTCGCTCACGCGCCAAATCCTTTTCTTGCTGCCGCTTGTGCTTGTCCTGCCGCGCTTGATCGGCATTGACGGCGTCATGTACGCCGGACCGCTGGCCGACACGGCGGCGGCGTTGTTGGCCATATTGCTCGTGGCCCGAGAGATGAAACGCATCACATTGCTGGAAAGAGAAAATCCCCTGCCGGTCTGACAGCAGACAGGCGGGGGATTTTCTTTGTGCCGTGTCGGGCACGACGTATTACGATTCGGATTTGTCGAGCCGAACTTTGTGAGCGTCGCCGTAACGTCGGATAAACTCAGTGCTGCCACGGTAGTGATTGGGCACCAGATTGAGCAGCTGGCTGCGCTTGTCGGTGTCCTCCGCGTCCTCCAGCCAGCGCAGCCAGTCCTGTTTGGACGCGTTTATGGGGCCGACCTGCGCGATGTCGCGCACAGAAAGGAGGTGAGTGGTGTCGACCTGTTGCATACCGAAAGAGGGTAGGGCGTCCGGTGCGGCTGTGGAGACCAAGGAGTTTGACAATTTTTTCCACTCTGTCTCAAACGCCTTGAGCCGCTCTTCGTTCTTGGCCACGATGGCGGCATGAATGCCGTCGTAGTGGTACCCGCAGGGCAGGCAGAACTGAAACATCGCTTCGTTAAAGCCGTCAATCGGCACCAGGCAGCCGTTGTGCCTGTCCACAAGGGCGCGGATGCGCGCGCCGGGCCTGTCGGGCCGGTAGTAGAACCAATACAGGCAGCGCAGCGGTTCGATTTCCTCCAGATAGCCCATGAGACTGCCGTCGTTGCCGCCATAGCCAAAAAACAGCGGTGTGCGCGACAGGAAAACCCGATTCAAGGCCTTTCGCCAGCTCTCATGCAGCGTGGCGGTTTCTTTTGTGTCGTTGAACGGTTCGAGCAACAGGCCACGATGGAGCTTGGCCACGGTGGGACGCTCACTGCCGGTGTCGAGGAACCCGGCCAGCGCCTCGTGCTCAATGATGAGCGGTTTGGCTCGTGTGTACTGGGACAGCGCGTCTTCCACCAGTGTGTCAAAATTGGTGGTGATGACCAGTCGCTGCTTGGTATGGGCCATCATGTGCGCCAGCACCGAGTGGCCAAAACCCGGCGCGCCGTTTTTCAGGGCTCGCTGCAAAAACCGATAGCCCTTGCGATAGTCCTGACGAAATCGATAGGCGTAGACTTGGGCATAAAACTCATACCGGTTTTCCTCGGACATATCCGGGCTGATATCCGCATAGGAAAAGGCGGGGTCCCTTTTGCGGAGATCATGAATCCACGTTTCCACCATTTCCTGTCCGGTGGGAATTTTGGACTGCTTGGACGCGCCGGCGCCCAGAATGAAACAGTAATTGTCCTCCAGCGGTTCGAAATCGGCCAGAAATTCCGCTAAAGAAATTTCAACAAGAGACACGTATGTTCCTCCCATCCAGTGCGATTCGGCTATTCGACATCATTGAGCAGCGCTCGAGTTTGCGTTTCATCCAGCGACACCACGTCGCGCAGCTTTCTTTCAATCTGCCTTGTTCGTGTCCCCACCAGCTTGTCCAGCTCGCCCCGAGCCTGATCCAGCCGCGTCTGCGTCTGCTTGAGCACGTCGGAAAAGCGGGAAAATTCGGTTTTTAC
Organism: Oscillospiraceae bacterium; assembly: GCA_031556185.1. Taxonomy (GTDB): domain Bacteria; phylum Bacillota; class Clostridia; order Oscillospirales; family UBA929; genus JAIRTA01. The sequence continues at coordinate 234,137 of JAVBTN010000001.1, forward strand.
AGCCCCGAGAACCTCCCACACCTGGCCGGAACGTTTTTGGATCGCCAGCGTTCTAAAGCCCATTTGCAGAGAGTTGAGCAGTGCGGCCATGGTGGTGGGCCCTGCCAGGTTGACCTTGTATTCGCGTTGCAGGGTTTCCACGAGACCCCGACGCACCGCTTCCGCGTACAGTCCTTCCACCGGCAAAAAAAGAATGCCGAAATCGGTTGTATAGGGCGGCTCAATGTACTTATCGTGAATGTCGCGGGCCATCTGCTTGATGACGCGTTCCAGCGCTGTGGCGGCGGTATCCACCTCGTCCTGTCGTCCGGTCTCATAGGCAAGTATGAGTTTTTCATAGGTGTCGCCGGGATATTTTGCGTCGATGGGCAAAAAGATCGGTCGCTCGCCGTCGCCCGGCAGGCGCACGGCATATTCCACCACTTCACGGGCGCCGGGCCGCGTGGCGACATTGGTTTCGTATTGATCCGGTGAGAGAATTTGCTCCAAAATGGCGCCCAGCTGCAATTCGCCCAAGATGCCGCGTGTTTTTACGTTGGACAGCACGCGTTTAAGGTCGCCAACGCCCACGGCGAGCGCCTGCATTTCTCCCAGTCCTTTATAGACCTCTTCCAGCCGTTGGCTGACAAGGGAAAATGACTGGCCAATGCGATCCTGAAGCGTTTTCTGGAGCTTTTCGTCAACGGTGGCGCGCATTTCGTCGAGTTTTTGGTTGTTGTCCTGCTGGATGGATCGCAGACGGCTCTCTACGGTCTGCCGCATGGCTTCCAGCCGCTGTTCGTGCTGGCCGAGCGTCGCCTGTTGGCGGCTGTCCAACTGGGTGATGGCCGCGACGGTGGACGTTTGCAGCGCCTCCAGGCTACGCGCCATGTGCTCCCGCAGATCCGCCAAACGCTTGTCCTGTGTTTCTGTCGCGCGCGACGCATTCTCGGTCAGCACTTGACCCAGTGAAGCAACAGTCTGCGTCACCGACTGCCCGGTCTCCTGCCGGGAGGCGCGCAACTCGCCAATGATTTCCTGCCGCAGTTTCGCAGACGCGTCGGATGCGCCCTGCGTCTTCTGCATCCGCAACAGCCGCAACGCAATCAGCAGCGTGCACCCGGACAGGCAGAGCGCCGCAACCGACAAAACCAGCATGATTGTATCCATATGTCCTCCTTGAATTGGCACATTTGTTCGGTGCCGGTATTGTATCACATTCACCCGGCGGTCACAAGCCGATATTCATCGCGCGCCGTGTTTTTGCTTGACTGTTTTTGCATCTTCCTATAATATATGCTTGGATTGGATGTGAGAAAGGACATGGACAAGATTTTGGAGGTCTGCGACCTGAAAAAAACCTATGGTGCCATTGAAGCGGTCAGAGGCATCAGTTTTTTTGTCGAACGTGGCGGACTCTTTGCCTTTTTGGGGCCAAACGGCGCCGGAAAATCTACGACGATCGATATTTTGTGCACCCTGCTCAAGGCCGATGCCGGCACAGTGACCATTGACGGTTATCAGCTCGGACGGCAAGATGGCGCGATTCGCGCCAAGATCGGCGTGGTGATGCAAGACAACCTGCTCGATCCGCTTCTCACAGTGAGAGAAAACCTTGTCACACGCGGCGGGCTTTATGGCATGTCCGGCGCGGAGCTGTCCGACGCCATCGAGCGCGCAGCGACCGCCACGGCTGTGACCGATTTCATCAATCGCCCCTATGGGAAACTGTCGGGAGGACAGCGCCGCCGGGCCGATGTCGCCCGTGCCCTGATACATACGCCCAAGCTGTTGTTTTTGGATGAACCGACGACCGGGCTGGATCCGCAGACAAGAAGCGGCATTTGGGAGACCCTGTTGCTGCTCAGGCGGCAACAGGGGTTGACGGTATTTTTGACGACGCATTACATGGAGGAGGCCGCCGGCGCCGACTATGTGGTCGTCATCGACGAGGGCATTGTGGCGGCAAAAGGCACGCCGGAGACACTGCGCTCACGCTACAGTCACGATCGGCTGACTCTGTACGCCAGCGATCCTGCCATGGTGGCCGGGCAGTTGGAACGTCTGCACGCGCCCTTCACACGGACAGGCGGCACCTTTGTCATATTGCTCAGCGACACCAAGGCGGCGCTGTATTTGCTGGATCTGTGCCGTCTGTATATTTCCGGCTTTGAAGTGCAGAGCGGCACGATGGACGACGCCTTTTTGGGCATTACAGGGAAGGAGATGCGCGCATGAGGTCGTTGGTGCTCCGCAACCTGAAAGTGTTTTTTCGCGACAAGGGCGCCGTTTTCTTTTCTCTGCTGGGTGTCATTATTGTCATTGGACTGTACGCGCTGTTTCTCGGCAACGTTATGGTCAGCTCGTTCCCGGAGAAGAGCTCGGCCGCTGTTTTGGTCGACAACTGGCTTGTGGCGGGTCTTATTGCCATCACGTCGCTTACGGCCAGCATGGGTGCGCTCGGCACGCTGGTGGAAGATAAAAGCAGAAAGATCGTCAAAGATTTTATGGCTGCGCCGTTGAAACAGGGCACGTTGGGCGGCGCATACGTCACCAGTACGTTTGTTGTCGGGTTTGCGCTAAGTCTGCTCGCGTTGGTCCTGGGACAGGGATACATATTGCTGGACGGCGGACAGTTGCTCACCGTGTCCCAAATTGGAAGGCTGCTGGGCGTGATGGTGATGGGCCAGTTTTTCAGCAGTTCATTTTGCTTTTTTGTTGTGTCGTTTCTCAAGAGCAGCAATGCGTATGCTGCCGCCTCCACCGTGCTGGGCACATTGGCCGGTTTTTTGACAGGCACGTATCTTTCCATTGGTATGCTGCCGGAAGGGGTGCAGTGGATCATCAAGCTGTTTCCCCTTTCGCACGTCTGCGCGCTGATGCGTCAGATTTTTACGGAGACAGCGTTTCAGGATGTGTTTGCCGGTGCGCCAACCGCAATCATGGAAGAGACAAAAAGCAACATCGGCGTCGTACTTTTCTTTAGGGATCATGCCGTCACCGCTGTGGAAAGCGTTATCTTTGTTGTGTTGGCCGGATTGCTGTTTTTTGGCTTTGCGCTATATAACTTTTTGCGCAAACGAAAATGACGGCCGCGCCAGTGGCACAGCCAACAAAAAAGAGCGGAGAGCGCAACCCGACGGTCGGCGCTTGCCGCTCTTTTTGGTGTGTGTCTATTTTTCTTTGTCCGCAACCAGATTCCACATGACACCGAAAGGATCAAACACGACCCCGGTGCACGGGCTGTAAAATGTCTCAGTCAGCGGCATGCCGACGCGACCGTTCTCAGACAGCACCGCAAAGGCGTTACGGATCTCACTCACGCTGGCCTCCACAGCGATGGACAGGCGCTCAGACTCAGGATCGTTGAGCGGCTGACCGGGACCGCAATCTGACAAGCGTATGAAGTCGTCGCCAATGGTCAGGGTGCACTGCAAAACCTTGTCCTTATAGGCGTCGGGCACGGAGAAAGCCGGGTTTGGCGGCAGGTCTCCAAAGCGTAAGATTTGCTGCACGGTGGCGTCAAAGGCGCGCTCGTAGAGCGCGACGGCTTCGGCGCACCGGCCCTGAAAGGTCAGATAAGATCGTGTTTTCATACATGTCTCCTTTTATCATATTGGTTAACGGGCAAAGGCGGAGTCCCCTGCCCGTATTATGACCAAAAAACGTTGTTTTCTTCCGCAGTGTCCCACCGCTGCAGACTGGCCAGCAGTCTGTCGGCATATTGGCCGCCTTCCCGCACCAGCACGGGCGGGAAACCCGGGACGGCCGTGAGCCGCTCATAGCGGCGTCCCTCGTAAACACGCTCGGTCCAGGGGCACACCCAGCGCCCCGGCGGGAGGTACGCGCGCACCGTGAGCGAGCGCGCCAGACATACCGGACTGACCAGCAGGTCGGGACCCAGGAGAAATTGATGTTTTATGCGCAAGGTCTCCGGATCGTTTGGCGCATGCAGATACAGCGCGCGTACGAGGGGATGTCCGCGCTGCGCCGCCTCGCTCTCCAGCTGCCGGAAATACCAAATCAGCGCTTCGTGCAGCCGACCCATGCGGGCAAAAAAGCGATAGCCCCTGTCATCGTGGTAAAATTGGTAGTTGCGCTTGTCGTCAAACGCGCCGTCGTGTGTGCGAAACAGCGGCGTAAACACAGACATCTCGCACCAGCGCATGAAGATCTCCGGTGTGCGCACCACTTTAAACATCGGTGTGATGAGAGAGGTAAAACCGCCGATGTCGGTGTGGTTAATTGACATACCGCACAGCCCGCCGGTCAGCATGCCTGTGACGGCGGAAGCCAGCCCGTCATACCTGTCAAATGTGGGCGTCTGGTCGCCGGCCCAGTAGGCGCAGGCGTGGCGGTTGCTCAACAGGGAAGCGGAACGGTGAAAGATGAGCACCTGCCCGTCCATACCGGCCTCGTGCACAGCCTCGCGGTTGAGCTTGGCCCAAAGCATCGGGGTCTTGGCGTGCGCTGCCGTGGCCGGAAATCGACCGTCAAAGGGCACGTATTCCGCGTAGTCGGCCATCCAGCCGTGCAAGCCGCCGGCCAGCATGTTGCGCTTGATAATTTCCTTCAGCCAGGCGTAAGCGTCCGGGTTAGTCAGGTCGACCATCGCGTAACCGTATTGCGGATTGCCCCAGGCATTTCCTACAAACACATCGCCGTTGCCGTCCCGGGCAAAATAGCCTTTTTTCAAGCCTTCGTCATACAGCGGCACGCTGTCGTCCCGGGCGATAAACGGATTGACATAACCCAGCAGCCTGACCCCGCGTGCCGCCAACGTACGCGACCAGTTTTTGAAATCGGGGTAGAGCGTCTCGTCGGGTGTCCAATGCCACCACAGCGGCGGTCCGCCATTTTCGCCCCGACGGCCCACCCAATCTTCAATCCACAGCGCCGTGACGGGTGTGCCAAACTCTTGGCACCGCGACAGGATGGCCTCGGCTTTGTCTCTGCCGCCACGCACGCCCAGCAGCGTGCCGTAGGCCCAGGCGGGCAGGGGAGACAGGCGGCCCGTGAATTGCGTGTGCTTCTCAATGAGGCGTAGCGGGTTGTCATCCGTATATATGCGCAGACGCAACCGGTGGCCCCACACAACAACAGAGACCCGGTTGGGCGCCGTCTTTCCGACGTCAAACTCATAGACTGTCGGCGTTTCAAAGACAAAACAGCGCCCTTTGGTGGTTATACAAAGCGGCATGGGAGCATATGTGCTATAGGCATCCCCCGCGGCCAGCGGCGCCGAGAGATTGACAAGCGCCGACAGCGGCTGCGCGCCGCGCCCGATGCCCTGTTCGCCGGCGCAGATGGGAAAGGCGTGACCCGTGAGATCCAAATGGGAAAACTGCTCGCCAAACCCCAAAAAGCGCTCTCCCGGCAACACATCAAACGAAAAGCGCAACGCTTTGGTTGTCTCGGATGCTGCCATCTGCAAAACCAGCGCGCCGTCGGCGGTCTCGCGTCCTGTGATCCCGGGCGCGACAGAGATCCACCGCCCGGTGTGACCCACCTGAAAGCGGCCGTTTCGGCTTCGGACGGACAATGCCCCGTCTAGCGTTTGCAGACAGTCGTTCGGGGTGGTCAGCAGAACGCGTCCCTGTAAAGAATATGAGCGCAAAAATATCGCCTCCTATATCCCAAGCGCCGCCGGCAGAGACGCGTACAGCATGAAAAGTCCCGACAAGAGCAGAACGCCGTAAACCAGCTTGGTAAACGAACCCTCTTTGACCTTGTGATGGGCCCAGTTGCCGATGAGCGTGCCCACAGCCAAAAACGGCAATGTGACCAGCAGCATCGTGAGCACATCGGGCGTGAACACACCGGCCACGGCGTTGCGCACCATCATAATTAAATTGAGTGAAAACCAGAACGCGCACATGGTGGCACGAAAGGCGCTCTTGTCGCGGATCACGCGGGTCACATAGACGATAAGCAGCGGGCCGCCGGACGAAAACGCGCCGTGAATGACGCCGCCAAGCCCGAGCAGCAACGACATCAGCACGCGCGAAGTTCCTGCAAGAGGCTTTTCCTCGGGCTTGCGCCCGGAAAAAGCGCGGATCAAACCCAAAACAGACACGACGACCATGAACACGCCCAGAACCGTTTTTAACAGGGGTTCGGGCAGTGAGGCATACGCCCACATTCCCAACGGCAGGCCGATCAGCACCGGAATCATCACCCGGACATATTCGCGCCAGACCACATGGCGCCAGGCCGTGCACAGCACAAAAGCACTCAACAGCCAGGCGTGAACCGACAACACCGGAACCGCCACCGCCACACCTGCCAGCACAATGCCAAACGGCAGCGCCAGCGCGGTCGAACCGAAGCCGGTGATGCCTTCAATCACATGCGTCAAGAGAGAGAGCAGGCCGAACAAAATATTTCGGACGGCGTCGCCCATGTGCAACCCCCTTTTTCAAATTGGGAGGGGCACACGCGCAACCTCTCCCTTCATATGCTATGCTTTAACAAGGCAAATGTCAAGGGATATACAATGGGAAGCTGCAATTTATTTATATGTTAAATTAATTGAGCGAAGATGTGTTGTTAAGTGAAATAATATTCACATTTTGTACTAAAAAAGATGAGTTATTAGCAATTGAATTGCTGTCACAATTAATATTGCTTGACAATATGGCCCCAAAGGAGTAGTATGTAGATAATCGACAAAACGATAAAAAACTGCGGTATTATCTGGGTGTTTCCGAAGATAATTCAAAGAACAAAATAATGCAGGAGGAATCTTCATGAAAAAGCTGTCTGTCTTGCTCGCCGTGGCGTTGCTGTGTTCGTTTGTGCTGTTTGGATGCACATCGGGCGGCGGCAACACATCGACGCCGACCCCCCCCGCCAACGACACAAACACGACATCCACAGAACCGGGCACCGCAACCAATGACGCCACGCCCACGCCGGCAGACACAGGCACGGCGGGCGAAGAACCCGTGACGTTGACCATCCAGAGCCTGGAGGATCCGACAGGAACCAACAAGTTGATTGCGGAAGAAGTACATAGAAAATTCCCGAATGTCACTCTTGAATACATTGAAATCCCCGGCAACTCGGACGATGCAAAAAAATCGCTCATCACATCGCTGGCGGCCGCTCAGGATGAGCCCGACATGTTTATGATGGACGTCATCTGGACCACGCAGTTTGCGTCAGCCGGCTGGTTGATGGATTTGACAGATACATTGGATCAGAGTCAGTTCCTGGGAGGGCCGCTGTCCACGGTTACCTGGAACAACAAAGTGTGGGCCGTTCCGTGCTATACGGACGTGCAAGTTCTTTACTACCGCACCGACCTCGTAAAAACACCCCCGAAAACCTGGCAGGAGATGTATGACATCGCCAAGGAGAACGTGGGCAAAAACGGAATTGAGTGGGGTGTTTTGTATCAAGCATTCCAGGGAGAACCCATTGTATGTAACGCCTTGACCTTCATTAAAAGCAACGGCGGCAACGATGTTGTTGACGGCAAGAGTGTTATCAACTCCCCGAACGCCAAAGAGGCGCTGGAGTTCATGCGCAAACTCATCGACGACAAGCTCACCTCGGAAGAAGCCCTTACCCAGAAACCGGTTGACCAGCGACCGATTTTTGAAGAGGGAAAAGCCGTTTTCATGCTCAATTGGCCGGGCCATTACAAGGCCATGCAGGACGGCGAAACCACAAAAATCAAAGATAAATTCAGTGTTTGCGAGTTCCCGGTCGGCCCCAGCGGCACAAAGTCCGGCCCGACCGTTGGCGGATGGAATATTGCGGTCAACGCCTACACGTCCCATCCCGATATCGCCAAACAAGTGGTGCTCTATCTGAACGGCCCCGAGTGCTCCAAGATTCGTACACTCGGACAGTCCACGCTGCCGGCCAACAAAGCAGTGTATGATGATCCTGAAGTTACGTCGCAGAACCCGGTCGTCCAGCTGGCGCAGGGCAGTTTGCAGAACGCCTGCTCGCGCCCCAATGCGCCCGACTATCCGGCCATGAGTCAACTGCTTGCGGTCAACCTGAACAAAGCGCTCTCCAAGCAGATATCCTATGACGAGGGCCTGGTGGAAATTGAAAAAGGCATCGGCGATCTTCTCAAATAGGAAAGAGGCCAACAAAACCCGGCTTCGAGGTTGTTTCGAAGCCGGGTTCTGACTATCGCTAAGGTGGTGCACCATGTTAGGAAGACGAAGGGAAAACCTGCTGGGCTATGGTCTGATCTTGCCGGCGGTGCTGCTCATTGCTTTTATTGCCATCATTCCCATCGCGCAGACGTTTAGTTACAGCTTGCAGTATTACAACCTAACGGATCCCGGTAACCAGCGGTTTGTTGGATTGAGCAACTATGTTTCGTTGTTCACTGACGGCAAGTTTTATGACAATTTGGGAAACACGCTGCTGTTTGCCGTGTGCACCGTGTCTCTTCAACTAATTGTGGGGTTGGCCAGCGCGCTGTTGATGAACTCCATCAAGCGCGGCGTGACCGTTGTTCGCGCGGCCGTGCTCATTCCGTTTGCCATTCCCGGTATCGTCGTCGCCCAAATGTTTTCCTTTCTTTTCCACGGCGACTTCGGCGCCATCAACGCCTTCCTCAAGTCGATTGGCATTCTCAGTGAGAGTTTTCCCTTTCTGGCCAAACCGGGCTGGGCCATGTTTTCCGTGATTATCACCAATACGTGGAAGCAGTTCCCCTTTTCGGCGCTCATGCTGCTGGCCGGCTTGCAGGTGATCCCTCACGAACTGTATGAGTCGGCGTCGGTCGACGGCGCAGGGGCTGTGAAGCGCTTTTTCAAAATTACGCTGCCCTGCCTCAGGCCCATGCTGCTACTGGTGCTGATGTTCCGAACGATGGCCGACATGCGTATTTTCGACATCGTGTACAGCATGACCGGCGGCGGCCCGGCCAATACGACCAGCACCCTGCTCTACCAAACGTACATATATTTGTTTAAGGACATGAACTTTGGGTTGGGGTCGGCGTGGTCGAGCGTTGTGTTCCTACTCATTCTTGCAATCAGCATGCTGTATATCCGTGTATTCCGGACTGAAGACTGAGGGGGGTGGAGGAATGACAACGCAAAAAGCAGTCAAGTATTTTGTCGGTCTGCCATTGGGGATCCTGTTCATTGCGCTGCTGGTGTTCCCGTTTTATTGGCAGTTTATTACCGCGTTCCGTGATCCGCAGGATCTCTTCAGGATGCCGCCGGAGTTTTTCCCCAGCCGATTCAGCCTCCGATACTTCGAGATCATTTTTACCCAGCACAACTTTGGCCAGCCGCTCACAAACTCCATCATTGTGTCCACGTCGGCCATGGCGCTCGGCCTGCTTGTCGCGATGCCGACGGCCTACGCCTTTGCGCGCATCGAATTTGCAGGCAAGAGATTTTGGAGCAACTTTGTCCTGTGCGCCAATATGTTTCCCATTATTGCGGTGGCCACGCCGCTGTTTCTTACGTTTAAGCAACTCAAGCTCATCAACACGTATCCGGGGCTTATCATTCCCAGTTTGGTGCTGACGCTGCCGATATCCATCTGGACGCTCAAGGCGTTTTTGGGAAAAATACCGATTGAATTGGAGCAGGCGGCGCAGGTCGACGGCGCCAACCGCTTTGGCGCTGTCATGCGTGTGGTACTGCCGCTCATGGGGCCTGGCATCTTCGCCACGGCGATTATTGCCTTTATCGGATCGTGGAACGAGTTGATGTTTTCGCTTATTTTTATCACCAAGAAGGCCATGCGTACGGTGCCGGTCGCCATCGCCAACATGCCGGGCGAGTATTCTCTGCCCTGGGGCGAGATTGCGGCGGCGTCCATTGTGAGCACGTTGCCTATCATTCTGGTCGTGCTGCTGTGTCAGAAGCAGATTGTGGCCGGACTGACGGCTGGCGCTGTCAAAGGGTAGGAAAGGGGAATTTTTCAGGTGAAATCTGATAAAAAAGTACGCATTGGAGTCGTCGGGACGGGGCTAATCGCCTATTCGCACGGCACGGCCATTAAGCAAAACGGAGCCCTGTGCGAAGTGACTGCCCTATGCGACATCGTTGAGGGCAAGGCAGAAGGTTTTCGGGATAAAATGGACTTTGACGGCGCGCAGGTGTTTACTGACTTTCGGACGTTAATGGCCTCCGGCCTGTGCGACATGGTGAGTATCTGCACATCAAACGACGTGCACCGCCCCGCTCTGCTGTGCGCGGCGGAACACGGACTGGCGGTGCTGTGCGAAAAGCCGGTCGGGCTCACCGAAGCCGAAGTGACAGAGATGGGGGCCGTGGCCGACAAGGCCGGCGTGACAAATCTGGCCGGCTTTACCTATCGCCATATCCCCGCGATCCTCGAGATCAAAAAGATCATCGATTCCGGTCAGCTCGGTACCATCCGTCATTTCTCGGGGCGTATGTACGCCGACCGGATGGCCAACCCGCAGCATCCGCTGGAGTGGCGGCATCTGATCGAGAAGGCCGGTTCCGGGGTGCTGGGCGATCTCGGTTCGCATGTGCTGGACATGGCGCACTTCCTCCTGGAGGGGCCGTGCGGCAAAATGACAACGGTGCAGAGCGAGATGGCCATCATGGTGCCCGCCCGACGGGATTCACAGTCTGGCCGGGACGTTGCGGTCACGTGCGACGATGTGTGCAATGTGTGGGCGCACTTTGAGAGTGGCGCCGGGGTCACGGTGGAAACGTCGCGCCACGCGCCCTTCGACTTGCAGGTGTTTGTCAGCGGCGACGGCGGTACGGTAGACTACCGTATGAGCCAGTACGACGAATACAGGCTGCATTTGTACCAGTCGCCCGGCGACTTCTTCAAGACGTTCAAAACGGTGCCTGTATCGGTTGGCACACCGCTGGCCCCGGAGCCCACGGACCGGATGGCGCGCCAATATCGTTATTTTCTCTCCGCCATGCTGGCAGGAGAGCCCGTGCATCCTACCATCACGGAAAGTGTGGGCATTGCGCATCTGCTCGACGTCATTCAGGCGTCGGCCAAAACGCGGCAGGTTATGGAGGTGTAGACGTGAACATTGGATTTCTAACCAACAGCCTTTACAAAAAGGACGTCTGCGAGCTGCCCGCTATTGTGGACTGGGCTGTGGAGCAGGGTTTTACCGAGCTGGAAATCGGCGCGTCTGTCCCTCTGGATGAATCGCTGTTTTCCAAAATTATCGAAGAGGGACGCATCAAGATCGGCGCGCTCATTTTGTGCCGCAATCCGCTGCTGCCCGGCGAGGAAGGTGCGCAGTTCAAACGTGCCGTGATTGAACGTATTGAACTTGCCGGACGGCTGGGCATTCCCAAGGTCATTACATCCACGGGGATTGACCGTGGCACCGATTGGGATGAGAAATTCAATTTCCACGACGGCATCCGCAAGCGCCCCATCCGCAGTATGGAGCGGGTTGTCGATCTGCTCAACGAATACTTGGAGATATCGTCGAAGGCGGGGACAAAGATCTGTTTGGAAACCTGCCCGGCCATGGGCAACGTTGCCATATCCCCCTACCTGATCGATATTTTGTTTGAACAGATTTCGGACAAACGGCTGGGACTGTGCTACGATCCGTCGCATTTTGTATGGGAAATGATGGATCCTTACGCGCCCATACCGCGTTTTCGGGATCGCATTTATCACATCCACGGCAAGGACACGGAAATTGACGAGGAACGGCTGCGCTATGTGGGCATTTTGAGTGACTACAGCTGGTGGCGCTACCGGATACCCGGACTCGGGCAGATTTCCTGGACAAAGCTGGTGTCAAACCTCTATGAAGCCGGCTATGACGGCGTCATCAGCATTGAGCACGAGGATCCCGTTTGGGAGGGTAGCACCGACAAGGTTAAAAAAGGATTGCTCATTGGCAAACGCACCATTGAAAAAGCGTTGAACCCCGAACGGTACTGATGCCGCGGGTATCTCGTGAAATAGGAGACGACATATGAATAAAACCGAATTGCTGGAAAAAGCACGGCGCATTCGCTATTTGACGATGGACAGTATTGGTACGCTTGGTGTCGGCCATGTGGGTGGCTGCCTGAGCGTGGCGGACGTGCTGGCGGTGCTGTACTTTGATGTGATGAATATTGACCCCCAGAACCCCAAAATGGAGGGGCGCGATCGCTTTGTCATGAGCAAAGGGCACGCCGGGCCCGCAGTCTATGCGGCGTTGGCCGAGCGCGGATACTTCCCGGTTGACATGCTCTTTACACTCAATCAGCCGGGCACCAATTTGCCCAGCCACTGCGACATGAACCGCACCGCCGGCATCGACATGACTGCCGGGTCACTGGGCCAGGGCATCTCCTGCGCCGTCGGCATGGCCAAGGCTGCGCAGATTTTGGGCCGGGGAGAAACCATATACGCGGTGGTTGGTGACGGTGAAAGCCAGGAGGGTCAAGTGTGGGAGGCGTCGATGGCGGCGTCACAACTCAAGTTGGATAATCTAATTGTCTTTTTGGACAACAATAAATACCAAATTGACGGTGCTACGGACGAGGTTATGAGCCTGCTCGATCCGGCGGCCAAATTCGCTGCTTTCGGGTACTTTACGCAGTCGGTCGACGGACATGACCCCGAGGCCATCGAGGAGGCCATAGCAAAGGCCAAGGCGCAAAAGGGACATCCGTCCATGATCGTTCTCGACACGGTCAAGGGCAAAGGCGTCAGCTTTATTGAAGCGGCGGGCGCCACCAACCACAACATGCCCATTAGCGCCGAGCAGCGCGCGCAGGCGCTAGCCGAGCTGGAAAGAGGAGGAATGTAATATGGCCGTGGAAATGAGAGCCGTTTTGGCAAACAAATTGCAGTCCCTCATGGAAAGCGACCGGCGCATTGTGGTCATTGACGCCGACTTGGCGCGCGCCAACGGCACGCTCGGCATCCGCAAACAATTTCCCGACAGGGCGTTTGATGTGGGCGTGGCAGAGGCCAACATGGCGTCGATTGCCGCAGGTATGGCGTCGTATGGATTCATTCCTTTTATCGGCTCATTTGCAACGTTTGCATCGCGCCGCATTTGCGATCAGCTGATGATTTCCGTCGCCTATGCCAAGCAAAATGTCAAGATTATCGGCTCCGACCCCGGCGTGAGCGCGGAGCTCAACGGCGGCACGCACATGGCGCTGGAAGATGTCGGCGTGCTACGCTCCATCCCGACCATGGTTATTTTTGAACCTGTGGACGCGGTGCAGCTGGAGCAGTCTGTCGAGCAGATTATTGCGCACGAAGGGCCGGTCTACATCCGGCTGTTCCGCAAACCCATTGCCGACGTGTTTGGGCCGGACTACCGGTTTGACCTGTTCACGGCCGACACCGTTCGCACCGGCAAAGATGTGACGATTTTTGCCTCTGGGCTCATGGTACACGAAGCGTTGGAGGCGGTCAGCATACTGAGCGCCGAAGGCATTGACGCTGAACTCATCAACGTTCACACCATCAAACCCATTGACGAAGAGGCGGTGTGCCGCTCGGTTGCCAAAACCGGCTGTGCCGTGACGGCGGAAAACCACAATATCATCGGCGGATTGTTCTCGGCGGTTTCCGAGACGCTGGCCCGGCGCGTGCCTGTACCGGTGGTGCCGGTGGGCGCGAAAGACCGCTTTGGCGAAGTGGGCATGATGCCCTATCTGAAGGAAGCGCTGGGCATGACGGCGGCCGACATCGTCAAGGCGGCCAAAGAGGCAACGGCGTCGAAAGCATAGCAAAATGACGTGAGTCGGCACAGCACAACAGGCGGGAAACCCACAGAATGTTGTCAGAAGGAGCGTTAACATGAACAAAATACTCATCGGATCCGACAAGTCCGGTTTCGTGCTCAAGGAGACAATTAAAGAATATCTGGCCGCACAAGGACTTGACGTGGAAGACTTAGGCACGACCGACATTGAAAATCCACGCCGTTTTTGCGATGTGGCGCCGGTGGTGGCGCAGGCTGTCAGCAGCGGGCAGGCCGAGCGGGCCATCCTGATCTGCGGAACGGGCATGGGCATGGCGCAGGTGGCTGGGATGTATCCCGGTGTATTTGCGGCCGCCTGTGAGAGCGTATACGCCGCCCGTATGTGCCGCGCAGTCAACAACTCCAACATACTTTGTATGGGCGCCTGGATTGTGGGAACCGAGATGGCGCTGGAAATGGTCAAGGCCTTTCTGGCCACCGATCACACCGAGGGGTTGGAGGAGTGGCGTCAGGCATTTCTCAAGCAGGCGCTGTGTGATGTGCAGTCGCTGGACAAAGAAGTCAGAGGGCGGTGAGCACGATGAAAAGAGCGCCCAGAATCGGCGTGGTGTGCACGGCACGCACGACGTTTGACTACCGTGCCGCGCAGGAAATCTTTGATGTGCGGCGGCAGGAGTTGCTGGATGTCGAAGGCGTAGCCTGGGAGATCATCCCCGAGCTCGTCATTGAAGTGGAACAGGCCGAGACAGCTGCCGCCAAGCTGGCTGGGCTTGACCTAGATGGTTTGGTGATCATCAGCGGCACGTTTCATCTGGGGCATCTGGCACTCATTTTTGACCGCGTGTTGGCTGTACCTGTTTTGCTGTGGGCGTTTAACGAGTTGCCGTATGACGGCGGCAAAATTCGCTTAAACTCTGTGTGCGGACTCAACTTAAACGCTTCCAACCTTTACAAATCCGGCAACGACACCTACGTATGCCATGTGGGCGACAGCATTTATCGGCCCTGGGTGGACGCCATGCGCATGAAAGCGGCGGTCACCCGCGCTCACATTGGCTTGGCGGGATACCGCGCTCACGGTTTTTTCAATTTATCGCTGGAAGACCTGAGTGTTTTCCGCCGCACAGGTCTTCTCGTTGACCACTATGAGTTGGCCGACGTTTGGATCGGCAACGACACCGGCGCCGTGACGCCGGACGACATCCGCAAGACATACCAATGCAGCGAACTGACCGACGAACAGGTGGCGCTGGTCGCCCGCCTCACGAACTGTTTTGAAGCGTTCATGCAGAAAAACAAGCTTGACGGCGTCGCGGTGCGCTGCTGGCCGGAGTTTGCCGCCGCCTACGGCATATCGCCTTGCGCGGCCATGAGTTATCTGGCAGGCAAGGGATATATTTTGGGATGCGAGGGTGATGTGGAGGGTACACTATCACTGCTGGCCTGTGCTTCGGTGAGCGGGGATGTGCCGTTTTTGGCCGACTTTTCGCAGGTCAACCTGCAAGAGGATTATGCGTTGCTTTGGCATTGTGGCGTCGCATCGCCGACACTGTGGGATCAGCGCTGCGAGATGACGCTGGGAACGGCGTTCGCGGGCGGCAAGGGCGTCACGGTCGATACGGTTATGAAGTCGGGCCGCATCACACTGCTGCGCATTGACTCTGCGCGCGGAAAAACCCGGGCGTTTATCCTTGGCGGCCAAGCCGTTCCTATGGAGAAAAAGCTCACCGGCTCCTACTGCAAGGCGGTGTTTGACAAGCCGGTTTGTCAGGTGCTGGACACGGTGACCAAAACGGGCGTGGCGCATCACATTGCCATGATCTATGGCGACCGGGCCGAGGCGTTTCGCACATTCGCCCGTGTGATGAACTTTGAAGTCATCGAATGACATCCCACCAACGAAGCCATTTCAAGCGAGAGAGGCGGTGAAAAGATGACCGGTACGGGTATCAACATGGGCGACGTCAAACGCTCCAATGTGAGCCTACTCCTCAAACTGCTCTATTTTGACGGACCGCAGTCTCGAAAGATTCTCAGCCAAAAAACATCGCTCACGCCCGGTACGGTGACCATGCTCACCACCGAGCTCATCGAAAAAGGCATTGTTGTTGAAACCACAATGCCGGAGCGGCGCGCGCGCGCCGGGCGCAACGAACAGTATATCGACCTCAACTACGGAGGGTTGTACGTCGCGGGCGTCAAGCTGGGGACGGACTTATGTCACATCGGACTGTACCGCCTCGGGTTTGATTTGGTGGACAGCATCCGGCTGCCGTTTGATCCGGGGGTGTCCGGAGAGACGCTCTTTGAGCGTATATGCGACAAAGTGGCGCTGCTCATGGTGGGCAGGGGACTCACGACAAAAGAGCTGCTGGCCATTGGCGTAACGATGCGCGGCATCATTGATCCCGAGCAAGGGGTGTCAATCAACTCCTTTGGCATCATTGAAGAAAATTTTCCCGTGCGCTGCGCCATGGAGCGGCGGTTGGGCATACCGGTGATGGTGGACAACAATGTGCGCTCCATGCTGTCGGCGGAAAACGCCATGCTGCACAGGCCCCACGGCGCCAGTCGGCTGTTTGTCAAATATGGGCCCGGCGTCGGCGGCGCCTTTTCCATCGGCGAGACGGCCTATAACGGCGCGAATTTCCGGGCCATTGAAGTGGGTCATATTGTCCTTGATCCCGCGGGCCCGCCCTGCCACTGCGGTCGGCGCGGCTGTCTGGAGACAATGGTTTCGTATGACGCATTATGTCAGGCGGCAGGCGCGTTGCTGAGCGCCGAGGCAACGCCTGTGCTCTTTCGCCTGACGGAAGGCGGTCGCTTGCCCATCACCATTCACAGCGTTATGTCTACGCTGTGCGAAGAGGATCAGCCGATACGGGACATGGTGAGACAAAAGCTCAGGCTCTTTGTCGTCCAGCTCGACCAGTGCGTTACGATGTTTGATCCGGAGGCGGTCTCCATCTGCAGCGAGCTGTTTGAGTTTGAGACATTTAAGCAATTGTTACTCGACGAGATCAGGGCCTGCGCGCCATCGCTGCTGCCGATGTTGGTGCTCAACAGCCAACAGGACATGATCGAAGAAATGGGTGCGCCTTCGCTGGCGGTATTCGGATTTTTGTCCGGCACCGCCGTCAGGCAAACAACATAGACAAAAGGGGGGTATCTTGCATGAAGGGCCTGTTATCGGCACTGCGCGAACGCAATCCGAATCTCGTTCTGCATGACGTTTCTTCGCACCGCTTCGCCCGCTACGGAGGGCGCGTGGAAGACGGGGGCCTCAGCCCGTTGTGCGTCTTTGTAAAGGAAGAAACAGCCGTCCCGGCGCAGGGCAATGTATATGTGCCCAGCGTGGCCGAAGCCGAGGCCTTGCCTGCGTTTGCGCGCGTGGAAGAGGTGTATTATGGTGGTGTGGCCGCCCAAATGGGATACTGTAACGGTGTTTTGGGGCAGCTTATGGGGCTGGAATACCATATGGGCAGTGAATTTCTTTTTGCGGCCACTCCGCTTGTGCTGCTGCTTGGATGCTTGAGCGATATGGAAGCCGGCGCCCTTCACACAAGCCGGATAGAGGCATTTTTGCTGGGTGAGGGCGACATGGTGGAGCTGTACGGCACGACATTGCACCACGCCCCCGCGGCGGCCTTGACCGGCGGTTTTCAGTGCGGCGTGGCGCTGCCGCGCGGCACAAACCTGCCGCTGGATACGCTGCCTGCCGACGCGCCGCTGCTGCGCGCGAGAAATAAGTGGCTCGTCGCCCATGTCGAGAGTGAGGACATGATCGCCAAAGGCGTTTGTCCGCTGCTGTACGGGCCGGTTCTTGCGGTAAAGGCGGTGGCGCTGTGAGGTGGTCTTTTGTGGAGCCTGTGCGCATCCATTTTGAGGTGGATGGCGTAAAACGACTGCCCGAATTGCTTCGCGCTGAAGGATTTTCGCGGGGTCTGATTGTGTGTGACCCCTATTTTATGCCACGCGCACAGTCGATCATGTCTTCTTCGGACGGGCTGATTGTCAGTCTGTTTTCACAGGTGACACCCAATCCGCGCGTTACCGAGGTCGACGCCTGTGCGGCCATGCTGCGCGCATGCCGGGCGGACTTCGCCGTGGCGCTCGGCGGCGGCAGCGCCATAGATCTGGCCAAGGCGGCCTGCGCCATCGCGCACACGGATCGTCCGGCTGCCGATTTTCACACCTGCGGCGTGGCTGTTCCGGACGGAGGACTGCCATTGGTGGCCATTCCCACCACAGCGGGCACCGGGAGTGAAGTGACCTGCGTATCCGTTCTCACAGATGACGAAAAAGGCGTAAAAGCCCCGATGAGCGCACCCGGGCTGTTTCCTCGCCTGGCGCTGGTGGATGCGGAGCTCACCGTGTCCATGCCGCCGAAGGTGACCGCCTCTTGCGGATTGGATGCTTTGAGTCACGCCTTGGAGGGGTTTTGGAGCACGGGACATCAGCCTGTTTGCGACGCCTGCGCGCTGCACGCCGCACGGCTGGTATTTACCTATCTGACGAGAGCCTGCCTGGACGGAGACGACAGAGAGGCGCGCACCGCCTTGTGTGAAGCGTCGGTTGTGGCGGGCATCGCGTTTGGACTGCCCAAAACGGCAGCGTCCCATGCCTGCTCCTTCCCGCTGACCACCCGGTACGGACTGCCGCACGGAGAGGCCTGCGCTTTTACGCTGGACACGCTGTGCCACATCAACGCCCAGGCGGAACATGAAAGGCTCAACATCTTTGCCCAACAGCTGGGATTCCCCGACGCCGGCGCGATGGGCGACCGCATTTCGGAGATCAAACAGATCACAGGCATGCGGCATACGCTGTCGCAGGCTGGCATCTCGGAGGCGGATCTGCCCGCGCTTGTGCAAGCGTGCCACCATCCCAATCTACTTAACAATCCGGTGCCTCTGACAGACGACATGTTGATGACTCTTTTCCTGTCCAAGATATAACTGATGCCCTTTCCATTCCATACCTTGTGGCGGCGTTTGTCGTGCGTGATTGCGCGGCGAACGCCGCCAAAAACATGCGAGGGCGGTACGACTGCTTGGCCTACAGACGCTGGAAACAAAAACCGGTCGTGATGACGCGCGGTTTGAGTCAAGTTTGACGTTGAGTGTTTCGATGAATAATTAGCTCAAAGTTTGCACGCCGTGAGCCGATTTTGGCAAGCAGGTGAATAGTATTGAAAAAAATATATTTCTATAAAGAGCAGATTGTCATCGCCATTGTGATTGTGCTTTTTGTCGGTGTCAGCGCTGTGTCACTCACCTCCATTAAACGGCTGCAGGGCAATGCGCGCGTGGTCAACTACGTCGGTATTGTCAGGGGCGCCACACAAAAGCTGGTAAAAAGGGAACTGTACAAGGAGTACGACGACAAGCTGATTGATTATTTGAATTCAATTGTCGACGGTCTCATCCATGGCGGGGGGACTTTTGAGCTGATTCCGCTCAAAGACGACGATTTTCAGAGCCATATGAGCCGCGTGTCGATCGCTTGGGAGGATCTCAAGGCTGAAATTATGCGCGTGAGAAACGGCGCCGGTAACGATCGGATGTATGCGCTCAGTGAGGACTATTTTGAGCTGGTCAATGAGACCACGTTCTCGGCGGAAAAGGCCTCGGAGCACTATGTGAAGTTGTCGATCAACGTAATCACCGGCGCCAATATTGGGTTTTTTCTTTTTTTGATGTTTAGCCTGGTATACTTTATGCGCGCGATGGCGCTGAAACGGCGCACTGCGGCGCTCAACCAGATTGCCTACATTGACCCTTTGACGCAGATGCCCAATCGGGCCCGCTGTGAACAGCAAATTGATAAATACATACGCAAGCGCTCCGCGGAAGGGATTGCGGTTTTGATGTTTGATATGAACGGACTCAAACAGACAAATGACCTGATCGGACATCTGGGCGGCGACGCCCTCATTGCCGATTTTGGCCGCATTCTCAAGCAAGAGGCCGCAGACTACGGATTTGTCGGACGCTTTGGCGGGGATGAGTTTTTGGCGCTATTTTGCCCGTCATCGTCGTATATGGCGGAGGAATATGTCCAACGTGTGAACGAGAAGGTTTCCGCGCGCAACGTGCTGCAGAACACCACGGAAGAGAAAATCAGTTTTGCCGTGGGCTACTGCGTGGGCAACCTGGGCAGCTATACACTCAGCCAGCTCATTCACGAGGCGGACAGCCGCATGTATGCACAAAAACGAAAAATGAAAATGGAATATAAATAGGAGCGACCAATCTGCGAAAGACGCAGCCGCAAACGGCAAAAAGGCCCTTGAAATGACAATGATTTCAAGGACCTTTTTTTGTGATGCAATGACAGAGGACGTGGGACATAAAACCGGGACGGCGGGCCGATGGAATCGCGGCGCGTCGATTTTTGTATAAGAAACGTGGATTAGGAACCCATCAGCAGCGCCATCACCGCTTTTTGTGCGTGCAGCCGATTTTCCGCCTCATCAAAGATTTCACCGGCGTGCGCTTCAAAGACATCCGCTGTGATCTCTTCACCGCGATGGGCAGGAAGACAGTGCTGTACCATCGCTTTGGGGTGCGCCAGACTCATCAAGTGACTGTTGATCTGGTAGCCGGCAAAGGCTTCGCGGCGCCTGGCCGCCTCGGCTTCCTGCCCCATGCTGGCCCACACGTCGGTCACCAGCACGTCGGCGCCACGGGCCGCCTCTTCCGGGCTGCGCACCAAGGTAAAAGCGCCGGGAAACGATTGCGCAAAGGCGAGCACGTCCGGCGCCGGCCCAAAGCCCGCCGGCGTTGCCACGGAGACGGTCAGTCCGCATGTCAGCGCGCCGACAACAAGCGAGTTGCACACGTTGTTTCCGTCCCCGATGTAGCACAGATGAACACCCTCCAACGTACTCAAATGCTCTCTGATTGTCATCAGATCAGCTAGCGCCTGGCACGGGTGGGCAAAGTCGGTCAGACCGTTAATGACGGGGACCGTGGCATACTGCGCCAGCGTTTCCACATCCTGCTGCGCAAACGTGCGGATCATAATGCCGTTTACATAGCGCGACAGTACGCGGGCGGTGTCTTCAATCGGCTCGCCGCGGCCCATCTGCAGGTCGGCGGCCGACAAAAACAGCGCTTGCCCTCCCAACTGGTAAGTACCCACCTCAAAAGACACCCGCGTACGGGTGGAGGACTTTTGGAAGATCATCGCCAGTGTCTTTCCGGCCAGTATCTGTTGCGGGCGACCGTGCTTGAGGTCGTATTTCATTTGATCCGCCAGACCCAATATGTCCAGCATATCCTGCTTGCTCAGATCCAGCAGCTTTTTCAAATGTCCCTTCATTGTGACCCCTCCATGACCGTTTTGAAAATGGCAAGCCCCGTGTCAATCTCGTCGTTTGTTATGGTCAGCGGCGGCAACAGCCGCAACGCGTCGGTGCCCGCAGTGAGGACAACCAGACCTGCGTTTAAAAGCATTTCAGCCCAGTCGCGAGGCGCGCCCTGCGACACCTTGACGCCGATCATCAGCCCCGTGCCGCGTGTGCCACCGAGCTGCGACAGTCCCATACCCTCAATGCGCGACCGGAGGCGTGAACCTTTGTCATTCACTGAAGGCAGCTCTTGCGCAATTATGCCGAGTGTGGCGAGCGCGGCGGCGCAGCACAGTGGCCCGCCGCCAAAGGTGGTGGCGTGGTCCCCCGGTCCGAGCACACTGCGCACGGTGTCTGACACAAGAAAGCCGCCCAAGGGAAGGCCACCCGCCACGCCCTTGGCAAAGGTTACCACGTCAGGCTTGACGCCAAGCGCCTGGTGGGCAAACCAGCTGCCTGTGCGGCCGATACCGGTCTGCACCTCGTCCGCGATAAAAAGCCAGTCGCGCTCGCGGCAAAGTGCCTCCACTTGTTTGACATAGGCCGCGTCCAGCGGCAACACACCGCCCTCCCCCTGAATGGGTTCGAGGATGACGGCGCACACGTCGTCTTCTTGCGCCTGCAACGCGCTCAGATCCCCGGGCGCCACGTGGCGGAAACCGTCGGTGAAGGGGAAAAAGTGCTTGTGGAAATGCGCCTGCCCTGTGGCGGACAGCGTGGTAATCGTGCGCCCGTGGAAAGAACCTGACAACGTCACAATGACACAGCGGCCATCGCCGTATTTGTCGCGGCTGTACTTGCGCGCCACCTTGATGGCGCCTTCATTGGCTTCCGCGCCCGAGTTGGCAAAAAATGCGGCGCCCAGACCGGACAGTGCGCACAGTTTTTCGGCCAGCGCGGCTCCGGGTTCATGATAATACAGATTGGACGTATGCGCCAGGGTAGCGGCCTGTGCGGCCACGGCCGCGACCCAGTCAGGATGGGCGTGCCCCACGGAGCACACACCGATGCCGGAGGCAAAGTCGATGTACTCTTTGCCCTCTGAGTCAAACAGGCGGCTACCCTGTCCCTTGGCAAAAGCAACAGGATAGCGGGCATAAGTGGGTAGGACACTGTTGTCATAGCGCTCGCGAATGGATGAAAACTGCACAGATTTTCCCTCCTTGTATACCACGGGCGATTTCGCTTGTTTATGTGCGAGAATGAAACCTAGACAATCATCGTGCCGATACCGGCGTCGGACAGCATTTCAATGAGTATGCAGTGGGGGATGCGTCCATCCAATATGTGCGCGCGCGCCACGCCTTGCCGCACCGCTTCCACACAGCAGTCCATTTTGGGGATCATGCCGCCGCTGACGATGCCCGACTTGATGAGATGCGGCACCTCGGGCAGCGTCACTACGGGGATGAGAGACGCTTCGTCATGGGGGTCGCGCAGCAGACCGCGTACATCGGTCAGCAAAATGAGCTTTTCCGCGTCCAGCGCGGCGGCCAGTTTGGCGGCGGCTGTGTCGGCATTGATGTTGTATACGACGCCGGGCTCTTCACCGCAGGCCACGGTGGACACCACGGGGATGTAACCGCCGGCCAGCGCGTGCATCACCGGAACGGGGTCGACATTGACCAATTCGCCGACCAGACCGCAATCCGAGGGGCCTCTCAGTTTTTGGGCCGTCATCATACGGCCGTCCATGCCGGACAGCCCTAATGCGCGGCCGCCGTGCTCACTGATGAATTGCGTCAGTTGCTTGCCCACGCGTCCGCAGAGAACCATTTGCACAATATCCATAGTCTCGGGGTCCGTATAGCGAAGCCCGTCGACAAACACGGGCTGCTTGCCGATCTTGTTGAGCATCTCGTTAATCTCGGGGCCGCCTCCGTGGACAACCACCACACTGATGCCCACGAGCGACAGCAACACGATGTCGCTGATGACCGCACGGCGCAGCTCATCGGATTGCATGGCGGCGCCGCCGTATTTGATGACCACGGTTTTTTTGTGAAAGCGCTGGATGTAAGGCAGCGCTTCGGACAGAATTTTGGCCCTGTCAATGTTGGAAAACATATGGCTCCTCCGGTTTATGTTCTATAATCGCCGTTGATTTTGACATACTCATATGTCAGGTCGCAGCCATAGGACTCCACGGTATACGTACCCTCATGCAGGTCGACCTCTATGACGACTTCGTCTTGCAACAGGATCTGCTTGGCGCGCTCCTCGTCAAAGGACAGCCCGGCGCCCTGCCGGCAGACCGATACGCGGCCTGCATCCGATGAAAATGCGACATCGACCGACTCGGGGCGGAAGGGGGCTTTTGAGTACCCCATGGCGCACAGCACGCGGCCCCAATTGGCGTCCGCGCCAAACATAGCCGCCTTGACCAGGGAAGACGCAATCACCGACATGGCCAGCCGTTCCGCCGTCTCCTCGCTGCGCGCGTTCTGTACGCGGCACACGATCAGCCGCGTGGCGCCCTCTCCGTCCCGCGCGATAGCACGGGCCAACTGCATGTTGACGGCGTCGAGCGCATGGACAAACAGCGTGTAGTCGTCATTCTTCCACTCGATTTGTGGATGGCCCGCCGTGCCGGAGGCCAAAATGGCGGACATGTCGTTGGTGGAGGTGTCGCCGTCGACGCTGACGCGGTTGTAAGTGCGGCGGGTGGACTCCAACAGCGCTTCGTGCAGCATGTCGGGCGTAATAGCGCAGTCGGTGGTCAAAAAGGCCAGCATGGTGGCCATGTTGGGATGAATCATGCCGGAACCCTTGGCCATGCCGCCCACGATCACCGTCTTGCCGCCAATTTGAATCTGAACGGCGGCCTCTTTTTTGCAGGTATCGGTGGTCATGATGGCCTCGGCCGCCGCGGCGCCGTCACGCGAGAGCGCTGCCGCCAGCGCGGGCATGGCGGCCTCCATCTTTTGCACCGGCAACGGCACACCGATGACGCCGGTGGAGTTGACAATGAAATCCTCGGTGTCCAGCCCGGTGGCGCGAGCCGCCGCTTCGCAGGCCAGACGCGCGTTTTCCAACCCCATGGGCGCACAGGCGTTGGCACAGCCGGAATTACACAAAATGGCGCGTGCGCGACCGTCCTCCAGGTGTTCCATGGTCAGATAGATGGGCGCCGCTTTGACCCGATTGGTGGTGTAGACGGCGGCGGCGGCACAGTCGACATCAGCCATGATGAGCGCCAAATCGCGCTTGCTTTTGTTTTTTCGGATGCCGCAATGAACGCCTGCCGCGGTAAAACCCGGCGCGGCGGTGATACCGCCATCAAGATATTTCATGTCAATTCATCCCTTATTATTTTTTGCGGGCATCAGCACGCCGCAAACCGTCGCCGTGTCGTCGGTTTCAAGCGGCGCCAAGCCGCCTGTCAGCGGATCAAGCGTCAGAAAATGACCGGTTTTCGTGCCGACGACCAAAAGCCAATGAACCCTGTCGTCCTTTTTGAGTCCGATGATCGGGGGATAGCCCGCCAGCAACGTTCGCTCCAAATCATCGGCGGAAAAAATGCGGATCCGCTGCCAGGAGGCTCCGGGGGCGATCTCTTGCACACGAGCGAGCGCGTCCAGCACGGAGCCCTCATCGGCAGACAGCCGCCCCAGTTCACGACAGAAGGGAAGGCCGGCTTTTTGATCGAGCCACCCCATTGAGGCGACGACACAGGCCAGCAGCGTCGCGTCTGCATCGCCCTGAGTCAGGGCGCAGGCATCCAGCATTTGTGTCCACGACTCGTCTTGCGGAGGAAGAGAGACGCCGTGGAGCGTCATGATCGGCTGTGAGGGGGTCAGTTTCACGCCTGAAAGCAGTGTGGAAACATATTTGGACAGGTATACGGTGACGAGCACCAGCGCCACGGCGCCGACAAACACCCACACACGTTTTTTGTGCTGTTGTGGTGTTTCGGCGGGATTCATGCGAAATCGTCTTCTGGTACTCATTTGTATACAGTCTCCCCGTTCAGTCCTAAATCCTCCGCCAGGCCGCAGGCGATGTTCATGCACTGCACGGCCGCGCCTGAGGCTCCTTTGCCCAAATTGTCCAGCCGAGCCACGGCCAGCGCCTGCGTCTCGTGACCAAAGACGAACAAATCCATGAAGTTGGTGCCGTTACAGGCCGTGGGGTCGAGAAAACCGGCATCCAGCTGCTCCGGGCCGCCAAAAGGCATGACGCGAACAAAGCGACTGCTCTCATAGTGGGCCGAGAGGGTTTCAAACACCGCGCGCGCCCCGCCCGGCACAGACAAGTCGGCGCCCCACAGCGGAACGGTCACGAGCATGCCCTGCGCCATGTCGCCCACAACCGGCATGAAGTGAGGCGGGTGGATCAGCCCGCAGACCGCCTGCATTTCCGGCAGGTGCTTGTGGGACAGGCCCAAGGCGTATGGCCGCGGCGCGCACAGTCGGTCGGCTGGACGTCGGTCGGTCTCATAGGTTTCAATCAGCGAGCGACCGCCGCCGGAGTACCCGGTGAGCGATGCGCAAGAGAGTTTGGCGTCGGCGGGCAACAGGCCCGCCGCGACGAGCGGATAGACCAGCGCGGCAAAACCGCCAGCATGGCAGCCGGGAACAGATATGCGCATGCCCTTGGCCACGGCCGTGCGATGCGCGGGAGACAGTTCGGGCAGGCCGTAGGCCCACCCGGGGCTGACGCGGTGTGCCGTGGAGGCGTCGATGACCCGTGTCTCGGGCGGCGCCATGGCGACGGATTCCCGCGCAGACACGTCGGGCAGACATAAAAACACAACATCTGCCTGCTCGATCAGCGCGCTGCGCGCGTTTACATCCTTGCGCCGATTCGGATCGATCGTCAGCAGTGTCACATCGTCGCGGTCGCGCAGCCGCGCTTCCAATTGCAGGCCAGTCGTACCCTCGCGGCCGTCTATGAACACGTTCATGCGTTTCCCCCTGGAAAAGCGGCATGTGCCTGCATAAATTGCCGCACCTGTTCAATGTGCACCTGAACCGCCTCCGGTGCGGGGCCGCCCGGGATATTACGGGCACTCACGCAGGTGCGCACCATAAGCGCTTCGTACACATCATCGGAAAAGAGTTCGGAAATAGCCCGGAAATCTTTAAGTGTCAAGGTTTCCAGGTTCTCATCCATCCGGATGCAGAGGTGCACCAGCCGCCCGACTATGCCATAGGCCTCCCGAAAAGGTAATCCCTTTTTGACCAAATAGTCGGCGCAGTCGGTGGCGTTGATAAACCCGGCGGCGGCGGCGCGTTTCATTTTGTCGGGCTTAAAGGTGAGTGTCTCCAACATGGGCGCAAAGACGGTCAGGCATTGGCGCACCGTGTCCAGTGCGTCAAAGACCGGCTCTTTGTCCTCTTGCATGTCTTTGTTGTAGGCCAATGGGAGGGCTTTCATCACCGTCAGCAAGGTGATCAGCGAGCCGTACACCCGACCAGTTTTTCCCCGCACCAGTTCGGCGACGTCGGGATTTTTCTTTTGCGGCATGATAGACGAACCGGTGGAGTAGGCGTCGTCGAGTTCAGCAAAGCCAAACTCCCAGGAACACCACAAAATAATTTCCTCGGCCAGCCGTGACAGGTGCATCATCAGCAGTGACAGCACCGACAGCAGCTCAATACAGAAATCTCTGTCGCTGACGGCATCCAACGAGTTGGGAGAAATCCCTGAAAACCCCAATTTTTGGGCCGTAGCATGCCGGTCTATGGGGTAGGTTGTCGTGGCCAGGGCGCCCGCGCCCAGCGGGCAGAAGTCCATGCGTGCCTGACAGTCCTCCAAGCGCGTAATGTCCCGCACAAGCATTTCGGCATACGCCATGAGATAGTGCCCCATGGTGGTTGGTTGCGCACGCTGCAGATGTGTGTAGCCGGGCATGACGGTGCTCACATGGGCTTCCGCTTTGTCGACCAACGTTTTTTGCAGACCCAGCGTCAACGCGTGCAGTTGCGCCACCTGTTTTTTGACATAGAGCCGCAGGTCCACTGCCACCTGGTCGTTGCGTGAGCGCGCCGTGTGCAGCCGCCGGCCGGCGTCACCAATACGCGCTGTCAGCAGCTTTTCAATATTCATATGGATGTCTTCGGCGTCGGGTGTCAGCTCGGCGGTGCCGCCTTCGATCTCCTGTAAAATCGCCCCCAGACCGCTGATGATGGCCTCGGCGTCTTCGGCCGAGATGATACCCTGCCGACCCAGCATGGCGGCATGCGCCATGCTGCCCTCAATGTCCTCGCGGTACAGGCGGGCGTCAAATGAGATGGAAGAGTTGAAGTCATTGACCTGATTGTCAGTTTCCTTTTGAAAACGTCCTGCCCACAGTTTCATTCGTTCATCCCCCTGTTTTTCCGACCGGTAGACATGGCGTAAACGTACAGATCGTCTCGGCGGTTCCAGCACATCGAGGACCATGCATTTTGGGCGGCGCTGTTATTCGTTTCAACAAAAATATGACATTTATCAATGCCCTCGTCCCCCAAACGGGTTAGCGCTTCCCGGGCCAGCGACCGCGCGACACCGCTGCGGCGAAACGCGGGACTAACGGCCATATGGTACAGAAAGCCGCGGCGTCCGTCGTGTCCGCAAAGTACGGCGCCCACCAAGGCACCGTCCGACCGCGCCACGAGGCTCAGGCCGGGATTGCGCGCCAAAAAACGGGCCAGCGACGCCTGCTCGTCGTCGGCGCTCAATGTTTGGGGCATGACCGCTGTCCATAGCGCGAACACTTCGGTGTGGTCGTCTGCCTTCATTGGAGTTATGTTCATGCGTCTACTGACCTTTGGCCAATGCGCCCACTTTGATGGGCAAACCAAACAAATTGATGAAACCCTCGGCGTCTTTTTGATTGTAATCACTCTCGCCAAAAGAAGCAAGATCCACATTGTACAGGGAATAAGGCGAAGTGACGCCGGCGTTGATGATATTGCCCTTATACAATTTGAGTTTCACACAGCCGGTGACCGACTTTTGTGTCTCCGAGACAAACGCGGACAGCGCACAGCGCAACGGAGTAAACCACTGACCGTTGTACACCAGTTCGGCAAAGCGGATGGCCAACTGCTCTTTTTGGTGCGATGTATCGCGGTCGAGCGTCAGTGTTTCCAGCACACGGTGGGCGTGGTACAGGATGGCGCCGCCGGGCGTCTCATAGACGCCGCGAGACTTCATGCCCACCAGCCGGTTTTCCACTAGGTCGACAAGGCCGATGCCGTTGGCGCCGCCCAGCGCATTGAGGGCTTCGATCAGCGCCACGCCGTCCATGGTTACACCGTCGACGGCCACGGGGATGCCCTGTTCGAAGTCGATGGAGACATAGGTGGGTTTGTTGGGTGCTTTTTCCGGCGTGACACCCAACTCCAGGATTTTGTCGTACAACGGTTCGTTTGCCGGATCTTCCAAGTCCAACCCCTCATGCGACAAGTGCCAGAGGTTTTTGTCCTTGGAGTAGTTCGTCTCACGCGTGATGGGCAACGCAATGCCACGCGCTTCGGCGTAAGCAATTTCGTCCTCCCGAGAGCGCAGGTCCCACTCGCGCCAGGGCGCAATGATGGCCATTTGCGGCGCGAAGGCCTTGATGGTCAGCTCAAAGCGCACTTGATCATTGCCCTTGCCGGTGCAGCCGTGGGCGATGGCATCGGCGCCCTCCCGGAGCGCAATTTCAATGATCCGCTTGGCAATCACCGGTCGCGCAAAGGAGGTACCCAGCAGATATTGCCCTTCATACACGGCGCCCATTTGCAACGTGGGGAATATATATTCATTCACAAATTCATGCCGCAGGTCTTCAATATAGCAGGCAGACGCACCGGTTTTTTTTGCTTTTTCAATGAGGCCGGTCAGCTCCTCTCCCTGCCCCACATCCGCTGCCACAGCAATCACTTCGCAGCCGTATGTCTCTTTTAGCCAGGGAATGATCACTGACGTATCCAGCCCGCCGGAATAGGCCAGCACCGCTTTTTTTATGGACTTCATAGTTGTGCCCCCTTTTTGTTATTGATTAATTATACTATAATATGAATATAAATGCAAGATGTTTTAAAATAATAATCTCAGATGCAGGCAGTGCTTGTGCGACATGTATTGCTTGTGCCGTCGTCTAGGCCTTCCGCCATCTCTTGAGGTTTGGAAAGAGGCCCGACATACGATAGCGCGCCTCTTCTTCCCCGCCCTTCTTGTCCATGACAGATCCGACATTTCTCTGCAGAAGTACTTCCATCATACAGAACAATTGGGGTGACGGCAAGCAATATATGCCAGAAACACGAGAAAAAGTCTACCGCCAACACGAAGCGGCATGTCTGTCACGGTGCGTTTCTTTTAGGTGTGTTGGGCAAAAGAAAACGCGTGCTTCGGGGCGGAGAAACGACTGTGGTTGAAAAGGCAGCCGCGTTTCCGCGCGCACAAAGGGTAACAAAAGAATAACAAAATGATTACAAAACGATTGACTTTTTTTCCTGCGTATGGTATTCTCAGAGAAATTAAACCATTGAGAGGATTGCATTTATGAGGGCGATACCAAAACTTCGTTTCAGAAAAACCATATGCGTACTGCTTGTTTTGATGATACTTGTCATCCCCATTTCCTCGCTGGCGTCGGGTTATGTGACAACGGCCAACGTGAATTTCCGCAAAGGCGGTTCCACGGAGACCGGCATTATCAGGACACTTAAACAGGGCACGGAGGTTGAGGTCACCGAGTACAACGCAGACGGATGGTCCCGTGTCACATATAACGGAAAAGAAGGATTCATGAAGTCGGATTATATCAAAGCGCTGCCAGACGAAGAAGCAGTTGCCCTTGACGTGGAAGCTGGGCAAAAACTCTGGGTGAAGACCAGCGTCAATTTCCGCGAGAGTGCGTCCACGGAAGCCGCCGTCATCAAAACTCTCAAAGCCGGCGCCGAAGTCACCATGCTGGCCGCCGTGGCCGATGGTTGGTCGAAGGTGAAGCTGGGTGAAAGCGTGGGGTACATCAAGTCAAAATATCTGGCCGACGAAGATAGTTACAGCAGTACCGGCATGTATGATGTGGAATTGCTTCAGTGGAGCAAGGCGAAGGAGATTTTCACCACATTTGAGCCCGCCAAAGTGTACGATGTGCGTTCGGGCGCGGTCTATTACGTGCAGAGCTTTTCCAACGGGAAGCACGCCGATGTGGAGCCGCTGACGAAGGCCGACACGGACATACTTAAGAAAACCTTTGACGGTAAATGGAGTTGGAGCGTACGCCCGGTCTGGGTGACCATCAACGGACACACCATGGCTGCCTCCATCAACGGCATGCCGCACGCCAGCGGCACCATTGCCGACAACGGCATGTCGGGGCAGGTATGCATCCACTTCTCCGGCAGTACAACGCACAACGGGAACAAGAATTTTGCCAAAGTTCATCAGAACGGCGTTGTTGAGGCCTGGAATGCGCGAAACCCCGAATAACTGTGTTTAGAAAAGTGCCTCCCTTCCGGGAGGCACTTTTTCATGACCGGCTGTCACGCCCAGCGCCGCACGCCCAGCATGTGGATGCACCGCATAACCTGAAAGGCATATTGATCCAGCGGCTTGTGGCTGACGTCGTTGGTGTGCGCCGATACTTTCACGTTGTGAAGGGTGGGTGTGATAGCGGACTCGACGACCACCAATGTGTGATAATACCGCTGGCTGACACCACCCAGCTGAATGATGTCGCCAATTTGCACCTCGCCGAGCGCGCTTTCCCGGGCAAAAGGACCTGGGCCGGTGTTGGTGGTCATGAACCGGTGGAAGAACTCCACGCCGGTCCAAGAGGCGCTGCGGTCATAGGCGGAATGGTAGTACCAGCCGTAAACAGGCGTGTGGTTTTCCACACCGCCGCTGCCGGCCAGGACGCACTGGGAGGCAAAATTGGTGCAATCACCGCCCAGCCCGTGAAAATTCAAATATTGCTGATTGCGTGCCAACGCCCATTGGTCCGCGCATTCGAGCGCCTTAATACGGTCGAACGGAATGGTAGTGAGCATGTAAAAATCCCTTTCTTCGTTCTTACCGCATTGTATGTGTCGGGGAAAACACGTGTGCGAAATGGTTATTCTGTCACTTTTTTTGGTCTTTTTGGACAGTGTCCGGCTCCCATTGAGGAAAATCAATCAAGGCCGCGTCTTCTCCCGTGGGCGGCTGCTTCATTAAAGCAATGTCTTTGGGAGGCCGCGTGGGTGGATTGCTTTTGACCCGCGCCGCCGCAGCCGCCCGGTGCGGCTTTCAGCGGCTGTTTCGTGTGGAGGAAGGGGAAATCGCTGCCGCGCAGCACACGTATTGAGGCGAGATGATGTCGTGACTGTTTGTGGACGCACAAATGGTCGGACAGCGCAATATGGATATTGAGAAATGCGCGGAATTATGGTTAAATATACATATCACCTGAGAGAGGGGAATTCGTTTGATTGAACTAATCCGCAGCGGCTGCTATCTGATCGACGGTCGGATTGTGCCCGCCGATGAGGCGCCTGATGCGCCGGCGCCCGATTTAGCGCGAGAGAAGACAATCGCCTACTCCATTATGCGCGCGCACGACCAGGGAGAAGATCCCAAAAAGATGCGGTTACGGTTTGACGCGCTTATCTCACACGACATCACATTCGTGGGGATCATCCAAACGGCCCGCGCCTCGGGACTGACCTCGTTTCCGGTGCCGTACGCGCTGACAAACTGCCACAACTCACTGTGCGCCGTGGGCGGCACAATCAATGAGGATGACCACGCGTTTGGGCTGTCCGCCGCCCGCAAGTATGGGGGCATCTTTGTGCCGCCCAACCAAGCGGTCATCCATCAGTACGCGCGGGAGCGCATGGCCGCCTGCGGCCGGATGATCCTCGGATCTGACAGCCACACCCGCTATGGCTCTTACGGTTGCATGGGCATCGGGGAGGGCGGTGGAGAGTTGGTCAAGCAACTGCTCAAAAACACCTATGACGTCCCGTCACCGGAGGTGGTGTTGGTCTATCTGGACGGCAAGCCCCGCAGGGGCGTTGGCCCGCAGGATGTGGCCATTGCGTTGGTGACGGCAACATTCCCGGGCGGCGATGTAAAAAACAAAGTGCTTGAGTTTGTCGGGCCGGGGGTGAGGCACCTGTCGGCGGACTATCGCATTGGCATTGACGTTATGACTACCGAAACCTCCTGCCTGAGCTCCATTTGGGAGACAGACGAGGTCATTGAGGACTACTACCGCCTTGTGGGTCGTCCGAAGGATTTTCGGACGCTTGCCCCACAAAACGGCGCCTATTACGACAGTGTGGTCAAAATTGATCTGAGCCGTGTCGAATGCATGATTGCCCTGCCTTTCCATCCCAGCAAAGGGTGCACGATCCATGAACTTCAAGCTGACCCTACGCGGATGCTGGCGGATGTGGCGCAAGACGCCAGCCGGCAGCTCGGCGCGCAGGCGCACCTTGATTTGCAGCACTGCATTGTCGACGGCCAAGTCACTTGTGACCAGGGTGTCATTGTGGGTTGTTCAGGCGGCCTGTACGAGAACATTGTGGAGGCGGCCGCTATTTTGGACGGGCAGAGTGTGGGAGATGGATATTTTGATTTGTCTGTATATCCCGCTTCCATGCCGGTGGCCTTGGCCATTACAAAACAGGGCGCGGCGGAGACGCTTATTCGCGCGGGCGCCGTCATCAAACCGGCGTTTTGCGGCCCCTGTTTCGGCGCGGGCGACACCCCCGGTCACAATTCGCTCTCCATCCGCCATGCCACGCGCAACTTCGCCAGCAGAGAAGGATCCAAGCCCGGGGACGGGCAGATGGCCGCTGTCGCGCTCATGGACGCACGCTCCATTGCGGCGACCGCGCGCAATGGGGGCATCATCACAGCCGCCACCGACATCGACTATGTACAACCGGACGTGACGTATGTTTACGACGGCTCAATGTACAACAAGCGCTGCTATGAGGGATTTGGAAAGCCGAGGCCGGACGAGGCGCTGCGGTTTGCCCCAAATATCCGGGACTGGCCCGAAATGGCGCCGCCCAATGATCACCTCCTTCTCAAACTGTGCGCCGTCATTCACGACGAGGTGACGACCACCGATGAACTGATACCGTCCGGTGAAACATCATCCTACCGCTCCAATCCCATACGATTGGCGGAGTTTACGCTCTCCCGCCGCTGCCCGGACTATGTGGAACGGGCGAAAGCGGTGGCCGCGTTGGAGACGGAGCGCAAGCAGGGCGGCGCGCCTGAAGAGGCCATCCAAGCGCTGAACTGTGTGGGCGGGGACATTCGCCATGTGACCATCGGCTCATGCCTGTATGCACGGAAACCGGGAGACGGATCCGCGCGTGAGCAGGCCGCCTCCTGCCAGAAGGTGTTGGGGGGATACGCCAACATCTGCCGGGAATACGCCACCAAGCGGTACCGCTCCAACTGCATCAACTGGGGGATTGTACCGTTCACGCACAGCGAGGCGGCGTCATTTGACGGCGGTGAGGGCGACTATGTGTATGTCCCCAACCTTAGGCAGGCGCTGATTGACGGCTGTGAGACCTTTGCGGCGCAGATCATCACGTCGGGGGGAGAGGTTCACCCGCTGATGCTCCACTGTGCGGGACTGACATCCAAGGAGCGGCGCATTTTGCTGGAAGGATGCTTGGTCAACTACTATGCGGCTGGGCATACAGAATGATCCCTAAAAAAATAGCAAGGAGAGGCATAATGGAAAAAATCAAGATGACGACACCCATTGTCGAGATGGACGGCGACGAGATGACACGCATTCTCTGGCAAATCATCAAAGACGAGCTCATTCATCCCTTTGTGGACCTCAACAGTGAGTATTACGATCTGGGGTTGTTGTACCGCAACGAGACCAAGGATCAAGTGACTGTTGACGCCGCTCTGGCCAACAAAAAATACGGTGTGGCCGTCAAGTGCGCTACCATCACGCCCAACCAGCAGCGCATGGAGGAATACCCGCAGTTGACGGAAATGTGGAAGAGCCCCAACGGCACCATTCGGGCCATATTGGACGGCACCGTTTTCCGTGCGCCCATTTTGATCGATTCCATTCAGCCGGTCGTGAAAAACTGGAAGAAACCCATCACCATTGCGCGCCATGCCTATGGGGATGTCTACCGCAGTGTGGACTTTGTCACCCAGGAGCCCGGCGAATGCGTCATGACATTCGTGGGCGCTTCCGGACAGAAAAAAACAGTGAGCGTACAATCCGTGGACGGTCCTGCCATATGGCAGGGCGCGCACAACAAGGAGTCGTCCATCCGTTCCTTTGCGCATGCCTGCTTCCAATATGCCCTTGATACAAAACAGGACGTTTGGTTTTCCACCAAAGACACCATCGCCAAAGTGTACGACGGGTACTTTAAGGCCATCTTTGAGGAGATATTTGAAACCTACCGCGCCCGGTTTGACGCCCTTGGATTGGAGTACTTTTACACCTTGATTGACGACGCCGTGGCGCGCGTCATCCGCTCCGAAGGCGGCTACATTTGGGCGTGCAAAAATTACGACGGCGACGTCATGAGCGACATGGTGTCCACGGCGTTCGGCTCCTTGGCCATGATGACGTCTGTGCTGGTCTCCCCCGAAGGGCAGTTTGAATACGAGGCGGCGCACGGCACTGTCACACGCCACTATTACAAGCATCTGCAAGGAGAGGAGACCTCAACCAATCCCATTGCCACGATTTTTGCCTGGTCAGGCGGATTGAAAAAGCGGGGCGAGCTCGATGAACTGCCGGCGCTGGTCCGGTTTGGAGACGCGTTGGAGCAAGCCTCGCTGCAAACCATGAACGAGGGAATCATGACAAAGGATTTGGTGGGGCTGGTCGAAGCGGGTACGCCGGTCAAGAGTGTGACGTCACGGGTATTCATTCAGGAAATCAGAGTTTGCCTGGAGAGGCTTTTGGGATAACGCGCGGCGGGCATGACGTTGACATGTTCACAAGTCATCCACGCCTTGTCGCCATATAAAACAAACACGAGGAGGGAAATCCCTCCTCGTGTTCTGTAAGGGGCTATTGCGGACTGTCGGCGTCGGCGGTGTCTTGCTTGCGCGGCCCAATGGGCGGCCAGCGAAAAAAACGGTTGACAGTAAGAGATACAACGATGCCCGCCACGGTCTCCGCGATGCGGGTCAGCGCAAAGATGTATTTGTCTTGCGGGTGCTGAAGCACGATAGACAAAAAAACAACGCAGGCCAGCGCGGCGGCGTCCGGACTCTTGATGACCACACAGAAGTAAAGAGTAAGGATGCAGCCAAGCGCCACAATGGCAATCCTCAGATAGGGGTTGAAGACGTCAATATTCCACAGCAGGATGACAATGGCGATTGCGCCGCCCACCAGAGTGGACACCACCCTGTCTATGCCCTGCTTAAATGAGTTTTCAATGGTGTCCTTGGTGACAATGATGGCGGCCACGCAGGCAAACACCGGGGAAGGATAGGCGCACAGCTGCGCAATCAGCAGGCAAACCAATACGCTGACGCCGGTTTTTACCATGCGCATACCAATGTGCGGAAGCGTCATTTTCATACGATCCCCTCTCAAAAGGGCGGCGAGGGCACCTCACCCCGCCGCCCAAGAGCCATATGACGGTTTACTTCGCCTGCACTTTTTTCAGACGGGCAAAACGGGGCAGACCGCCTTCATACGCCATGTCGGTCTCGCCTTGAATGAGCGGGGTGGCATAGTCGACAAAACCGTTGAGGATGCCGTTGCCCTCGGCATTGATCCATTCGAGGGGCACTTTTTTCTCGGTGTTTGCCACGGTGGCCAAATCCAGCAACTTGACATCACAGCGGTATTGTCCGCCATCCATCATGCGTTCAAAGCCCACCATCTTGTCAGTCAGGCCTTCGGCCGCGCTGCGCACCGCGGCGGCGCCGGCGGCGTATGACTCCGCGATGTCGGCCGAGGAGGCGCAGTGGCTGGCGCATCGCTGGAGCAAGGACAATTCAATGCCGCGCACCTTGCAGCCCAAACGCTGGCGGACAATGTTGGCCAGCGTCGCCGCCAGGCCGCCCAGTTGGGCATGCCCAAAGGAGTCTTTGGCTTGCGCAAGATCGGAACCGTACTCGGCGATAAACCGGCCGTCCTTGTCGTGAATTCCTTCGCTGACCGCCACAATGACTTTGCCGTTTTTGTCGTGCAGAGTTTTCACGTCGAGCAGAAATTTGTCCATGTCAAAGGCGACCTCGGGCAAATAGATCAGGTCGGGCCCGCAGCCAGCATGGGTGGCCAGCGCACTGGCCGCAGCCAGCCAACCGGCGTGGCGGCCCATGATCTCAATGATGGTGACCATGGGAATGTCATAGACGCGGGCGTCATGATAGACTTCCATACAGGTTGTGGCAATATACTTGGCGGCGCTGCCATAGCCGGGGCAGTGGTCAGTGCCGAACAGGTCGTTGTCGATGGTCTTGGGAATGCCCATGACACGGCATTCGTAGCCGGACTTGAGCATAAACTTGCTGATCTTGTTGCAGGTGTCCATGCTGTCATTGCCGCCGTTGTAGAAGAAATAGCGCACATTATATTTTTTAAAAATTTCCAAAATGCGTTTGTAATCGGTGTCGTCGACATCGGGGTCTTTCATCTTATAGCGGCAAGAACCCAGGGCGGACGACGGCGTGAATTTCATTTTGTCCAGTTCTGCCGGATCCTCGCAGCTCATGTCGTAGAGAACGTCGTCGAGTACCCCGCGAATGCCGTGGGCGGCGCCGTAGACTTTTGTGATGCAGTCGGTGTTCAACGCTGTTTGGATGGCACCCAGCGCGCTGGCGTTAATAACGGCCGTCGGGCCGCCCGACTGGCCAATAATGCATGCACCCTTCAATGTGCTCATGATGTGTTCCTCCTTATACATACATTTCGATTCGTCGGATAGTATACCATAAAGGCAACAAAAAAGCAAATCACACCGCGCAAACGACCGGCTTGCCCGCCTTCCGAAGCGGATCGTTTCTGTGAGTGATTGCATTGTTTGCGGACACGCTGATATAATATCCATATTCTGTCCTGCGGGAGGCTATGACCATGTCTGTCAAAAGCAAAAAGCCCATTGTTGTCCGCTCGGTCTGTGCGGTTGCCTTGGCGGTGTTGTGTGCAGTTGCCATTATATGGGCGCGCAACGACCCCGCGGGGGTATTGCGTGTTTACACCCCGTGGTCCCGCTGGATATCCGCCCTGCTGGCCACTGTGTTCTCCTTTACGCGCTTTGCCGTGGCGGAGTGGCTGGCTGCGGGGCTCGTTGTGACGGGCCTCGTCACGCTGGCGCTGACCGTGCGGTCGGTCATTGTCGAAAAGTCCACATGGCCTTTGCTGCACTGGTTGTCGCATGCGGCGCTGACGGCGGTGTCTCTGGCGACGTTTTTCTTTTTGGTTTGGGGGCTCAACTACGCGGCGCCGCCGTTGACCACACGCCTGAACATAGAGAGCGGGCGGATATCACCCCAGGCGCTGTATGAGACGGCGGTCTGGCTTCGCGACGAGATGAATGAATGGTCGGATCGGGTGCCACGCAATGAGAGTCTTGTTTGTGACGCAGGGGGCTTTGACAGCCTGCGGGCGCGCGCCGCCAACGGATATGCCGCGCTGGCCGAGACATCCGACGAATTTGACGCCGTCCCCAAGGCGGCCAAACGGATGAGCCTGTACAAGCTGCTGCCTACCGTTGGCCTGGCGGGCATTTTCGTACCGTTCACAGGGGAGTCGGTGGTTAGCGTTGAGACCATCGACGCTCATCTGCCGTTTACCATCTGCCACGAGATGGCGCACCGCATGGGATACGCCCCGGAGGATGAGGCAAATTTTGTGGCTTTCTTGGCCTGTGTTCAAAACGAAGACCCCACGTTTGTCTACTCCGGCTATCACCTGGCCTTTATCTATTGCTCCAACGCGCTCTATGCGGAAGACGCACAGAAGTATGCCGCGCTTTGGGAGACGATGGCGCCCGCCGTGCGGGCGGACATCGACGCGCAAAACGCTAAACTGAAACAATATGAAGGGCCGGCAAAAGATCTGGGCGAGGCGGTCAATAACAGCTATCTAAAGGCCATGGATCAACCGGATGGCGTCAAGAGTTACGGCCGGGTGGTGGACCTGCTCATTGCGGAATACCAGCGCCGCAAAATCGCGTGACGGAAAGGGCTTTTTTTGGGCATACTAGGGCATGCCGGCGCCATCGCGCCGGTATGCCCATTTTAATGCCAAAGTTGAACACGGCATGAAATCTTTCGAGAAAAAGCTAAACTCTTTGGGTTGGCGATACGACATATAGGTATGAAAATGCGCCAAAGATTCCGTTGATTGGAGCGAGGTCATATGAGCAACGACCCTATGCTGGAGATGTTCATCTTCGAAAACATGCAACTCACTGAGCGCCTAGAGGAAATCCTCATTGAAGGCGAGCAGTTGGGCGCGCTGGCGGAAGAGCACATCAACGAGATTTTCCGCGTCATGCACACCATAAAAGGGTCGGCAGCCATGATGGATTTCGTTCACATTTCCAAACTGGGGCACTCCGTTGAGGACATGTTCTTCTATATACGAGAGCACAACGACGCGAAACCGGACTGGCCGGTCATCACCGACCTGTGTCTGGAATCGGCCGACTTTTTTAAACAGGAAGTGGCCAAGATTCAAAACGGGCTCGCGTCCGACGGCAACGAAACCCCCATCCTGACACGCATTGAAGAATACATGCGCACGCTCACGGGCGCCGCTGCACAGACGACGGCGGAAAAAGAGGCGCCCGAGCCTTCGTCGCCTGCCGACAGTTTACTGCAGGAGACGACCCGGGGCGCCAATGTGGGCAACTGTTATCGTGCGCAGGTGTATTTTGAAGACGGATGCAAAATGGAGAACATCCGCGCGTATCAAATTGTCAACACGCTGCTCGAACACATGGAGTACATTGAGACGGTGCCCGCCGATTTGCTGGAGGACTGCAGCGACCAAATTGAAAAGTCGGGCGTCATCATCCGCATGTACACCGATGAGCCCATCGAACAGATACGCGCGATCATTTCCGAAGCGCTTTTTGTTAAAAGCTTTGAGCTGATGGCCGAAGCGGCTGCGCCGTCACCGAACGAGGAAGACGCCGCAGCACATGTGTCGCCGCCCGATACAGGCGCGGAAGCCCCTGCGTCGGAAGCCGCATATTCCATCACAGGCGGCGACGCGCCGCCGACAGCCGAACCGGACACCCCGACGGCGTCCGCCGCAGTGACCGCCCCGGCCAAAGCCCCGCCGGCGGTGCAGACGGAGGCCAAACAGAGCTTCATCAGTGTCAACGTCGACAAGCTGGATCGGTTGATGGATCTGGTTGGCGAGCTGGTGATCTCGGTGTCTATGGTGGTCAGCAGTCCGGATCTGCAGGGGCTGCAACTGGACAGCTTTGAGAAGGCCGCCGGACTGCTCACAAAAAACACCAGTGAGCTGCAAGATGTCATCATGTCGGTGCGCATGATTCCCGTGTCGTCCACTTTCCACAAAATGAGCCGCATTGTCAGGGATCTCTCCCGCAAGTTGGGCAAAGACGTGGATCTGACCATTTTGGGTGAGGAGACAGAAGTTGACAAAAACATCATTGACAACCTGTCGGATCCGCTCATGCACATCATACGAAATTCCATGGATCACGGGCTGGAAGACGACCGCCAGGCGCGCATCGACGCGGGCAAGCCGGCCACAGGGAAAATCTTGTTGGAAGCGCGCAACTCCGGCTCGGACGTTATCATCTCCTGCACAGACGACGGCCGCGGGCTCGACCGGAACAAGATTTTCGCCAAAGCGCAAAAGCAGGGCATCGTCAACAAGCCCGAATGTGAATACACCGACAAAGAGATTTACAACTTTATCATGTTGCCCGGGTTCTCCACTAATGAGCAAGTGACCGAGGTGTCAGGGCGCGGCGTTGGCATGGATGTTGTCAAAAAGAACATCGAAAAGATCGGCGGCAATGTGCTGCTTGACTCGGTACCCGGGGCAGGGATGACCGTTACCATCCGCATTCCGCTCACACTGGCCATTTTGGCGGGCATCGAAATTTGCGTGGGCAAGAATTATTATATCGTGCCCACTCTCAACATCAGAGAATCATTCAAGCCGGACATGAGAGACATCATCATTGACCCCGACGGCAAGGAGATGATCCTGTTCAGGGGTGAGTGCTTCCCCATTGTGCGGCTGCACAAATTGTTTGGGGTGCAGACAGAAGTATCCGATTTCAGCGCGGGCATCATGATCATGGTGGAAGACGAGGGCAAGATGACCGGCCTGTTTGCCGACGACCTTGTGGGCGAACAGCAAATTGTGGTCAAGCCCATTCCCCCTTTTATCACGAAACGCATCGGTCAAATTCGTGGCGTATCGGGCTGTACCATTCTAGGCAACGGTAACATCAGCCTCATTATTGACGTCAAGAGCCTGACAGAATAGACGGAGGAATTCTCATGGAAGAGCTCAACATGATCATAAACAACGAAGTTGACGGGACCAAAAACATGTATCTCACGTTTGCCGTGGGAGAAGAAGACTACGGCGTGAGCATCTCCTATGTCACCGAGATCATCAACGTCCAGGCCATCACAGAGGTGCCCGAATTGCCTCCGTATATCAAAGGCATCATCAACCTGCGCGGCAAAATCATCCCGGTGATGGATGTGCGTATTCGCTTTAACAAGCTGCCGCAGCGCTATAACGACCGCACCTGCATTATTGTCGTCGACGTGGGGGACTCCGGGATAGGGCTCATTGTCGACCTGGTGCGGGAGGTCATGTATATTGACGAGGAGCAAATTGTGCCGCCATCCAACGACCAGTCAGGCTTCGGTAAGCGCTATATTTCCGGGATTGCGCGCACCGGCAACGCCATCAAGCAGCTGCTTGAAATCGAACGACTGGTGAGCGACGCATAGCATCCGGATTCATCATGACAAAAGGCGTTGCCGGATACTTCCGGCAACGCCTTTTCAGGCACGTCAGCGCGCTTGGCAGAGAGACTACTTCGTCTTGTTTCGGTAGCGATCATAGGCCTGGCGCAGCTCCTGCGCCTTTTCTTCAGGGCTGGTCGGGTTGCACCAGGCGCCGCCGCCGGTCTCCGAAGAGGCCATGAACTGCTGTTTGTCCGCAGCGCGCAGAAGCGTATAAAACTCAATGTGAAACTGCCAGATTTGTGAGAGGTCGCCGCTGTTGACCGGTGCGTTATTCATGCACATCATATAGGGAAACGGCATGTCAAACAGCGCGTCGTACATGCCGGCACAGGCGCGGATTGTCTCGCTGAGCAGGTTGAGCTCATGGTCTGTCATGTCGCCGATGTGAATGACGGGGCGTTTCGCAGTCACATGCGCCCCGTAGGCCATGGGGGCAAAGAAGGGCAGGTACACCACAAATGCTTCGTTTTCAAAGATAATGCGCCGGCCATCTGCAAGTTCACCCTCGAGCAGCTCCAAAAACAGATTGCGTCCGCATTCTTCAAAGTGTGCGCGCGCGCCGCGCAACTTTTCGGCCATCTTTTTTGGGATATGGCTGTAGGCGTACGCTTGGCCGTGCGGGTGCGGCATAGTCACGCCAACCAGTTCGCCGCGGTTTTCAAACAAAAAGACATACTTGACCTGTTCGTCGCGCGCCATGTCCACAAAACAGTCGCGCCAGAGTCTCCCCAGCTTGTGTACGTGTTCGTCGGGCAGTTCGCGCAGCAGGGCCGTGTGCTGATCGCTGTACAGCAGCACTTCACATTGCCCGTAAGCGGGCCGGACCTGGAACAGGTCGGTGCCCACGTCATCGGGCTCGGGCGGCGTCTTGGAGAGGGCGGGAAAGTCATTGGGGTATCGCAGCACGGCGTAGCCCTCGTCGGGTACACGTCCGCTGCCGGGACAGAAAGGGCACCAGTTTTTGGGCATCTGCGGCCTGGCCTGACGATGGGATGCCACCATGATCCAGTCCTGTGTGATGGGATTATATCGCAATTCAGCCATAGTTTACCTCCTGTGGGCGTCCGAGTGACGGCAAGCGAAAGCGCGTTGATCAGACTTATCCACCGAGCCCGCGCCAAACGGCCAATTGAGAGAAATAGAGGCCCTCTTTCCAACGAAAAAGGGCCTCAAATATTTGACAGTTGTTCTTACTTAACTTTGTCCATGTGGCAAATGAGATCAAGCACCTTGTTGGAATAACCCCACTCGTTGTCATACCAGGCAACCAGTTTGACAAAGGTGTCGGTCAGCGCGATGCCGGCTTTGGCGTCAAAGATGGAGGTACAAGCTTCGCCGATGAAATCGGACGAGACCACAGCGTCCTCGGTGTACGCCAGTATGCCTTTGAGCTCACCCTCGCTGGCGGCCTTGATGGCGGCGCAGATCTCTTCATACTTGGCCGGATTTTTCAGGTTGACGGTCAGGTCGACGACAGAGACATCCAGCGTGGGCACACGGAACGCCATGCCGGTCAGCTTGCCGTTGAGTTCGGGAATGACTTTGCCGACGGCTTTGGCGGCGCCGGTAGAAGAGGGGATGATGTTGCCGGAGGCGGCACGGCCGCCGCGCCAGTCTTTTTTCGAGGCGCCGTCAACGGTCAGCTGGGTGGCGGTGGTAGCGTGCACGGTGGTCATCAGACCGTCGGCAATGCCGAACTTGTCATTGATAATTTTGGCCAAAGGAGCAAGGCAGTTGGTCGTGCAGGAGGCGTTGGAGACAAAGTTCATGTCGGGGGTGTATTTGTCCAGATTGACGCCGCAGACGAACATCGGGGTGTCATCTTTGGACGGGCCGGTGTAAACCACTTTTTTGGCGCCGGCGTCCAGGTGAGCCTGGGCCTTGTCTTTGGAGTGGAAGATGCCGGTGGCATCAACGACGTACTCGACGCCAATCTTGCCCCAAGGAATGTTGGCGGGATCTTTTTCGGCATAGAAGTTGATCTTCTTGCCGTTTACGGAGATGGAGTTGTCGTCATACGCGATGTCACCGCTAAAGCGGCCATGCACGGTGTCGTATCTGAGCATGTAGGCCATGTAGTCCGGGGACATGAACGGATCGTTGATGCCCAAAAACTCCACGTTGGGGTTATTGAGTCCGGCGCGGAACACCAGCCGTCCGATGCGGCCAAAACCATTGATACCGATTTTAATGCTCATGCGTCATTTTCCTTCCTGTTATGAGCCCATCTCACTGAAAACAAAGGCTCCAAATTTTCGTATACATTATATACTGGGTGCGGTTCAGGAACAAGCCTTTTTTTCAGTTTGACAAAAATTCTACGCTTTATACGAAACTTCCAGCAAAAAACACTTTTGTTTGCCGATTTCATCTCCGAAAAAGCACCTTCGGCCAATCGGGAGGGCCAAACCCAGATCAGGTGGCACTCAGCGCGGCCATGGTGATATAGTTATAGGGCTTGTTGAAGTGCGGCAGGAAGAAAATATCGAGCAGCTTGAGGCGGTCAATGGTGACCTTCTCCTGCACGGCCAGAGAGAACATATGAATGCCCATGGATACGTCGTACTCAGAGGCCATCTGTGCACCCAGAACCACACGGGAGGTTTTGTCATAGACAATGCGTAATTTGACCTTCTGATTGCCCGACTCGATAAACTCAGGGCGCTGGTAGTCTTCGTAGTCCACGCAGGCGGCGTCTCTGCCGAGGGCCAGCGCCTTGCGCATGGTCAGGCCGGTGGAGACCATCTTGTAATTGTAAATACAGATGCCGTTGGAGCCCTGCACGCCAAGACTTTCAACGGATGTGCCGCAGACGTTGTAGGCGGC
Organism: Oscillospiraceae bacterium; assembly: GCA_031556185.1. Classification (GTDB taxonomy): domain Bacteria; phylum Bacillota; class Clostridia; order Oscillospirales; family UBA929; genus JAIRTA01. Next base: position 277,867 of record JAVBTN010000001.1, read on the forward strand.
CACGAGGCCGCTGCGGACCGCGTTGGTGGCCAACGCGATATAGTTGACATCGCCGAGGGCGTTGTCAAACACGGTGGCGCAGTCGCCAATGGCGTAGACGTCCGGGATATTGGTCTGCTGGTGGCGGTCGACCAGATACGCGCCGTTTTTGAAAAGGGTGAGATCTTGTTTGCCCAAGGCGTTGTTTGGGGTGAAGCCGACACAGAGCACGACCATGTCCGCCGGATATTCGCCTTTGTCGGTGACGACTTTTTCCACTTTACCGGCGCCCTGCAGAGATACCAGTTTTTCGTTGTAGTGGAGATCGATGCCGTGGCGGCGCAGGTTTTCATTCATGGCGTCGGTAAAGGATTCGTCATAGTAAGGGGACAGGCAGGTGTGAGCGGCGTCAATCAGCGTGACGTTTTTGCCCTTGCGCTGGAATGCCTCGGCCAGCTCGACGCCAATGTAGCCGGCGCCGACGACAGTGACGGTGCGGATATTGGGATCTTTGAGCTTTTCGATGACCTCTTGCGCATTTTGATAGAGTTTGACCAGCTGCACGTTTTGAAGGTCTTTACCCGGTACATTGGGCACAATCGGCAGCGAGCCGGTGGCCAAAATCAGTTTGTCGTATGACTCTGAGCGCTGTTCGCCGCTCTTGAGCGTAACATGCACTTGCTTGGCGGCAAAGTCGATATTGTCCACGCGGGACTCCATGTGCACCTGCGCGCCGGCGGCTGTCAACGTCTCGCAGCTCGAGTAAAACAGACCATCGGATGTGCTGATTTGGTCGCCGATCCAGAGGGCCATTCCGCAGCCCAAAAAGCTGATATTCGAGTTTTGGTCAAAGACAACCACTTGCTGCTTGGGGTCGGTGGACAGGATGGTGTTGACAGCGGCGGTACCGGCATGATTGGCGCCCACAACGACAACTTTACTCATGATATGCGCTCCTTCTTAAACGTATTTTTGTTACGCATTTGTTCAAAATCTAAAACGGGAAAACCCGCTTGATAATTTTATCACATAATAATACCTTGTCCATTGGGGACGCAAAAAAATGTAAAATTACACCAAAACTCCACAAAAGGTTACCTGAGATAAGGACAAACAGATGTCCATCCGACCGATACGAAGAACCGGAAGGTGCGGCTACCCCGCGTCCTCCCGGTATGGCGTTGCATTTGGCGATTTGATCATCCCAGCATGGTGACCATATTGGGATCCACCAAGTGCCGATTTTTCCACTTGCCGGACAGATAGTACAGCCCGGAGATGAGGATGGCCGTTGCCCAGCCGATGACATAGGAATAGTACATGCTGTCTGCCCCAAAGGCAGCCGTCAGCCAGTAGGCGACCGGAACACGCACCACCCAAAGACCCAACAGCGTGGCCAGCATGGGCACCAGCGTCTGACCAGCGCCGCGCAGCATGGCGTTGAGCATGAACAGCACGGCCAAAACAGAGAAGAACGGGAGCACGTCGCGCAGATAGGCCATGCCTGATGAGATGACCGACTCTACGACCCTGGGGTCGCTGTCCGCAATAAACAGCCGCATGAAAAACGGACCCAGCGGCAGAATGATGACGGCGACGGCAACGCCTACAAGACAGGACAGGATCAGCCCGATTTTGAGACCTTTCTTGGCCCGGTCAATTGCGCTTACGCCCATATTCTGCGCAACAAAGGTGGTCACGGCCGTGGCCACGCTCTGGATGGGCAAAAAGGCAAATGTGTCAATTTTGTTGGCGGCGGCAAATCCGCCCATAAAGTTCTCGCCCTGGGCGTTGACAAGCCCCTGCATGACCAGCATTCCCGCAGAAAAAAGCGACTGATTGAGCCCGGACGGCAAACCAAGTCGGACAGCTTTTTTCAGAAGGTCTTTGTGTATTTCGGACTTGAATAGCGTTAGATGCAAAAACGGATAGTGCCTGTTGATATACAGCACACTCCCCACCCAGGAGAAGGTCTGCGCAATCACTGTGGCAATGGCCGCGCCGGCCACGCCCCATTGGAATACCAGGACAAACAGCAGGTCGAGGCCAATGTTGAGCAGGGTGGAAATAAACAGCATAACAAATGGAACAAGTGAATTGCCCATGGCTTGCAGCAGACCGGCATTGAGGTTGAAGCCAAAAGATCCCAAAAACCCGAGAATAATGATCACCATATAGATGCGTGCCATTTCAAAGGTCACGCCGTCGGGCACTTTAATCAGCTGCAGCATCGGCCCCGTCAGCGGCAGACTGATGAGTGTGACGATGCCTATGAGCGGCAGCAACAGAGAATACACCGTCGCCACCATTTTTCGCAATGTCTCAAGGTCGCCGATACTGTAATACTGAGACAAAAGCACCATGGCACCCAGACCGATACCCACAAAAAAGGATGTGATCAGCAAGATGGCGGGTGTTGTTGTCCCGACGCCTGCGAGACCGGAGCCGCCCACGCCTTGGCCGACGATGATTGTGTCCACCAGGTAGTAGAGCTGCTGAAACAAATTGCCCGCCAAAAGCGGAAGAGTGAAGAAAACGATATGCTTCCAGGGACTTCCTTGTGTCATGTCCGTCGTGCCACTTACTTTTTTGTTGTCCTGCGATTCGGCCAAGGCAGCCCCTCCTTTACGTAGTAAAAAGTGCGCGCAAACAAAAAATGCCACTCATATAGTGTACCCCATTCTCGGTAAAAATGCAACGGCGAAAAAGGCGGGGCGCTGCTGCCCGAGTTGACATACGGAAAGAATATTGTTAAAATGAGTAAAACCCATCTTATGAGGGCTGATTTGGCGCACCCGGTGGCCTGTACTGGTTGGGAGGGAATTGATTGTTCAAATGGCGTCATCAATTTAAAGAGGCCCTGTATGAACAACTGTTTTGCCCTGTTCCCGAAAAATACCGCGAGCTTTTTGCCGACAGCTGCTTTCGTCTCAATTTGGCTCGCCTACCTGTGTTGTGCCTGGCGGCCATGATTGCCACCCTGGTTGCCGGTGTGGTACAAATTGAATCCATTCATGAGGACAGCGGACGGCTCATAAGGAACCTGCTGGTGTTTGGGTTGCATTTTGTGTTTATGACGGTGTTCTTTGTCCTGACACTGTACTACAACCAGCGCGGCGCGCGGCGTCGGTCGCTGCCATACCGGTTTTTGGTGCCGGTGTTTTCAGTCGTCTATCTGTTCGGAGAGTTTTCCATTCTGTGCGCCACCATAGACAGGGACAGCGCTTTTTTGCGGTTTGTCGCCATCTTGTTCCTTGTGTTGGGCTTGCCGCTGCGGCCGCGCATGCAGTCATTTGCCATTGCAATGGCCACCGGCGCCAGTTTCTATGCCGCCATGCCGCTGTTTCCGCCGCTGCGAAGAATGCTGATGATCAACTCCGTTCTCAACGTGTTTATCATGCTGGTGTCGGCGCTGAGCATTGCCTTTCTTTCGTACTCTGCCTATGTCAACACGTTTGTATCCAGAAGCAGGGTCAGCGAAGCCAACGACCATCTGCTGGGGCTCAACCAGGAGCTTCAGCGGCTTTCCCACACGGATCAGCTGACCGGTGTGGGAAATCGGCGCGCGTTTGAGGAGAAACTGGCGTTGGCGTGGACACGCTGCGCCGCGCTGGGAGAACCGCTGTCGGTTCTCATGCTCGACGTGGATTTTTTCAAAACATATAACGACCACTTTACTCATCCCATCGGCGACAAATGTCTTGTCAGTCTGGCGCACCGTATGCGCGACTTGCTGCACCGCCGCAGCGACATTGTCTGCCGATATGGAGGAGAGGAGTTTGTGGTCATCCTGCCCGAGACCGATCTGGCCACGGCGCGGTTGCTGGCCGAGCGCATTCGCACAGGTATTGAGAGCCTGCATATACCGGCGCCGCCCACTGTGACCGGCCCCTTTGTTACGGTGAGCTTGGGCGCCGCCTCCTGCGTGCCGCCGGAAGGGGAATCGCCCCAGCACCTGGTGGATCGTGCCGACAAGGCCATGTACATCTCCAAGCAAAAGGGCCGCAATCGTGTGACTATATTGGAGTGAGCGGCGGAGGCGCGTCGTGCCAACGGGGCTTCAAACGCGTCTTGCGCGCATGGGCCTGGCGGACAACGGGAGGCGTGAAGACACAGTTTCGGATCCGGTGCCGCTCTTTTTTTGTGTGGCGCATGCGCATACGACTGGGAGGGCAATGGCATGAATATCCAGATTTTCGGGAAGGCTAAATGCTTTGAAACCAAAAAAGCTGAACGTTACTTCAAAGAGCGGGGCATTCGCTTTCAGTCCATAGATGTCGTTCGATATGGCATGAGCAAGGGTGAGTTTCGCAATGTGCGCGCGGCCGTTGGCTCGCTGGAAGCGCTGATGAACAGCACGGCGTCCGGCATTGAGCAAGTCACCTACTTGGCCTATGAGTCCGACAAAGAGGAAAAGCTGTTGGAAAATCCGGCGCTGCTTCTCACGCCGATTGTGCGCAACGGAAAACAAGCCACCGTGGGGTACCGGCCGGAGATCTGGCAGACCTGGGTGTAGGCGCGCGCCGACGGGTCGGCGACCGAACCGACAGGCAGGCATTGCGGATAAACGGATACAGAGCAGCAGCTACTGTGATTTGGAGCGAACAAGCGGCAGGGATTGTGCCGCAGATATTGGGATGTCCTTGGAGGGGATATTGTATGCACATTCGCTATCTTGGCACAGGAGCGGCGGAGGGATTTCCCGGTGTGTTCTGTCAATGCCCGGCCTGCGAGGAGGCGCGTGCGCAGGGGGGGCGAAACATCCGTCGCCGTTCCTCCATGCTCATTGACGACTGCCTGTTGGTTGACCTGCCGCCCGACTTGCTTTCGCAATCCTTTGAATGGAAAATTGACATGGGATCCATCGCGTATTTGCTGGTTACGCACACCCACGCAGACCACTTTTACGTTTCGGAGCTGTCCAACCTGCGCACACCGTATACTCTTAAATCGGCGCGGGAGAGACTCGCCATCTACGGCAGCAGCACTGTGTGGGCGCGCATGGAGCAGGTCATCGGAAAAGATGAGCTCAAGCGGCTGGAACCTGTGCTGACGTTTGAAGAGCTCAAGGTATTTGAGGCGCACGATATCGGGCCGTTTTCCGTTACGCCGTTACAGGCGCGGCATTGCGAGGGCGCCTATCTCTATCTGATAGAGCGGGAGGGCCGCGTGTTGCTCTACGGCAACGACACCGGCTTTTTCCCTGAAGAGACTTGGGATTTCTTGGCGGGCAAGCAGGTTGACATGGTCAGCATGGACTGCACCAATCCCATCCATTCGGACACGCCCAACCACATGACGCTCGAAGACAATGTAACCGTCAAACGGCGGATGTTCCAGCAAAAGAGTGCGACGGCCCGCACGCGCTACCTGGCCACGCATTTTTCGCACAACTCGGGATTTTTACACCGGCCCATGGAGGAGCGCTTGCGGCTGTATGGCATCGGCGTCGCCTACGACGGACTTGAAGTGGAGATATGAAATATGAGGCTTGGCATTGTCGGATTGCCCAACGTAGGCAAGAGCACACTCTTTAACGCCATCACCAGCGCCGGTGCCGAATCGGCCAACTATCCGTTTTGTACCATTGAGCCCAATGTGGGTATGGTGTCCGTGCCGGATGAGCGGTTGGACGCGTTGGCACGCATGCACAACCCGCAAAAGGTCACGCCGGCGGTGATCGAATTTGTGGACATTGCGGGCCTTGTGCGCGGAGCGTCACGCGGGGAAGGTCTGGGCAACCAGTTTCTCATGCACATCCGAGAAGTAGACGCCATTGTGCATGTTGTGCGCTGTTTTGATTCGGACAACATCGTGCATGTGGAGGGGGGCGCGAATCCGGCCCGCGATATCGACATCATAAATCTGGAGTTGACACTTTCGGACATGGATCTCGTTGGCCGGCGCATTGACAAGGCGACAAAACTGGCCAAGGGCGACAAAAAATATCTGGCGGAAGCGGAGCTGTTTGAGCGATTGCAAGCGCATCTGGACGCGGGCCGCTCGGCGCGCTCTTTTGTCTGTGGAGAAGAGGAACGCGCCTGTATCGCTACGGTGCCGCTGTTGTCTGCCAAACCTGTTATCTACTGCGCCAACATGGATGAAGAAGGGTTTACACAGCGGGACAGCCACGCGTACTTCAAGCAGGTGGCGGACATCGCCGCCGCGGAGGGCGCGCAAGTGCTGCCCATCTGCGCCAAACTGGAAGCGGACATTGCCGAACTGACTTCGGAAGAGGAGCGTTCGCTTTTCTTGTCGGAGCTGGGCCTGACGGAGGCCGGGCTGCCCCGGCTGGTAAGAGCCTCCTATACACTGCTGGGGCTCATCTCATATCTGACGGCGGGCGTGCCGGAGGTACGCGCCTGGACGATCAAAAAAGGGACGCGGGCGCCGCAGGCGGCCGGTGTCATTCACACTGATTTTGAAAGGGGCTTTATACGCGCTGAAGTCATTTCGTTTGACGACCTGATGACTGTGGGCAGTATGGCCGCCGCCAAAGAAAAGGGCCTTGTGCGCTCTGAGGGCAAAGAATATGTCATGCGCGATGGCGACATCGTGCTGTTTCGCTTCAATGTCTGAAGCGCGGACGGGAAAGGCGGGGCGCATACAGCTGATCGACGCGCTACGCGGGCTGTCGATTGTCTTGATGGTGGCCTATCACACGGGATTTGACCTGGTGTCGTTCCGTTTGATTCCGGAACAGGTGCTGTACAACCCGCTATTGAACCTGCTCGAGCCGATCTTTGCCGGGCTTTTCATTGTTCTGTCCGGTGTCTCTGCGCGATATGCCCGCAGCAATCAAAAACGCGGTCTGCAAGTGCTAGGCTGCGCGCTGGTCATCTCGCTGGCTACAGGGGCTTTTGGCATGCCGATTTATTTCGGTATTTTACACTGCCTGGGTATGTGCATGGTGCTGTGCGGCAATCCGGCCACCTGGGTGGACAAAATCCCAAGGCATGTGCAGCCGTTTTTATTTTTGGGGCTGTTTGCGCTGTGTAAGGTTCTATTTCCCCTGCAGGGTCCTCAATATGACGCCATCCCCTATGCCTATCTGTTTGGTATGCAGGGCGAGCAATTTCTCTCCTACGATTACTTCCCGCTGTTGCCGTGGTTTTTCCTCTATCCGTTCGGGGCGTGGGTGGGCACCTATATTCAAGAAGGCCGGTTTCCGCGTTGGTTTTACGACTTCCGCATGCCGTTGCTTCCCGTGATTGGGCGGCATACCCTTCTCATCTACATGCTGCACCAGCCGGTGATTTTCGGCGTACTCTCGCTGTTGAGCCCGCTATTGACTGGAGATTGAGGAGTCTTGCCACTTGCAATCCCAAGCGCCACCTGATAGAATAGTAGAGATAAACAAACATTAGAAAAGGAGCTGAGAGTATGCCATTAGTTACAAGCAAGGATATGTTTAAAAAGGCCTACGAAGGCGGGTACGCCATCGGCGCGTTCAATGTCAACAATATGGAGATTATTCAGGGCATTACCGAGGCGGCCATGGAGGAACAATCCCCGCTGATTCTCCAAGTGTCCTCCGGTGCTCGCAAATATGCCAAACATGTCTACCTGATGAAACTCATTGAAGCGGCGATTGAAGACACCGGCTTGCCCATTTGTGTCCATCTTGACCACGGCGACACCTTTGAAATTTGCAAGAGCTGCATTGACGGCGGGTTTACGTCCGTTATGATCGACGGGTCTCACCACTCGTTTGAAGAAAACATCGCACTCACGAAGCAGGTTGTTGAGTACGCCCACGCCCACGGCGTTGTCGTGGAAGGCGAGTTGGGACGTCTTGCCGGCATTGAGGACGCCGTCAATGTGTCCGCCGAAGACGCCTCATACACCAACCCCGACCAAGTGGAAGAGTTTGTTGGCCGCACCGGTGTCGACAGCCTCGCGATTGCCATCGGCACCAGTCACGGCGCCTTTAAGTTCAAACCGGGTCAGAAGCCGGAACTGCGTTTTGACATTTTGGCGGAAATCGAACGCCGCCTGCCGGGTTTCCCGATCGTGCTCCATGGCGCCTCTTCGGTCATTCCGGAGTTTGTTGAACTCATCAACAAGCACGGCGGCAAAATGCCCGACGCCATTGGCATTCCGGAAGACATGCTGCGCAAAGCGGCCGGTTCCGCCGTCTGCAAAATTAACATTGACTCCGATTTACGTTTGGCCATGACTGCGTCCATCCGTCAGTATTTTGATGAACATCCCGACCATTTTGATCCGCGCCAGTATTTGTCTCCGGCGCGCACTAACATCAAAGGTCTTGTCAAGCGCAAACTGGTCAATGTTCTCGGCTGTAACGGAAAAGCGTAATAAGAGATGAAAGGCCCCTGCGCGGCAGGGGCCTTTTTTTTGTTGTGTCGCCGCCATCGAGGGGGACTCACCATTTCATTGCCGCGGCCACGCGGAAAAAACAATTGCCTCTTGATTCCCGGCGGTATTGCCGGTATAATGGATTCGTTAACTACATATGCGGGAGTAGTTCAGTGGTAGAGCGTCAGCTTCCCAAGCTGAAAGTCGCGGGTTCGAATCCCGTTTCCCGCTCCAAAAAACCGGCCGATTTGGCCGGTTTTTGTTGTTTGACACTTACGCTGCTTTGGTGACTTTCGTTGTTTGCTGCGCCGTAAGAAAATATGGGGTGACCCGCCCAGATTGCAAAACGCGGATCAACCTGCGATACTATGAGAGTAAAACACCATAATAGCGGATTGCCGCATACAAAAGGAGGCCACTACAATGGCAAGTATAATCTATGTGGGAATGGATGTCCACAGTAATTGCTACTCGCTTT